>DBFAWQ010000254.1:0-4759 GCA_048242115.1 Eggerthellaceae bacterium
AAGACAGGCTGCTTGTTTCGCGTTAAGCATGAGTCCCTATCGGTGAGGAACCAGATGGCTAAGAAATCGAAAACTCAGAAGGCCAAGGCGTCGGCCGCTCGCGCTGCCCGCAAGGAAGCTCGCGTCGCGTCCGAGGTCGAGGCGGAGTCTAATCAGATCGAGGTCACCGAGGTCGAAGCGGCCGAGCGGGAGAAGAAGCGCATCGGCAGCTTCCTGAAGAAGGAGGAGGCGAAGGTCGAGGCTCCTGCGAAGCCGGCTAAGGCAGAGAAGAAGCCTGCGAAGCCCAAGAAGAAGCGCTTCCAGTTCCTGAAGGACGTCCGTGGCGAGATGAAGCGCGTGACCTGGCCCACCCGCCAGGACGTGCTGCGTTGGAGCGTCGTGGTGGTGTGCGCGCTGCTGTTCTTCGGCATCTACGTCGCCATTCTCGACAATGCTATCGTTACTCCCATCCTTGTGGGCATCTCGGGACTTGCCGGATTGGGGGCGTAAGGCTATGGCGAAGAAGTGGTACGTGCTTCACACCTATTCCGGATACGAGAACAAGGTGAAGTCGAACCTGGAGGCTCGCAAAGAGGCCTTGGGGTTGGAAAACAACCTGTTCGCCATAGAGATTCCCACCGAGACGGTCACCGAGATCCGCGAGGGCGGCCGCCGAGCGGACGTCGAGCGGAAGGTGCTGCCGGGCTACGTGCTCGTCCGCATGGAGCTCGACGACCGCACCTGGTCGGCGGTGCGCAACACCCCCGGTGTCACCGGTTTCGTGGGCGCCGACGGCACGCCGGCCCCGCTTACCCGTGACGAATACAACAAGATCATGAAGCGCGTGAGCCACGAGGCTCCCAAGAAGACCTCCACGACGCTGGAGGTCGGGCAGTCCGTGAAGGTGGTCTCCGGGCCTCTGGCCGAGTTCGACGGCGTTGTCTCGGAAGTCATGCCCGACGCCGGCAAGGTGAAGGTCATGGTCTCCATTTTCGGGCGAGAGACCCCGGTCGAGCTTTCCTTCGACCAGGTGGCCACGATTTAAGGTGCGAACAGGCGGCGAACCGTGCCCGAGTGGACCGGGGCTTCTCACGGCGACCCGCTTATTCATAGGCGCGTAGCGCCAAAGTCGATCAGATGATCAGCTGAAAGGAAACGTTTCAATGGCTGCAGCAAAGAAGCAAACGGGCTTTGTGAAGCTCCAGATTCCCGCGGGTGCCGCGAACCCGGCCCCTCCGGTCGGTCCCGCCCTTGGCGCCCAGGGCGTCAACATCATGCAGTTCTGCCAGGCGTTCAACGCCCAGACGCAGGACCAGGCGGGTACGATCATCCCCGTCGAGATCACCATCTACGAGGACAAGTCCTTTACCTTCGTCTGCAAGACGCCTCCGGCGGCCGTGCTCATCAAGGAGAAGCTCGGCATTCAGAGCGGCTCCGGCATCCCGCAGCTGCGTTTCGTCGGCACGCTGACCCAAGATCAGCTGCGCGAGATCGCCGAGATCAAGATGCCCGACCTGAACGCCAACGACATCGATGCTGCCATGAACATCGTGGCCGGCACCGCCCGCTCAATGGGCGTGCTCATCGAGGGCCGCGAGATGAAGAAGAAGTACGTGCCGTCCAAGAAGCTGGCGGCTATGCTCCAAGGCAAGGCCGAATAACCCTCTGGCCTCCTGCGGCACGCACCCTGGGCCTTCAAGGAACCCGGCATGGCGCGAAGGCCAATGCCGGAACCCTTTCAGGCCCATGGCACGCACCGCAGAAGCCCGGTGGGCCATTCGGATTGACGAAAGGGCCGCCGGGTCATAGGGTTTGAGTTTGGATTCAATGTGGGAGGACAGAAGGTCCGCCATTACCACGAAAGGATTGGATATGAAGAAGCTTGCTAAGAAGTACCGGGCGGCCGAGGAGGCCATCGGGGATGCCGTCTACGCTCCGCTGGACGCCATGGCCAAGGTCAAGGAGGTCTCCACGGCCAACTTCGACGAGACCGTGACCGTCGACTTCCGCCTGGGCATCGACACCCGCAAGGCGGACCAGCAGCTGCGCGGCACCGTGAGCCTGCCCTTCGGCTCCGGTAAGACCGTCCGCGTCGCCGTGTTCGCCGAGGGCGAGGCGGCCCGCGCCGCCGAGGAGGCCGGCGCCGACATCGTGGGCACCGACGAGCTCATGGCCCAGATCCAGGCCGGCGAGTTCAACTTCGACGCTGCCGTAGCCACCCCCGACCAGATGGGCAAGGTCGGTCGCCTGGGCAAGATTCTCGGCCCCCGCGGCCTCATGCCCAACCCGAAGCTGGGTACCGTCACGACCGATGTGGCCAAGGCCATCACCGAGCTGAAGGGCGGCCGCGTGGAGTACCGCGCCGACCGCTACGGCATCGCCCACGTCATCATCGGCAAGGCCAGCTTCACCCCCGAGCAGCTTGCTGCCAACTACGGCACCGTTTACGACGAGATTTTGCGTATGAAGCCCTCCGCAGCCAAGGGCAAGTACGTGAAGTCCATCACCGTCTCCGGCACCATGACCCCTGGCATCCAGGTGGACTCCTCGGTGACCCGCAACTACGCCGGCACCGCCGAGTAGGGGAGCGCGTCATCTAACTTTCATAGAAGCCGCCTTCGGGCGGCTTCTTCTTTTGTGTCGCCGCAAGCCTAAGCTGGCGACCGCCCTTTCGGCCCCATGGCGCCTTCCCCTGACTCTTGCCGCCGCGCTCCGCTCGACGCATCTCACGCTCGGAGCAGTGCACAACCGGAGGGTTTTGCGGGAAATCGCCCGAAACCCTCCGGTTGTGCACTATGCATGCGGCGGATGATGGCGAAGTAGGAGTGCACAAGGGGCGGGTTCTACGCATTTTCCCGTAGAATCCGCCCCTTACGCACTCTCCCGAGGGACGTCTCCCGGGCATACTTTGGGTGCATGCCCATGCGGCTGCTGCTCAGCGCCCTCTATGGGGCTTTTCTGTTCGCTCGGGTTGAGCTGGTCGCATTTTGTTAGTATAGTGCAATCGAGAAGACTGATTCCACGGAGTGCGCACGCAGCAGGCAAACACACCATGCACTATCCGTTGCCAGCGCCTTCGCCCTGGTGCTTTGCGGTTCCAGGGCGTAACCGGGGGATGGGCCGGCGAGAAAGCGCTCCAAGAAAGGCAAGAAACTATGATGCAGCCCCATGTTCGTTTGAGCCGGCGTTCGTTTCTTGCGGCCTCGGCGGTGCTTGCCGCAGCCGCCCTCTGCGTTCCCTCCGCCGCCTACGCCGACCCCACCTCCGCCGAGAAGATGGCCGAGGCCGACGAGGTTCGCTCCCGCGTCTCCGCTATGAACTCCGACCTGGAGCGGCTGGCCGAGGAGTACTACGCTGCCCTCGACGAGCACGATGCCGCCGTTATCGCCCGCGACGAGGCCCAGGGCCGCATCGACGAGGCCTCCGGGCGCATCCGCCAGCTTCAGGAGAAGCTGGGAACCCGTGCCACCAGCATGTACCGCACCGGCAACTCCACCATGCTGGACATGCTGCTGGGCGCCACCACCTTCGAGGAGTTCGTCACGAACTGGAGCCTGCTCACCAAGATGAACAAGCAGGACTCACTGCTCATCAACCAAACGAAGGAGCTTCGGGCGCAGATAGAGGTCGAGGAGCAGGAATTCGCCAACCAGGAGCGCAAGGCGTCAGAGAAAGCCGAGGAGGCCCGCACCACCAAGGAGCAGGCGGAGGTCACCGTGGCGGCGCTTCAGGCCGAGCTTGACGCCCTCGACGAGGAGGCGCGCCAGCTGCTGCTGAAGGAAGAGGAGGAGGCCGCAGCCGCCCTTCGCGCCGCCGAGGCCGAGCGGCTGGCCCGCGAGCAGGAAGAAGCGGAACGTCTGGCGCGCCAGCAGCAGAGCCAGAATCAGAACCAGACCAACAACGCGACGCCGAACGAGCCGACGAACACGACCGACCCCGATCCTACCCCCGATCCCACGCCGGACCCTGTCACGCCCGACGAGCCCGACGATCCGTGGGTGGACCCGGAGCCGACGCCCCAACCCCAGCCCGACCCCATGCCCGCCCCTCCGGCGAACGGCTCCATCGTGGCCTATGCGGAATACTGCCTGGGCACCCCGTACGTGTGGGGCGGCAACACCCCCGGGGTGGGCCTGGACTGCTCGGGGCTCACGTACTGGTGCTACCAGCAGGTGGGCATCACCATCCCCCGCACCACCTACGGCATGAAGGATGCGGCGGCCTGGGTGGGGTCGGTGTCGGAAGCACAGCCCGGCGACATTCTGTGGAGCTACGGCCATGTGGGCATCTGCACCGAGGCGGGTGGCGGCACCTACATCCATGCCCCAACCTTCGGGCAGGTGGTCAGCTATTCCAGCTGGCCCCAGTTCTCCTACGCGCTGCGGTTCTAGCCCGGAAACGCGAAGCGGCGGCCCCGAAAGGAGCCGCCGCTTTTTCATGGTCGCAGCCTGCCGACTGCTGCACCTGCAAGGAGCCGAATCGCTAGCGCTCCATCTTCTCCACGCGCACCCAGCCTGCCGCCCATTCCATCAGCAGGGCCGACGACTCGTCGAAGTCGGGCTTCTCGCCGGCGCGCAGGTCAAGCAACAGCCGGAGCACCTGCTGGTCGGTGCCCAGCGAGCACTCCGCAAGCTCGCTCACGGCGCCCACGAAGCGGTGCGTCTCCAGGTAGTAGTTCGCTCGGACGACGAAGCTGGCCGCCTTGGCCAGCTCGCAGAGCAGCTCCCGGCTGCGCTCGTGAACCATGTTGTGGATGCAGCCGTGGTAGACGTTGCAGGCG
>DBFAWQ010000255.1:0-34620 GCA_048242115.1 Eggerthellaceae bacterium
AGCTCCTCTTCGGCGACGGCACCCCGGCCTAGGGGCGGAAGGGGCGGGGCGCACAGGAGGAAGGCGACCTTTGGGGCAGCGGGGCTAGCAAGCGCTTTGCTCGGCGGCGTGCAGCTCCCCCTCGTCGACGGGGATGCTCTCCAGGATGGCCACGGCCTCGGCGTAGCTGTGGGCGTCGATTTTCGTGTACAGATGCTTGATGTGCGAGCGCACCGTCGACATCGAGACTCCCATTACGCTCTGTATTTCGGGCGCGCGCTTCCCCTGGGCTATGAGAAGAAGCGCCTGGGCTTCGCGGCTGGTGAGGTTGAAACGACGCTCCATGGCCGCGATCCGGACCTTCGTGAGCTGGTCGTTGTACCGTTTTGGCGCCAGGTTGCGCCGAAGCCCCCAGATTTTGCGGATCTGCTCGTCGGTGCCTACCCAGAACGTTGCGGCGGTCAGAAGCAGAACGATGAAGGAGATGAGGACCAGGTAGTCCGGCATGGCTCCCTGCGGGGTGAATCCGGCGCAGACTACCCCGGTTATCTCTCCCGTGCTGTAGAGAAGCAGGGCGAGGCATGGTATAAGGCGCATGTCCAGCGCCGTTCGCCTCATGAGCGAGACGCTTGCGTAGAAGAGGAAGCACAGGTATAGCATTCCTGCCGCCTCGGGAAACGTCGCGGCGAACGTGTCACTGCCCGTGAGGGGAATCAGGGTGAACCCCACGATTGCGAGCGGGAACACCGTCGAGCGCATTTTCGACCAAATCTCGGTGCTGGCGTTCTGGCGGAGGAACAGCAGCCCGAAGAGGCATGCGGCGACGATGCACCCAAGGAAAACCCCGAGGTTGATGCTGTAGGGTCCTTCGCGTCCGGGTCGGCTTTCCATGATGTGCATCATCCCGAACACGAAGCCGTAGACCGTCAGATGCAGGACAAGCTGCCAGGGAGGGAACGCTTTGCGCTCGAGCCTCTCGTCCGGGACGGGGAGCGTGTTGAGGGGTTTGCGTGCGAGCAGCCACGCGATTGCGAGCAGGACCGTGTAGAAGCCGGCGACCAGATACCGCGAGAGCCCTTGCAGAAGCAAGGGGAAGAGCAAGTTGTTCAGGCATGCGTAGCAGCAGAGCGCCCCGATGATGACCAGGGCGCATTGGCGGGTCGAAAGGGGTTTCAAGGCGCAGGTGATCGCGACGACGGGAACGACCATGGCCGCCGAGGCGACAAAGTAGATGCCCTGGGCCGCAAGAGGCCCGAAGTGCTGAAGGATGTAGGCAAACGGCGCGAGCAGCAACGTTTGCGCCCCCATGACGAGGAGGGCGGTTTTTCCCAGCGATCGGCCGTTTCTTGCTCGGCTGTTTCGGAGGACGACGATGAAAAGGCAGCACCCGACGATGATACCCAACGGCTTGCCGACGCAGTGAAGTCCGCGGGTTCCGCCGAAGAGGAACGAGATCTGCGGGGTGTTGTTGATGAGATGGTAGAACCGCGTGAGCTCGTGGAGCGAGTCCCACCATGCCCAATAGAATCCCGCGCACAGCGCTATCGCTGCCAGGGGAAGAGCGTTTCGCAGCTTTACGGGGGTGGTAAGGCCGAAAGCCCTTTCGGGCTGTCTCTTTCGGTGTGCGTGCGGCATCTTTCCCCCTTACCTTTGGCCCCGCTAGCCCCGGCGAAGCATGTCCCATGGGAAAAGATTCTACCCAATCCCCTCGGTCGCGCAGTCCCCAATTGTTGGGGATTTGTCTGCCGGTGCCAATGAAAACGCTGTTCAGAACCTCTGTTTGAAGAAATCTGGCGATTGGCCTTTCTTCGGAACCCCCCGCTTTCGGCGCCGCTCCCCAAAAGAGCGGCATCGGGAAAACTCCCCAACGTTTTATGAATACAGGGGACGGGCGCCGTTCCTAAGATTGGCGGGAACCGCCCGGGGCCGAAGGGGGAAAGCGGCCGTTTCGGGGCTTCGGGCGCACAGCGAGGAAAGGAGATCCTATGAGGAACGATTCTGCCGGAATGAAACGCGGCGGAGGCGCCTGGATGCGCCGCGCTGGCCATTGCCGAGGAAGGTGCGGATGCCGATGCGGACGCTGCTGCGCGGGACGATGCCCAGACGTCGGCTTCCGCGACTACGACGGAGCTGCCCGGTACGTTCACCAACGTGGACGCGGGTGCCTGGGGCGACACGCAGTACGCGCAGGCCGTGAACGCCGGCAACCGCGGATGCAACAGCTGCCACGCCGACCTGTTCAGCGTGCTGCCCAAGGGCATGAACTCCAAGGGCCTGCACGAGGTGGACAAGCCCGCGGCCTACGGACGTATCTACACGTACAACGATTGCGCCACCTGCCACGTTCATTCCGGTAAAGACGGTTCGGCCGTAGGCGGCTGTGGCCCTTATATGGCGCCGTCCATCCACGGGTCGCACTACGCCAACCAGACCTTCCTGGCCCAGGGCGGCAACTGCTTCAGCTGCCACGAGACCGACGTGACCACCGGCCAGCTGGGCATGTGGGACGAGCTGAAGTACACGAGGATGATCGGCCTGGGCAACGGTGCTCCGCTCGAGGCGGTGGGCACGTGGATTGCGGGACGCGGTTACGAAACCTCCACGGTCACCGGCGGCATGATCGAGCATGACATCAAGCTTGACAACGTGGTCTCCGACCAGGCTCCCACGGAGAGCGCCGCCGACCTGTACTCCGCCACGAACATGGACTACCCCGACATCGACGAAAAGACCTACACCGTCACTATCAAGGGCGTGGTGAACGAGAAGACCTACACCTTAGACGAGCTGCGCGCCATGCCCCAGACCGAGATGACCTACACGCGCCTCTGCGGCACCAACGGCAACAACGGCGGTTGGTACATGGCGAACGTTCCCACCAAAGGCGTCCTCCTCTCCGACATCATCGAGGACTGCGGAGGCTTGGCGGAAGGGGTGGACTCGGTGGCCGGGTTCGGTTACGACGGATGGCGCACTCCCGATACCAAGCTCATCGCCCTTGAGGAATGCGTCGACCCGAACGCCATGATCGCCCTGGAGCAGTTCGGCGAGCCCATTGAGTACATGGACGGCGGCCCCGCGTACCTGGTATTCCCCGGCGTCTTCGCCGCCCGAGGAACCAAGTGTGTCCAAGATGTGAACTTCGTCGACAGCGGGGACACCGCGAGCAAGACCGTGGTCGGGTTCGGCAGGACGAACGTGGGCATGTGGCTTACGCCTGGAACTGACGACCAGGAATTCAAGGTGGGCCAGCCCATCGAGCTGTCCGGCTGCGGCTGGGCCCTTTCCGAACAGGGCGGCAACGATGTGACCGCGGTGAAGCTGAGCGCCGACTACGGCGAGACCTGGACCGAGATCCCGCTGCCCGAGAACATGGACCGCGACCAATGGGTGCACTGGAGCGCCACGTGGACTCCCGAAGTGGCCGGCACGTACTGCTTGACGATGAGCGTCGATAGCGAGAACGAGAACGCAGTCCACAACGACGGCCATGTCATCGTCAAAGTCGTGGAATAGAGGGGGAGGGAACGTTATGGTTATGAACGGAAAGAAGGTTTTGGCCGCGTCCAGCGCGCTTGCGCTGGCCAGCATGGGGGCAGCTCCCTTGGCGGCCATCGCGGCTCCTGCCGCCAGCTCTGCGGAAGCGGCTGTTCCCGCAGTCGAGGCGGTCGCCCAGCAAACGGTTTCGACTGCGACTGCCCAGGCGCCGGCGAAAGTGACGGGTGAGTTCGGCTACAGCCAGGCGGTTCTGACCCCGGTGTCCCAGCTCTCCGGCGTATTCGCGAAATCGGCAGCGGTGCTGTGCCAGTCGCTGCCGGACTATGGCTGCCAGGAATATGCATCCAGCCTGCTTGTGAGCGCTCCGGGCTCGCCGGTTGTCGAAGCGGCGGTAAGGGACCTTGTCCGGGAGCACGGGGTCTCGGTGACCATGGCCTGCGCCTGCGCCACCAACGCACCCGGCGGCGGGGCCGTGGCCAACGCCGAGGCCCAAGGCGTGCTGCTCAAGAGCCTCGCCGCGATGATGGGCGTTTAAGAACCGAAGGCTAGCGGATTGGGTGTACGGGCTGGCGAGGCAGCTGCTCTCGCCGGCCCTTCTTGCTGTTCTCTTTACAGGCTATCCAAAAACATGAGGGCGTAGTCGTCCGTGTCGCGGCGGGTGTGCAGGACCCGCCAGAGGGTGAGTGTGCGCTCGTCGTGGGTGTAGAACAGCCGGTACTGGCCCACGCGGAACGTGCGCATGTTGCGGTGGGCGAGCAGCTCGTCGTCGAAGGGCTTGCCCATGGCGGGAAGGTCGGCGAGCATGGCGAGCGTCTCCTGGAGCTGGTCGTACCAGTCCTTCGCTGCCTGGGGGAGGCCCAGGACCTGGCCCACGTACACCACGATGGACTCGATGTCGTAGGCGGCCCTCGGCTGGTAGGCCACCTCGCGGGATGCCATCACAGCCCCCAGCTCTCGAAGATGTCGGCCATGTGGGAGTCCAGCTGCTCCTGCGAGACGGCTTCGGGCCGGTAGGCCGCCTCGATCTCTGCTTCCCGAAGCTTCAGTACGTAGCGGTCGTGCTGCCGCTGCCGCTCGTAGGCCTCGCAGTCGATCACCACCAGGGCCGCCTTGCCGTTTTTCGTCATGAAGATAGGCTCCTGGGAGCTGCGGGCGTCCTCGCAGATGCCGTTGAGGTTGGTGCGCAGCTCGCTGATGGGGCGGATGTCGGGAACGGCGACGGCGGAAGGCATGAGAGTCTCCTTTGAAATGAATTTCTAACCTATATATGCAATATAAGTTAGAAATATTGCATAGTCAAGAAGGGGATAAAGGCGAGGCGGAACGGGCACGGATTTCGGGAGCTTGCATTTCGAAGGGCTGCCGGCGCCTGTTGGTTGTTCCGAACCTGCCTGAGGGGCGAAAAGGGAGGGGGCCGGATTGCTCCGACCCCCTCCGAATACGGACTGCCTGCGGTTTCCCGCGCGGCCCGCGGCCTAGTCGCTCGGCTTTAGGCCCCCATGAGGGCGGCCAGGGCCTTCAGCATCACGCCCTGGGCCTCGGCGTTGGCCGCGGCACCGCCGCCGGGGGCGTTGGTGGCGCAGGAGCAGGCCATGGTCACGGCCGCCGCGCCGTCGCGGTCGGCCAGGTCGGCCACGGTTGCCTGGATTTCGGGCGAGCCGGGGGCGCGCAGCAGCAGCGCCGAGGCGCACTGGGCGCAGCCGTAGTCGGGCAGGGCCTGGCACAGCGCCGCTGCGGACTTGGAGAACACGTCGCGCAGCTGGGCCGTGGAGGTCACGGCGTCTTGGGTGTAGGCGAAGGAGCCTGCCACCGTCTGGGCCTTCGCGCCCGGGGCTGCCTGTGCTCCCTCAGCGGCCGCGACGGCGGCCGCGTCGGGTGCGGGGGCCTGGGCTGGCGCCGCGATGGCCGCCAGCGGGGCTGCCCCCATGCCCGCCAGCGCCAGGGCGCTCGCGGCTGCGATGGCTGTCTTTCCGTCAAGCTTCATGGTGGTAGCCTCCTATTCCGTAACCTTGATGATGACGTGACCGTCGTTGGAAGCGGCGTCGGGGTTTTCGCTTTCAACGTGCATGGTCAGACAATACGTGCCGGCCACTTCGGGGGTCCAAGTAGCGGACCACTTCACCCACTGGTCCTGGTCCATGTTCGTCGGCAACGGGATCTCGGTCCAGGTCTCGCCGTAGTCGGCACTTACCTTAATGGCGGTCATGTCGATATCGTGCTGCTCTGCCAGGCTGAACGCTACGCCGCTCAGGTCGATGGGCTCTCCCACCTTGCACTTCGTGCCATCGATGTTGGGGGTGAGCCAAGAGCCCGTGTTGGTAGCCATACCCCAGTCGGCGATGCTGCGGACCTCGGTGCCGTTGCCCTTGAAGAAGCTGATCTCGTTGACCCACTTGGAGCCCGCGAACGCCACACCGCCCGGGATTACGAAGTAGGCTGGGCCGCCGTCGATGAGCTCGATGGGCTCGCCGAACTGCTCAAGCGCGATCATTGCGTTCGGGTCGAGGTAGGCCTCCATGGAAAGTCCGGTGGGCGCAGGGGTGAAGGGCCCGGCCCAGCCGTCGTAGCCGGCGCTGGCGATGGTGTCCACGCCGTCGACCAGGCCGCCGCAGTCCTCGATGATGTCGGAGAGCAGCACGCCCTTGGCGGGGATGTTGGCGATGTACCAGCCACCGTTGTTGCCGTTGGTGCCGCAGACGCGGGTGTAGGTGATTTCGGTCTGGGGCATCGCACGCAGCTCGTCCAAGGTGTAGGTCTTCTCGTTCTTCACGCCCTTGATTGCCACCTTGTAATCGGCTTCGCTAACATTGGGATAGTCCATGTTCGTGGCGGAGTACAGGTCTTCCGCACTTTCCGTGGGGTCCTGGTTCGACACCACGTTGTCCAGCTTCACATTGTGCTCGATCATGCCGCCGGTCACCGTGGAGGTCTCGTAACCGCGACCTGCGATCCACGTGCCCACGACCTCGAGCGCGGCGTTGTTGCCAAGCCCGATGCTCTTCGTGTACTTCAGCTCGTCCCACATGCCCAGCTCGCCGGTGAGCACGTCGGTCTCGTGGCAGCTGAAGCAGTTGCCACCCTGGGCCAGGAACGTCTGGTTGGCGAAATGCGAGCCGTGGATGGACGGTGCCATGTAAGGGCCGGCCCCGCCGGTGTTCATACCGTTCTGGGCGGCGCCGGAGTGGATGTGGCAGGTGGTGCAGTCGTTGTAGGTGTACACGCGCCCGTAGGCCGCCGGCTTGTCCACCTCGTGCAGCCCCTTGGAGTTCATGCCCTTCGGCAGCACGCTGAACAGGTCGGCGTGGCAGGCGTTGCACCCGCGGTTGCCGGCGTTGACGGCGCGGGCGTACTGGGTGTCTCCCCATGCCCCGGCATCCGAGTTAGTGAACGTGCCGGGCAGGTCGGTCGAAGTTGCGGCCGCAGCGGGCTTCTCATCCGCAGCCGCCGGCTCCGCCGCCTGGGCCTTCGGTGCCGGGTCGGCGGCTTTCTGGTCGTTGCCGCTGGGCGCCGGAGACTGGCATCCCCCAAGGGCCAGGCATCCGAGCACCATGGTGCAGGCGACGGAGGCCACCACCAGCGTGGTCCGCCATCCGCGGCTGCGTTCCGTGCGTATACGCGCATCTCGCATAATCTCTCCTCTCCTTGCGTCTGCTTTGCGAAGTCCCGAGGCTCCGCTTCCTGCCCGTCTTCCTGGCGGGCTTTTCGCGACTTTAGTCGAAGCGCCGTCTTCCTGTATTCTCCAAAAGCAGGGTAAAGTGCGTCTACCCTGGAAGATGGCATGGAACAGATCCTTTCTGCTGGAAACAGCGAAAAGGGACCGGATACCCCCTGTGTGACCTGCAAATACGGTGCAATCTCCCCAATCTACCCAACAATTGGAGAGGGCGGGAACCACCGGGAAGGGTATGATTGGGTAGGGAAGGAAGGGGGATTGGCAATGCTCTCCAAGAACTCGAAGGGCTTACGTGGGGGCACGAAGAAGAGAAAACGGGACGGCCTGAGCCTGAACGGCATGACCGTCGTGGTGGCTCTAGCGGCTGGGCTCTACTGGACATGGTGGGATTCCTTCCATGAGGTGAGCCGCTTCGCCGACCGACTTTTCGGGGTGCGCATCCCCCTGCTGCTCTTCGGAAACGAGGTGTATCTGTCGTGCGCGATGAAGCCTTTGGGCATGGTGGTGGGGTGCTTGGTGGTCTACGAGCTTGTCAGACGTTCCCGTTTCGGCGGTATGTTTCCGTCGCGCACCCCCGTGATTGCGCTCGTGGCGGTGCAGGCGGTTCTGCATGTTGCGTACTACGGGTTGCTGCAGTGCGACTTGAGGGTTGCGTCGTTTGCGCTGTATGGCGCCATCTCGGCGTCGGTCGTTCCTCCCATCCTGCTGATCGTGCTTTCCATGGAGCGTTTGGGGGAGCGCAGAGCTGTTGCCGTGATTATGGGCGCTCTTGCAATATACGGCCTGATAGACAATGTTTTATTTCCGTACGCATACGCTATGCTCGGGACAACGGCCATAGCTGTCGGTGCCGCCTATGCCGCGGTGCTTCTTCTGGGCGCGGCATGCCTTCTGCGCCTGTTGCCGGAGACGAGGACGGGTTCCAACCAGGCTTTCCTCGTCGGCATGGCGGGGAATCGGGCATCGGATTGCCCTGTCGAAGGAGATGGCGACGGTTCTGCATCCGTCTCCGGTTGCGGCGCTCCGGCCAAGACGCCCCTGCCGCTCCTATTTCATCTGATTGTCTACGGAGCCGTGTTCGGGATTCTGCACATCTTGGAAGGGTACGTGCAGCAAGGTCCCTTCAGCATCAACCTCGGTGTCTTCTTCGGTTGCTTGGTGACTATGGGGTTGCTCGCCATCCTGTTCTTCGCGATGGGGCACAACCACGAGCTGTGGTCGAAGATGCGCTCGACCGTGTTTCCCCTGGCCATCGTAGGATATCTGCTCATCCCGCTGGCGTCGAACAGCGATTTCGCCCTGGCGTTCACCGAGGCGGGGAATCTGTTGTACCTGTCGTTTCTCTTCATCGGCTGCCTCTCCCTCATCCACCGTACCGCCGTCGACCCACGTGCCATCGTGCTGCGGGCGGTTATGTACAACAGCTTGGGCACTGCTTTGGGGATTCTGCTGACCGTCAATTTCGCAGGCGGCTTCGTTCCCGGATCCCAGGGGTACTTCGTGCTGTCCATCGTGGTGACGCTGCTTCTGACGGCGGCTACGTTCTGGGTGGGCACTGACGAGCAGATCCGCAAAATCTGGGGGCTGCGGCGCAAGATGTCGGCGAAGCGTTACAACGATGCGGCCACGAAGGCCCGGGTGAGCAAACTAGCCGGTCAGCACGGACTCACCCCGCGGGAAGCCGACATCCTGATGCTCATCGCCCAGGGACGGCGCGCGCCCGAGATGACCGATGCCCTGGGCGTGTCCATGGGCACCGTGCGCACCCATGTGAAGCATCTCTACACCAAGCTGGGGGTGCATTCCTACGCCGAGGCGGTGAAAGCCCTCGAGGACGTCTCACTCGATGAGGGGGAGCTGCGGGATTGACGAGACTCGGAAACGACTTTGGGTCGGTAGCGGGGACAAAATCGCGAAAAGCCCTGATGCCGAGCGCTATTGGGTCAGTTGGCGGCTCTTGAAAACCGTGCTCCTGAGGGAATTTTAACGGTTCGACAACAGTTATTGTGTCGAAGGCGCGCAGACATGAACGGTAACGACAATGATTCCATTGCAGCGTACCGCAAAGGATGCAGCTTCTCAGGGGAGCCGAACGCGCAGGCAAAAGAGGGCGCGGCGCTCGAGTAAAAGGGAGCGTCGCAGCTGCGTCGGTTGGGAAGCGTCGTGCGGACAAAGAGGGAAGGGGCTGCGCTATGGGATCGTCCGGGCTGACCGAAGGTCAGCGGATAGGTGCGCTTCTGCTCCAGGTGGCGGATATCGTGGGCGCCGATAAGGATGAACTCGCTGCGTTCTCTGGCGGCGAGCGGTCTGCGGCCGTTTCGGGCAGGGGGAACGGCTGGTTTTCGAAAAGCGCAGCTGGCGGTCGCGAAGAGGGGGCGGCCGTCAGCCTGTCCGGCGCTCGGAATACCCGCGAATCTTGCGGCGGTGGCTCGGACCCTCGGCGCCCGATTCGCGTCATGCTGGTTTGCGGGCCTCCGCGATCGGGGAAGAGCACCTATATCGTGGAGACGTTCGGCGGGGAGGCCGGCCGTGAGCTCTTCGAGTTCGTCGCGTACTGCAATTTCCTTGCCAGCGGCGCATATCCGCGGGCGATGCCGCTGCGGCGTCGCGAGATGATTGCATTGGCCATGTTCCAGGAGTTCGCCGAGGACGCCATACGGCGCTGCCAGAAGTTTGCCTCCAGCCCGTCGTCGGCGCCCTCTGCCCGGGGGTGCGCCGGGGAGCCCCTGGTAGTGGTGGAGGGTCCGTTCTGCAACCGGTGCCTTCGTTTGGCCGTCGTGGCTGGACTGCGCGCGGCGCTGCGCGAATGCGACGTGCTTGAGTGCCGCTGGGTGGGTTACCCCCGCATTGTGGGGGATGCCGTGCGCCGGGCGGGCTATGATACGTTCAAGCAGTGTTCTGGCTGTTCGCAGGTCCCTCGCGCCGAGGAGGGTTTCGACGAGCTGCACGTGCTCGCAGTTCCCCCGCGCATCATCCCGGAAGGCCTGCGCCTGCGCGTGGATGCGCTGAACGGGCGCGACACGGTGACCGAGCACAACCTGCTGTGCAGGCCCGACCTGCTGCTCGATTCCCATTTCCGGGCGGATTCCATTTGGGCTTAGCCGAGGCGCCCAGGCGGCGAGCGGGTGCTGGCGGCTGGCTCGAACCGGACTGCGGGATGCGAACGAACGACGGACGGACGCGGGAGGGAAGGGAGAAGGGCGTGCAGCGCAGACCGAGCGAGGATGACCTGCGCACCTACGAAGAGGTGCGCGGCAGGTGGGAAGACCTGTGCAACCGCTGCGGGCGGTGCTGCTTCGAACGCGACGTGGACGAGGACGGAGAGGTGCTGGTGGACTACGCGTCTCCATGCCGTTTCTTCGACATGGAGACGCATCTGTGCAGCGTCTACGACCGTCGGTTCCAGGAGAACCCGGACTGCGCGAAGGTGACGCTGGAGACGGCGCTGTTCGACGAGTACCTGCCCCGGGAATGCGCATACCGGCGCCTGTTCCGCGGTGCGGATGATGGCGGCGGTGACGGCGAAGGCGATACGGAGGGGTAGTGCGCTTGGGACGGGCGGCCGTCAAACGTCATCATTTCGAAAGCCCGCGTGGACGGGAAGAAGGCTATACTGGCCTTGGCGCGAGGATACGCCTTCGCGCCGAGGCCGAAGAGAGGAGCGGTTATGGCTGCGAACAAGATCCTTGTTGCCTACGACGAGTCGGAAGTGGCGAACCGCGCGCTGAAGATGGCTGCCGACCTGGCGCTTCCCAATCCGGAAGCCCATGTCGACGTGGTGTACGTGATTCCCATTCCCTTGCTTGACGAGTCGCAGATGCAGAGCTTCCAGGACATCCTGGACATGATGATCTCGGACGGCGAGGATTTGCTGGGCGAGGCCATCGAAACCATGGGCGAGGGCCTTGAGGGCCGCACGGACTCGTTGCTGCTGACGGGCACGAACCCCGCCAACGAAATCCTGAAGTTGCTGGACCAGCGCGATTACGACCTGGTGGTGCTGGGAAGCCGCGGCCTGTCCGGGCTGAAGGAGTACATCGGCAGCGTTTCCCATAAGGTTATCCACGGTTCCAGCATCCCGGTGCTGGTGGTGAAGTAGGGCTCTTTCGCAAGGCTGGGCTTCCGCGCTGGCGCCCCGCTCCTTGGGCTGCGGGGCAAATCGAAGCGGGGGAACTCTGCGCCGATCGGCCCGGGTCGGCCCGCATGCGTCTTGTGCGTTTTCTGGAGGGGCCGGGGCGCCCTTGACGGTGACGCTACGTCGTCCTGTACACTCTTGCGAACGCATGGCCGCCGTTACCGTGCGGCACCTTTCCGGATTACGATCGAGCCGAAGGGCGCCGAGGGAATTCGGGGCGGTGCCGTCGTTTCCGCCCCTTCCGAAAGGCTGCCCGTGAGAATCGTCTTCGCCGTCCTCGGCCTGCTCTGCTTTGCGCTCGGCGCTTTGGGGGCGCTGCTGCCCGTGCTGCCTACCACGCCCTTCCTGCTGCTGGCCTCGTTCTTCTTCCTGCGCAGCTCCAAGCGGCTCAACGACTGGTTCTTGGGCACGAAGCTGTACAAGCGCTACCTTTCGAACTACATGGACAAGCGCCAGATGACCCTGCGCTCGAAGATCCTGTGCGCCTGCCCGGGCGTGGTCGTGATGACCGTTCTGGCCGTGGTCCTGCCCCAATGGTGGGCGAAGGCGCTGCTGGTGGGCCTCACCCTGTTCGAGATCTGGTTCTTCGCCACCCGCATCAAGACGGTGTCGGTGGATGAGGCTCGCCGCTACGGCCAGCTGCGCAACGGAGAGCTTGCGGACTTGGAGGCCGCCGGGGAATAGGGCGTTCGGCGCCGCTTGGTACGCCATGCATGCGCCCGAAGGCCCTAGCCGATACGGTGCGCCGCTTCTTCCTGCGGCGGGACGAGGCTCTTCGCGCGGAACAGCTCGGCTGCGGCCATGTCCCGGTCGCGGTAGGGGAAGGGACGTCCCTCGATAAGGCAACCGATGAACTCGTTCAGGAACGTCGGATCGGGACGCACGCCCAGCGGCACGTTGCGGTAGCTTGCCCGCACCAGGGCGTTGCGGAATTGCAGCGACGAGCGGTCGAAGGCCTCGCTGAGGTCGCCTGCGAACCCGTGGGAGCGCATCAGCTGCTGCAGGAACACGGCCACGGTGCGCGTGTTTCCCTCGGCGAAGGGGTGCACTTGCCAGATTCGGGCGATGAAGCCGCCAACCGATGCGGCGTAGGCGCCGTGATCGTCGTTTAGGACGGGTGCCGGCTCGAACTGCGCGAAGGCTTCCGCCAGGTCCTTTTCTATCGAGCCGGCATCTCCGTAGATCACCGATTCCCGCGCGAGGACGAACTCGCGCTTGGTCATGTTGTAGTCCCGGTAATGCTCCTCGTAGTAGGGGCTTTCCATGAGGCCTCGGAACAGGCGCCCATGGATGGAGCGTAGGGTAGCGGGCGAGAAGGAGAACCCGTTGGAGTCCAGCGCGTCGCAGATCCGGGCGCTCACCAGGTCGGCCTCTTGGGAGTAGCGGTCGATGCCGCGACCTACCTTCTGGTCGTAGTAGTCCTCCACGATGTCGCTCAGCTGCCGGGCGCTGATATCGCCGGCCACATAGCGCTCGGCGGGCACGTCGAAGGCATTGCTGGTGGTGAGCCCGTCCACGGCCTGAAGCCCGCGGGCGGAGCGCACGCGGCGGTCCCGAACCTCGTAGGAGTAGGGTTCCCTGTATCGCTCGTATTCTGTCGGCTTCCACGGCTCTCCTTGTGCGCGGACGGCAACTTCCGCGCTATTGTAGCATGGCGGGGAGGGGCGCCGAAGGGTAGTAAAAACGGAGGGTTCGACGCGAAGCGGATTTTTGGGGTATCATGGGCGACGGACCTTTGCGGTGCATCGGGCCCTACTTGTTCCTGCGATTCAGAAGGAAGACGCCCATGGCCTTCGAGTACGAGCAGCTCATCGTCGATATTCCCGATTACCCTGTTCCCGGGGTGACCTTCAAGGACATCACGCCCGTGGTGGCCGATTCCGCCGCGTTCGCCGCCACCGTGGACGGCATTGCGGACCATTTCGTGGGCAAGGGCGTGACCAAAGTCATCGGCGCCGAGGCCCGCGGCTTCATCATCGGTGCCCCCGTGGCCACGCGCCTGGCCGCCGGCTTCGTTCCCGCCCGCAAGCCGGGCAAGCTTCCCCGCGAGACCTACAGCGCCGACTACCAGCTGGAATACGGCTCCGATGCCCTGGAAATCCACAAGGACGCCCTGAGCCCCGACGACGTGGTGCTCATCGTGGACGACCTGGTGGCAACCGGCGGCACGGTGCGCGCGCTCGTTAAGCTGGTGCAGGAGACAGGTGCCACGCTGGCGGGCATGGGCTTTCTGCTGGAGCTGGCGTTTTTGAAGCCGCGCAAGGCGCTTGCGGAGGTAACCGACGTGGACTTCTTCTCGTTGGTGCAGGTGGACTAGGCGCCTGCTCGCCGCTAAAGCCCCGATCGCACCCCTCGTTCCCGAAAGCCCCGCTATGGTCGAATTCGTCGAAAGCATCGCCGACGGGCGGCTTGACGCCTATGCCCGCCTGACCGACGTGCAGCTGCGCAGCCGGCTGGAGCCGGAGCGCGCCCTGTTCATCGCCGAGTCTGAGAAGGTGATCCATCGCGCCCTGGACGCCGGGTTCCGGCCGCAGTCGGTGCTGGTGGGCTGCGAGCAGCTGGAATCGCCTGCGGTCGTTGAGCTGCTGGGGCGGGTGGAGGCGGCGTACCCCGAATGCCCCGTGCTTGCCGCGCCCCGGGCCGAGCTGACGGCGCTCACCGGCTTCCAGCTGACCCGCGGCGTTTTGGCCGCCTTCCGACGTCCGCCCCAGCCGTCGCTTTCCCAGGTGCTTGCGGACGCGCGCCGCGTGGCGGTGTTGGAGGACATCACCAACCATACTAATGTAGGGGCCATCTTCCGCAGCGCCGCGGCGTTGGGCGTGGACGGCGTGCTGGTGACGCCGGGGTGCTACGACCCGCTCTACCGCCGGGCCATCCGCGTGTCCATGGGCACCGTCTTCCAGGTCCCCTGGACCCGCATCGGCGAGGACGCCCCTGCAGCCAAGGGGGCGCACGGCAACGTCTGCCGCCAGGGCGGCTGGGCGCAGACGGGCATCCCGCAGCTGCACGAGGCCGGGTTCGCCGTGGCGGCCATGGCCCTGTCCGACGACTCCGTGCCGCTGGATGACCCGGCGCTCGCATCCGAGGAGCGGCTCGCCATCGTGCTGGGCACCGAAGGGGAGGGACTGGCTCCGGGCACCATCGCGCGGGCCGACTACGTGGTGCGCATCCCCATGGCCCACGGGGTGGACTCCCTGAACGTGGCCGCCGCCAGCGCCGTGGCCTTCTGGGAGCTGCGGGCGCGTTAAGGCCGCATCTGCTGCATACGTGCGGCTTTCGGTGCACCGAAGGCGGCTGCGGAATAGCGGACGGCTGCGGGACGGCAAGCAGCCGGCCAAGACGGCGTCCCTGCCGTTTGAAGCGGGCCGACAACCGCGGCCCGGAGGGCTGCCGGCCTCAGCGCGCGTCCTTCTTCCGCATCGCCGCCATCCATGCGAAGGCGAGCCCCATGATGACCAGCCCGAACGCGTCGAAGCCGATGAACCGCACGACGCTTGCGGCCAGCGTCTCGTAGCCGGCAGGAAGCTGCGTCAGGATGACGGTCTCGCCCACGAGTCCCACCACCTGCTGCACCAGCACCACCGCGGCCAGGGGGAAGAAGCGCGAAGGGCTCGCGATGACCGCCGGGTAGGTGCAGTTCCACATGAGGAAGGCCACGCCGATGCCCTGGACGGCCGCCAGCCCCGCGGCTCCCGCCCCCTCCAGCTGGTAGGCGCCCACGAAGCCCGCGGGGTTCACGGCGAAGGAAAGGGCGCACTGCACGTTCACCACGAACACCACCAGATATGCCAGGCGCACGGCCCATTGCGCCGCCTTGGCCTGGGTCCGCAGCGGGGGCTGTGCTGAATCGGCGGTCATGACGGCTCCTCTACATCGGCCTTCTCGGAGAATCGTTCTTGCTGGCCTATACTATCAGAAGACCAAGGGGCCGGCTTTGCGCCGACGCGACGTTGCGAAACGGAAAGGATGCACCATGGAGAAGCCCGAAACTGCGGAGGGAACGATGGTCGATTCGAAGGCCGAAAGCGCGGAACGCGAAGGAGGCGCCCATGCCTCCATCGCCCTGGAGCGGGCGGCCCACCCGGTGCCCCATCCGGCCTTCGACCAGTTCGTGGCCACGGTTTCGGCGTTGCGGGCCCCGGACGGCTGCCCGTGGGACCGCGAGCAGACGCACCTGTCCATCGCCCACAACATGATCGAGGAGGCCTACGAGGCCGTCGACACCATCGAGGCGGGGGACGCCGCCCACCTGCGCGAGGAGCTGGGCGACGTGCTTCTGCAGGTGGTGCTGCACAGCCAGATCGCCGCCGACGAGGGCGCCTTCACCATAGACGACGTGGCCCAGGAGGTGAACGACAAGCTGGTGCGCCGCCATCCCCACGTGTTCGGGGAGGTGCAGGCCGGCAGCGCCTCCGAGGTGCTGGATTTGTGGGACCAGGTGAAGCTGGGGGAGAAGGCCCAGGCAGACGCCGAGGCGAAGGACGCCCCCAAGGGCCTGCTGGACGGCGTGCCCGCGAGCTTCCCCGCCCTCATGCAGGCGCAGAAGATCTCCCGCAAGGCGGCTGCGGCCGGCTTCGAATGGGACAGCGTGGCCGACGTGTGGAAGAAGGTGCACGAGGAGGCATCCGAGCTGCAAGCCGCCTACGACGCGGCCCCCAAGGCGGCAAGCGGGAAGATGGATGCCTGCGGCATCTGGCCCGACGGTCGCGAGGCCGGCGCGGACGCCGAGGACGAGGCTGCGGCCGCCCGGGCCATCGCGGCGGCGGAGCTGGAGTTCGGCGACGTGCTGTTCAGCCTGGTCAACGTCGCACGCCGCATGGGCATCGACGCCGAGAGCGCCCTGCGCGCCACCTGCCGCAAGTTCCGCACCCGCTGGGAGGCCATGGAAGCGGCCGCCCGCGAGCAGGGCGCCTCCGTCGAGGACCTCGACACCGCCCGGCAAAACGAGCTCTGGGACGCCGTGAAGGCGGCGGAGTAGCGCCTACTCGAAGTGCTCCGCGGCCACCTTCAGGTTGTCGATGATGTCGATGCTCTGGGGGCACATGGCCTCGCACGATCCGCACTCGATGCACTTGGAGGCGGGGCCGGGGGTCGCCTGCCACGAGTAGAGGCCCTTCGTGAAGTCGCGGTCGCCGGTCTGCAGCTCCAGGTTCAGCAGGTTCAGGATCTCGGGGATGGCCACGCCCTCGGGGCAGCCCTTCACGCAGTAGCGGCAGGCGGTGCAGGGCACCTGGGCCATGGTCTTCAGCACCGAGAGCGCCTGGTCAAGCGCCATGCGCTCGTCGTCGGAGAAAAGCCCGTTGCCCCGCCACTCCTGCGTGTTCTGCTGCACCTGGGCCAGGGTGGACATGCCGGAGAGCACGGCGATGACGTTCGGCAGCCCGTAGCAGAAGCGGTAGGCCCACGATGCCTGGGACAGGTCGGGGCGCGCTGCCAGCAGGGGCGCGGCTGCGGCTTCGGGCAGGTTGGCCAGACGTCCTCCGCGGCAGGGCTCCATGATCACCACGGGCACGCCGTGGGCGGCTGCCACGTCCATGCAGCGGCGCGACTGCGTGACGGGGTTGTCCCAATCCAAGTAGTTCACCTGCAGCTGCACGAAGTCCATGTCGGGGTGCGCGGTCAGAAGCGCCTCAAGGGCGTCGGCGTCGTCGTGCATGGAGAAGCCCACGTGGCGGATGCGCCCGGCCTCCTTCTGCTGCTTCGCGAAATCCCACATGCCGTAGGCGTCGAAGACGGCGGTGCGGTCGCCGCCCGCGTTGTGCAGCAGGTAGAAGTCCACGTAGTCGGTGCCCAGGCGTGCGAGCGACTCGCCCAGGCATGCCTGGGCCGTCTGCTTGTCGGGGCATGCCCAGGCCAGGCACTTCGTGGCGATGGTGAAGCTCTCGCGCGGGTAACGCTTCACCAAGGCCTCACCCAAGGCGGTTTCGGAAGCGCCCTCGTGGTAGACGTAGGCTGTGTCGAAGTAGGTGCCCCCGGCCTCCATGAACACATCGACCATCTGCTTGAGTTGCTCGACGTCGATGCTCTTCTGGTCGGAGGGGTCGGTCAGGGGCAGGCGCATGCATCCGAAACCGAGCTTCGGGGTTGAAAGCAGGTTGGAGGTCATGAATGGTATCCTTTCGATGGTGAAAGCCGATTCGCAAAGCTGGATTATAACCATTCAAGTTGGCTTTAAGTCAAGTTTTCGGCGCACCGGCGAGCGGACATGTTGCGGTGTTCGTCGCCGGCGACGAACTCCGCATAACCGGCACCCCGATCGAGGTCCGTCGGCAAGGACACGGGTCGTGCAGGCATGGGGAGGGGCAAAGGCGGGGGGCGGAAAGGGGAAGCGGACGTGCAATCAGGGAAAACGATGTCGGAAAGGCAAGCGGGGGAGGACCAAGCGAACGGCAGTGGAAAACAATAAGCCACGGTTTTCCATTCGCGCCGCCGCGAAGCCCGCGCAGTGCTAGAATAGCGCGGTTGTTGAAGACGAGAGAGGAGGTACGACATGGAGTTTCTGTCCGATCCGGTGCTGCTTGCTCGGTTGCAGTTCGCGGCAACGGCGGCCTACCACTTCATCTTCGTTCCGCTGACCATCGGCATCGGCCTCATTATGGCGATCAACGCCACCAGGGCCTTCCGATCGAAGGCTCCGGAAGATGAGGCGGCAACGGTGTTCTGGGTGAAGATCTTCACCGCGACGTTCGTTCTCGGAGTAGCGACGGGCATCACGATGGAGTTCTCCTTCGGAACGAACTGGGCCGACTATTCGAGGTTCGTCGGCGATATCTTCGGCGCGCCGCTGGCCGCCGAGGCGCTGCTGGCGTTCTTCCTCGAGTCCAGCTTCCTGGGCGTGCTGTTGTTCGGGCGCGGCAAGGTGTCGCCGAAGGTGTACTGCGTGTCCGCGTGGCTGGTGTGGTTCGGCTCGGCCCTATCGGCCCTGTGGATCCTCATCGCCAACTCCTGGATGCAGACCCCCGCAGGCGCCGAGCTTTCCGCCGATGGGAGCAGCGCCGTGCTGACGGACTTCCTGGCTGCCGCCTTGAATCCTTCGCTGACCTCGCGTTACGGGCACACGGTGCTGGCTCTGCTGGTCATGGGCGCATTCGTGGCCCTGGCGGTGGCGGGCTGGTACATGCTGAAGGGCAAGCATGCGGAATTCGCCGCTAAGACCATGCGCCTGGGAGCCGTAGTCGCCATCGTCTCCACGGTGCTGCTGCTGGGCAGCGCCCATTCGTCGGCCGTGATCGTCAGCGAGGAGCAGCCCACGAAGCTGGCCATGATGGAGGGCATGTACGATTCCGAGGTGCCCCCGCTCTACGCCTTCGGCTGGGTGGACGAGCAGTCGCAGGAAGTGGTCACGCCCTTCTCCATTCCCGGCGGCACGAGCTTTCTGGCCACCGGCACCTGGGATACCGAGTTCCCGGGCTTGAACCAGCTGGCCCAGACCGAGCAGTTCGCGGGACTCGACCCGGAGACCGCCCCCGTGAACTTCGTGTTCCAAACCTATCACCTGATGGTCGCCATGTTCGGCGCCATCTGCCTCGTATGTGCGCTCGTGCTCATCTTCACGTTCCGCGGCGGTAAGATCAAGAGCATGAAATGGCTGCAGTGGATCTGCGTGATAAGCCCGGTGTTCCCGCTCCTCGCCATACAGGCGGGCTGGTTCACCGCCGAGGTGGGACGTCAGCCTTGGGTCGTCTACCCTTCGATGACCGGCCCGGACGGGGTTTCCCTTCTGGTGCAGGACGGCGTGTCCGTCTCCGTCTCCAACGTGGAGGTGGTGATCACGCTTGTTCTGTTCTTGCTGGTGTACCTGTTCCTGTTGGTGGCGTGGGCCCGTACCATCGGCCGCTTCATACAGGAGGGTCCGGTGGCGAAGGCGGCCGTCGGCGGCGGTAGCGCGGATGTGGCCGTGGAAGAGCTTGTGGTGGTCGAGGAGGGGCCGGCGCCGGCCCAGGAGGCGGACGCTTCTCGGAAGGGCGGTGAGTAGCCATGGAAATCACCGTGCTGCAAGGATTGTGGTTCCTGCTCATCTTCGTGCTGATCGCCGGCTACTTCGTGCTGGACGGCTTCGATCTGGGCGCCGGCATCCTGTACCCCTTCGTCGCGAAGACCGACGAGGAGAAGGCCATCGTGCGCACCAGCATAGGGCCTGTGTGGGATGCCAACGAGGTGTGGCTGCTCACGGCGGGCGGTGCGCTGTTCGCTGCGTTCCCCGACGCCTATGCCACCACGTTCTCGGGCTTCTACCTGGCCGTGATGCTGGTGCTGTTCTCGTTGATCGTGCGTGCGGTGTCCGTGGAGTACGCCGGCATCGACCGCAAGTGGCGCAAGGTGTGGAACGCCTGCTTCTTCGTGGGGTCGCTGCTCCCGGCGCTGCTTCTGGGCGTGGCCGTGGGCAACATCTACGCCGGCATCCCCATGGATGCGGCCGGCAACTACATCGGCATGCCGCTTCTGGGGCTCATCACCCCCTTCACGCTGCTGACGGGGCTGTTGTCGCTGGCCATGTTCGTGGCGGCCGGCGCTTGCTGGCTGTCGCTGAAGGCGCCCTTGGGATCCGACGTGCGCGACCGGGCGGCCGGTTTGCGCCGCCCGCTGCTCATCGCGGTGCTGGTGCTGTTCGTGCTTGAGTCCGTGGTGGGGCACTTCTTCGTGCATCCCGAGATGTTCGCGGGCCTGGCCGCGGTTCGCTGGATCCTGGCCATCCTGACGGTGCTCGCGGTGTGCGCTGCGGCGTTCTTCTGCGCGAAGGGCGGACGCGACGCTATGGCCTCGGGCGGCCTCTCCGCTGCCCAGGCTGCGGCGGTCACCAAGTCCGACATGCTGGCGTTCCTGTGCCAGGCGGCCTCGTGCTTCCTCATCGTCATGCTGCTTGCGGCCTCCATGTTCCCGACGCTGGTTGCGGCCTCCGCCGACAGCATCGGACCTGCGGTGACGGCCATGACGGCGGGATCCTCGGAGCTCACCTTGGGTTGGATGACCGGCATCACCTGCGTCGGGCTGCCCTTGGTGCTGCTGTACCATGTCTACATCTACCGCACGTTCCGCGGGCGGGTGGATTTGGCGAAGGTCCACTACTAGGCGCGGCCGGTCGGGAAGGTCGGTCGCCGGGCGCAGTGTCTGGTGGCGGCCCGCCCGGACGTTCGGCATGCGCCCAGTGCATCCCGACCCTTAAGTTTTGCTGAACGGAGGGGGTCGTCCTGGTGGGACGACCCCCTTCTGGTATGATGGGCCCGTGCGCTGCGGGCATTCGCGCCTGAGCGCCGCATTCCCTCGATAGCCTTCGCGAAGCTCGGTTGCCCGTGTACACCGCGCTTCGCGAGGGCGGTCGGCCCGACGTGATCGCTCTTCGAAAGGACCCCTATGGCAAACCAGCTCGCCAACCAGCTCGATCCGCGGGTGAAGGCCGTATGGCGCATCACCGACGCCGTCGGGGTTACCGTAACCTTCCTCTGCTGCGTCGCCACTTTCTTCTTCGTGGCCCTCTTCGACGCGGAGAGCGGCTGGGCGTGGGGCGTGTGTGCCATCATGGCGGTGGTCTACGCCGTGGTGCTGGTGCTGTGCGTGGCGGTGCTTCCCCCCATTCGCTATGCGCGGTGGCGTTACCAGATCAGCCCCGACTTCCTGGAAATCGAGCGCGGAATCTTCTGGCGCAAGCGCTTCGTCATCCCGTTCATCCGGGTGCAGAACACCGACACCCAACAGGGGCCCATCCTGCGGCTGTTCGGGCTGTCCAGCGTGACGGTGGCCACCGCCGCCGGCAACCATGCCATCCCGGGGCTGGACGCCGCGGAGGCCGCCGAGGTGCGCGACCGGGCGGCAGAGCTCGCCCGCCTCGCCCGGGAGGACGTGTGATGAGCGATTCGGCCTTCCCCCAGCAGCCTTCCGCCCCCAACGCCGCCGACCGCATCGGGCCGGTTGCCCCGTCGGCGCAGCCCTCGCCCGTAACGGGCACCGCAGCCCCCGCGCGGCCGCAGGGTGCCGACGGGCAGCGGACCCATGTGCATTCCAGCTACATCTGGCTGGGAGGACTGAAGACGGTGGTCGTCCTGCTGTTCGCGGTGGGGGTGTCCATGGGGTCGAGCCTCATAGGCATCATCGCCGACGAGGCCTTCTCCTCCGACGACTTCCTTATCATGACGGTGGTGCTGGGCGTCGTGGCCGTGGGCGGCCTGGTGACCATCGGTCTTGTCTTCCTGCTCACCTGGTGGTCGTGGAAGCACCTGTACTACCAGGTGGGACCCGACGAGTTCACCCTGTACTCGGGCATCTTCAACAAGAAGCAAGTTCATGTGCCTTACCAGCGCGTCCAGTCTGTGGACCAGCAGGCCACGCTCTTCCAGCGCATCTGGGGCGTGTGCACGGTGCGCATCGAGACGGCCGGCGGCGCCGCGAACAAGGCCGTGGTGGTGCCCTACGTGGCGAAAGGGCAGGCCGAATGGCTGCGTCGCGAGCTGTTCGCCCGTAAGCAGGTGGCTTTGGCGGGTCGCGGTCAGACAGCCTTCGACGCTGCCTCCGGAACAACTCCCAACCCGGCGCCCTCCTCTTCGGGCGCCCTGGCTCTGGACGGCTCGGGCAACGTGCTTGATGCGCCGGCGTCGCTGTGGGGCGAGGTGGGCGGCGTGTTCGCGGGCGGTCCGGTGGAAACGGGCCGGGTCAGCTACGAGTACGGGCTTTCGAACCGCGAGCTTGTGCTGACGGCGCTTTCGAACAACACGGCCTTCGTCGTGGTGGCCATAGGCCTGGTGGCCACGCTCGGCCAGGTGTTCGGCGACGTGCTGCCGCTGCTTTTCGGGTCCGAGGATGCCGCCCTCGACTTCATCGTGAAGGAGTCCACGGGCGCCCTGGGAGGCTACGTCATCGCCGCGGGCGTGGGGGCCTTCATCGTGGCGGCCCTGGTCATCTGGCTGGTTTCCGGGCTCTCCACGTGCCTGTCCTACGGCGGCTTCAAGGCTCGGCGCCGCGACAGCCGCATCGAGGTGGAGCGGGGCCTTCTGCAGCACCGGTTCTCCGGCGTGGACGTGGAGCGGGTGCAGAGCGTGGTCATCCGCCAGTCCTTCATCCGTCGGCTCATGGGATACTGCGAGCTGTCGCTGGGCAAGGTGGACAGCGCGGCGGGCGAAAATGAGAAGAACTCCAACGTTTCGACGAACGGGCTGGTCATACACCCCTTCGTGAAGCTTACCCGGGTGCCCGACATCTTGCAGGGCATCATCCCCGAATTCGCCGACGTGCCCACCGACCCCATTCCCGTTGCTCCTGTAGCTTTGCGTCGCGCCATCTTGCGCCGGGGCTTCTGGCAGGGCGCCGGATTCTGGTGCGCCGTGGCGGGCGGCCTGGTCGTGGCCTTCGCCCCGGCCATGGCGGACGCCATCGCCGACGTTCCCTCGGATACGGGGGAGGTGCTGTTCGTACTGTCCATCGTAGCGGCGGCGCTCTTGGCTTTGGGGGCGGTGCTCTTCGTCATAGAGGTGGTTTCGGCGGTGCTGTGGGCCCGCGAGTCAAGCTTCGCCTTCAACAGCCGATTCATGCAGGTGAGAAACGGCGGTCTCTCGCGTCAGACAACGGTCTTCCCCCGCAGGAAGATCCAGTTCGCCTACACGCGCACGAACCCCTTCCAGCGGCTGGCGCGCACTTCCACCGTCGTGGCCGTGACGGCAGCCGGAGTGGGGGGTACCAGCATCTCGCTTATCGACGCGAAGGCCGAGCAGGCGCAGGAATGGCTCGAATGGGCGAAACCGGGCGGCAACCGCTGAGTCGGTATGTGGAGGGAACGAGAGTTCTTTTCTATTGCTTCCGTAAACCGTGAAATAACTTCGGGCTGCCACCTGCGGAACCCAAAAAACGGGCTTTGTCAAGCGAACAAACAGTGAATGCGCGATTCACAAAACTTTGCGTTCCGCCCAAGGTTTTGGGTAAAATACGCGAGTCAATTTACATATCAGCTATCTTCCGTCAGCTAACCCACTCCAACCATACTCGCTGCGGACCGCCTTTGGGGCGGACGGGTAGTTTGTGCGCCGTAAGGCGCCTACGGGCGAAGGGAACTGTTCGGAAACATGATGCGCAAGCCCCAGAAAAGACCACGTGCCAGGAAAGGCGCCGTTGCGGCGTCGGCCTTCGGCATCGGCGCCATTTCGCTTGCGCTCGTGGGGTGCATCGGCATCGGCTTCGCCGTGGCAGGCGGGTCCGTTTCCGAGGACAACCTCTATCTGGGGGTGGGCGAGAACGCGGTTCGCGTGTCGGCGCCTGCCGACGCAGATGCCGCCCAGGCAGCTTTCCAGGTGGACGACGCTTCGGGCGAGGGCGCCCTCTCGCAAGCCGCTCCGCGCGACGTTTCCGCCGGGGTCGCGCGCATCCAGGAGGAACAGGCCCGTGCCGAGGCCGAGCGATTGGCGGCCGAAGAGCAGGCTCGTCTCGAGGAGGAGGCGCGCATCGAGGCCGAGCGTATCGCTGCCGAGGAGGCAGAGCGCGCCCGCATTGCCGAAATCGAGGCCCAGCAGGCCGAGGCGGCCGCTATCCAGGCTGCCGTTTCCCAGCCTCAGGTCGCAGAAGAGCAGTTCCAGGCGGTGCTCTCCGAGATCGATTGGGGCCAGGGTCGCGACTCGTTTATCGCCGAGTGGACTTCTCGCATCGATGCGTATCTGGCCGGCTCCCCGCTGGCCGGCTATGGCAGCGTGTTCGCCACGGCGGCTTGGGACTACGGCGTCGACCCGCGGCTGTCCCCGGCCATTTCCAATACCGAATCCACCAAAGGGTTGCATTGCTTCTTGCCCTACAACGCATGGGGTTGGGGCAATTCCAGCTGGTCGAGCTGGGAAGAGGCCATTAATGCCCATGTTGCAGGCCTGGCGGCTGGTTACGGCGGAGTGCTGACTCCGGCCGGTGCCGCTGCATACTGTCCGCCCCATGCTACGGACTGGTACAACAAGACGCTTTCTCAAATGCAGTCGATGTAATTACGCGGAGGCGCCTTATGAGCGATGTGATCGTGGTGGGGTGCGGCCGTGTGGGCTCGCGTTTGGCCAACATGCTCTCCGATAGCGGCAACAACGTCTGCGTGATCGACAAGAACGCCGATGCGTTCGCGAACCTGGGCAGAAGCTTCAACGGCTCCACCTTGCAGGGCGTCGGGTTCGACGAGGACGTTTTGGTGAAGGCCGGCGTCGACGATTGCGACGTGGTGGCCGCGGTGACCCAGTTCGACAACACGAACCTGATGGTAGCCGAGGTGGCCAACCGTTTGCACGGGGTTCCCCACGTTATCGCCCGTCTGTACAACCCCGGCCATGAGCGTGCCTACATGCAGCTGGGCATCGACTATGTGTGCGGCACGTCGTTGGTGGCCGAGGACGTGTTCAGCAAGATCGTCTCGGGCCACGGGGCCCATCTGGAAACCTTCGGGGAGTTCGAAATCCTCCGGTTCTCTTTGGACCTTTCCTGGTCGGACAAGCGCACCATCCGCGTCGGCGAGATCGAGCGCGACCACGACATCCGCATCATCGCCTTCGAGCGCGGCGACGGGTCCGCTAGCTCCATTCCCACGCGCGACTCCATTCTCTACAACGGCGACTCCGTGCTTGCTTGCATTCGCCATGAATTAATCGATCAGTTCAGCAGGTACATCCAGGACTAACCTTCTGCTTGCTCGCGCTCCATCGGGGAAGCCTGGCTGCGCGGCGGTCGGCGTCGGGAGGCGGTCGGCTCTCGGGGAGCGGGTCCATGGCCCCCAACCGCTGCACGGCACCCGGCGTCGAGAGGCGGCATCTTCGCTTGACCTCGCTCGCTTGGTGTCCGGAGTCGCCGGCGCCTGCTGCTGCGGAATCGCTCAGGTCCCCCCTCCCGACGCCGGCCGCCTTCGAGACGTAGTTTCCCGCCCGCTCAGCTGTCGGAAGAGTCCTTCATCGCTTCCATGACGTCGAGCAGCTCTTGTCGCGAATGCACGTCGAGCTTCTGGTAAATATGGTAGACGTGTGAACGCACCGTATGGTCGGACACCCCCAGCTCCTCTTGGATGCGCAGCGTATCGCGTCCCCGCGCCAGCAGCGCGAAGACATCTCGCTCGCGGCTCGTGAGTGCGTAATGCTGCGCGACGCGGGCGCATCGTGCCTGCCACAGGCCCTCCTCGTCCGCCATGGGCTCGGCGTCGTCCTGCTCGTCGGTACCGTTTTGTCCCAGCCGGCTCTTCTCGCGTTCGGAAGGCCGCGGTTGGCCGAAGAGCGTGCGCTCGGTCAGGATGAGCGTGGATGCGACGATGAGAGCGAAGAACAGCGCGAGCGATACGTGGGGAAACGCGCTGGACGACGTGCCCGCGGGGGTCACCGTGATGGCGAGGGAAGATCCGAGCGTCATGCCGAGAAAATGGGAGAACCGGCCGAAGCCGAACATCTGATAAGGCGATATTCCCATCCGCTGCGACGAGCTCGCGAGCACGAGCCATGTCACCACGTCGAAAGCGGTGAATCCGATGAAGACGCAGCCCAGCGCCACGGAGCGAAGATCGTTGGAGAGCTGCGAGATGAGCAGGAATCCGATAGAGACGATGGGAAGGATGAAACGGTAGACGACGGAGAGGTCGAATCCGTCGGGGCGACGGTAAGCGGCGACGGCCATGACTGCGCCCCCGACGACGACTCCCAGATGGGCGAATTCGTAGACGGTTTCCCTGGATTCGTCGACGGGAAACAGGAGGGAGTTCTTGACGAACGAAAAGGCGATCGCATACACGAAGATGACGATGAACAACCGTGCGAAGCGTCCGAACGGGAAAGACCGCCGCTCATCAGGGTGGTTGTCCGAGTTCTTGTTCGCGTCAGGGTCCCGTTCGTCGGCTGACTCCTCGTCGAGTTGCCGATTGGATTGGATGTAGGAAAAGATGGCCAGCAGGGGCAGACAGAGCGTGGTCGCGGCCGCCGGCTCGGGGCGCAGCGATCCGACGGCAACGCAGAGCAAGGCTCCCAAGGCGACGGATCCGAACAGGTACACGGTTCCGCGTTGCATGTCGAGCTTGCTGTACAGGGCGCCCCACAGCAAGTTGAAGCAGGTTTGGGATGAGCCCGTCAGAACCATGGTCAAAGCAGCCGGCCAACCGATACTCGAAGAGCTTTCGCTCGAGATGCACAAAACCGTGGCGACGATGGCGAACCCTCCCGCTGCGACGACGAGGACCCGATGGGGGAGCGGCCGGGCGAGCCTGGAGGAGAGCAACGCGCCAATGAGCATGGTGACGGCGGAGGTTGCGGTGTTGAGCGTGATCAACACCCCCATGCCGAAAGGCGGCGGAGTCCCGAGTGAAAGGAGGGCCGAGGTTTGTTGGAACACCCACAGCCACGCCCAGTAGAACCCGAAGCCGAAGAAGACGAGGGAACGCAGGTCCCCGAGGCCGTTGCGGGAGCCCATACTGCTCGGGCTGCTCGGCACGGGCTTCGTACAATCGTATGCATGTTCCCTTTCTTGAATGAGGGGACGATTTTCGTCGGTTGGGGTAGCGGTCATGAAAACTCCTGTTGAAATACGGTTTTATCCATCTTTCTCAGTCGCGGTTTATGAGAAACATCCGTACGTTTTCCTCGTTTTTCACTAGCGGCGCCTGTTGTGCGAAAGGCCCGAAATACAGAATCTTTTTTTTGCCCTCGTTCGTCAATAGCCCTTTTTCGGAGGTTTTGGGAAGGGTCAACGGAAGGCAGGGCAAAGGGGTCGCAGGAAGACAGGAGGATCTATGGCAAGACATGAGGTGAGCAGGCGATCCTTCATCGTGGCATCGGGCGCGCTGGCGAGCATCGCCGCGCTAGCCGGGCTTTCCGGATGCTCGGACGTCGCTACGGTGGAGAAGGATCCCGGGAAGCCGCAAGAGCCGGCGAGCAGTCCCGGCTCTCCGAACGCTTCCGCATCGACGCAGGTCGAAGAGGAGGCGGAGACGACAATCGTCAAATCGCAATGCCGTATGTGCCACGGCACCTGCGGTGCGAAGGTGCACGTCCGCAACGGACGCGTCGTGAAGGTGGAAGGCTTGGAGGAGTCCCCGACGAGCAAGGGGACGATGTGCCCCAAGGGCTTGGCGACGATCCAGCACCAGTACAACCCTCGACGGCTGCGCTATCCCCTCAAGCGCGTCGGCGAGCGCGGTGCCGGCCAGTGGGAGCGTATCAGCTGGGACGATGCCTACGAGATGCTGGCCGACGTCATTCACGACACCGACCAGGCGAACTGGGGGATGTGCAGCGGCACAGGGCGCCATCAGCAGGATTTCAACGGCATCTTCATCAACGCCCTCGGGCTGCGCAACAGCTCGTTCGGCATGCCTCCGTTGTGCTATCTGCCGCGCATCCAGATCAGCACGAGGATGTTCGGGTACCGTCTGCCCGTCGCCGACTATTTCGGTTTCAAGGGCGACAAGAATCCCGGCGTCGTGCTGTTCTGGGGCAACAACATCACGAACTCCCATGCCGACGGTATGCAGGCCTCGGCTCCGCTGCGCGCGGTCAACAAGGGCGCGAAGCTCGTCTGCATCGACCCGGTGTACACCAACGTGGCGTCGAAGGCCGACATCTGGCTGCCCATTAGACCGGCTACCGACGCCGAGCTGGCCCTGGGGCTGCTCAACGTCATCGTCACCGAGGATCTCTACGACCACGAGTTCGTGGAGAAGTGGACGAACCTTCCCGGGCTCATTCGCGACGATACCGGCAAGATGCTGACCGAGCACGACGTGAACGGGACGGAACCGGAAGTGTTCCATGGGCCGCCGACGGCCGTGAAACCGGCGGAGCGTATCGTGTTCTGGGATGCGGATGCGAACACGGCGGTGATCGCCGACAACGAGGCCATCAACCCGGCCATGTCGGGATCGTTCACGGTGGAACTGCCCGAAGGACCCGTTTCCTGCCATACCGCATGGGACGAGCTCGTCGAGCGCGTAGCCGAGTATCCGCTCGACCAGGTGGCCGCCGTCACCGGCCTGCGCGAGGACGACATCCGCGCCGTGGCCCGCATGGTGGCCACCGAGGGTCCCCTAGCCCTTCAGTGGGGCGTCTCCTTCGACCAATGGGGCGTGAACTCCGCCGACGCCATCCAGTCGGCGCTCATGATCGTGGCGCTCAGCGGCAGCCTCGATGTGCCTGGCGGCATGGCGATATGGGAGCCGCTCCCCTATCGGAAGGCGTCGTTCCCGGGGGAGATATCGGACGTGTACAACTCAGCCGAGATGTATCGCGCCGACCTGCTGCCGGAGGAGATCTCCGCCCTCGAGGTACGGTATGCCCCGAACCCCTGGGGCGGCGACGGCGCGAACTTCTTCATGGAGGCCGTGGCCAAGGGCGACGCGAAGTGCGAGTTTCTGTGGGTGGTGGGCGCGAACCCGCTGCACAACAGCGCGCAGACGGAGCAGACGCTCAAAGCGCTGGAGAACACCGAGTTCATCGTGGTCTGGGACCTCTACATGACGGCCACGGCCCAGATGGCCGACCTGGTGCTGCCGGTAGCCATGTGGACCGAGATGAACCGTCTCGCCGACCAGCACTTCCTGTGGGGCCTGCAGTCCCGCATCAAGGCGGTCGAGCCGCTGGGCGAATGCCGTTCCGACGAGGAGGGGTGCATGGGGCTTGCCCACAAGCTGGCCGAGACCGACCCCGAGTACTGGAACGAGCTCATCCCCTGGAACACCGAGGAGGAGTGGATCAACTGGAGGCTCGAGCCCATGGGCACCACGTGGGACGCCTTCAAGGAGAAGTGGCTCCACGTGGCCGACCAGCGGCCCTATACGTACAAGGAGACGAAGTTCCGCCTGCCCGCGGGCAAGGCCGAGCTCTACATCCGCGAGAAGGCCGCCTACGGCGAGGACCCGCTGCCCAAGCACCGCGAGCAGCCGCTGTACTCGCCGCAGAACACCGAGCTGCTGAAGAAATACCCCTTCCTCTGCGTGACGCGACGCGTGGCCGGCTACTTCCATACCGAGTACCGGCAGCTGCCCTACCTGCGTGAGCTGTGGCCCACCCCCGACATCGAGATCAACGAGACGCGTGCCCGGGAACTGGGCATCGCCGATGGCGATTGGGTCTGCGTGGAGACCGAAACGGGGACTATCAAGCAGAAGGCGGTGCTCACGAACGGCATCGCGCCCGACGTCGTATGCTGTTCCCATGACTGGTGGTTCCCCGAGGTGGAGGAGGGAGCCGATCCGAAGCTGAGCGGCGTGATGGAGTCGAACCTGAGCGTGATCATCAGCAACGATATCTCCACCGGCTACGATGCCCTGATCGGAACGCCCCTGCTGCGAGGTTTCTTCGTGAACGTCTACAAGTCGCCCGACGGCGGCCCGGCGGGCCTCGATCCCGAAAAGGTGTTCTCCTGGATGCCCGAATACGACGCGGAGGTGAAGTGATGACGCGCCCGAGTATGCTTATCGACTTGCAGCGATGCATCGGATGCATGTCCTGTGCGGTCGCCTGCAAGATGGAGAACGACGTGCCGGTCGGCATCGCCTTGAACAAGGTTGTGCAGGTCGGACCGGTCGGGGAGTGGCCCTACGGGCTGGCGCAGTACTTCTTCCCGCAGTCGTGCATGCACTGCCGCAAGCCGGCCTGCGTGGAGGTCTGCCCTACGGGCGCAAGCTATATCCGCGAGGAGGACGGGCTCGTACTGGTGAACGACGAGCAGTGCATCCAGTGCGAGAGCTGCATGAAGGCGTGCCCGTACGGCGCGCGCAGCATCGACGTCGTGAAGAACTCGGCGGTGAAGTGCACGCTGTGCTCGTCGCTGATCGACAAGGGCGAGCTCCCGAGCTGCGTGAAGCATTGCATCGCCGAGGCTCGCATCTTCGGCGACCTGGACGATCCCGCAAGCGACATCGCCGCATACCTCAAGGAGAACGGCAATGAGGCGCGCATGATCCATTTGGTGGAGCAGGCGGGAACGGAGCCGACGGTGGCCTACCTCGAGCCGAAGTGCGGCATGCTCGCGGATCGCGTCAAGGACGTGGATCTGCTCTAAGCGCTTCGCCGTAGGTCGATTCGGTTTCGGAAGAACAGCGGGAGGGAGCGGGCGTGGTGGCGCCCTCCCGCGTAAGGAGGTTGCGGTGAGCGATCGAAGCTGTGCGGTCTTGGGCGCCGACGAGGCCGCTCGCGCCGAGCACGAGGAGCTGGTTTCGCGGGAGCGGTTTCGCGAGGCGGCCTACCGGTTGCTCGGCCGATTGTGGATTGGCGAGGTCGACGAGCCGCTCTGGCGCGCCCTCCGGGACGGCCCGCAGGAGGTAGCCGTGGGCTTCGAGGAATTCGACGACGCCTACGAGAGCCTGGTCCGGTTCGTCGCGCAGGAGGACGAAAGGGCCGTCGAGGAGGGTCCGCGCGGCCACGGGGGCTTGGACCCTCTCGATCCGAGCTACGGATCCCCGGCGTTTCGGCGCGACGAGCGACCCGACGTGCTGAGGAGGCTCGCCGCGGACTACGCGGTGATCTGCCGCGGGGTGAGCCGCTCGAAAGGGGCCGACCCGTACGAGTCCGTCCACCGCAACCTTATGGGACTCATGTACCAGGACGAGTGGGAGGACGTGCTGCGCTTCTACCGTAAGGCGCGTCTGACGCTTTCGGACAGCGCCGTGGAACCCGAAGACCATCTCGGATACGAGCTGGAATGCATGGCCGAGCTGTGCCGTCGCGGTTTGGAAGCCTTCGAGCGGGAAGATGCCGAAGCTTACGAGGAGCAGCGAGCGCTGCAAACCGAGCTTCTACGCGACCATCTGCTGAAATGGGTTCCACGGTTCACTGAGAAAGTACGCGAGTGCGCCGCAACGGATTTCTACCGGAGCGTCGCCGCTCTGACGGATTCACATCTTGCTATGGAGGAGGAGATGCTGGGCTAGAGCATCGGTAAATCGCGAGGCCGCCCACCTCTGTTACCGTATCGCCCCCACGATGCCCGCTTTCGAGCGGGCATCGTCGTGTTCGCGCTCCATCGGGAAAGCCTGGCTGCGCGGAGGCCTTTTGCTCCGAGCCCCGACCGGCGCGCGGAATCGCTCAGGTGCCCCCTCCCGACGCCGGCCGCCTTCGAGCGCGGCGACGGATCGGCCAGCTCCATCCCCACGCGCGACTCCATCCTCTACAACGGCGATTCTGTGCTCGCCTGCATCCGCCACGAGCTGATCGACCAGTTCAGCAAGTACATCCAGGATTAACGGCCTGCGAGCGCTGCTGGTTGCACCCCTGGTTGAGTGCCCTTTCCGCACGCTTTTCGGACATGTTTCGCCATGGCTGATGATTCCGTATTGATGACTGTATGTATCAAACTTGTATCCCAATTGGCACACTATTTGCTATTCTGAACTCACGTAGCAGAATGCCTGCCGGGCGCGGTTCCGTTCGCGATTCCGGCGCAGAGTGGGAACCGAACACGAGAAAGGAACAGCATGGACATCGCAGTGCTCTTCAAGGTGGTCCCGGACGACCAGGACATCCAGGTGAAGGCCGACCGCACCCTGGATTTCTCCAAGGCCAAGCCGAAGGTCTCCGAATACGACCTGAACGCCATCGAGGAGGCGGCCCAGCTGGCTGCTGCCAATCCGGGTTCGAAGGTCGTGGCCATCACCGTCGGCCCGAAGTCTATCGACGACTCGAAGCTGAAGAAGAACGTTCTGGCCCGCGGCGTGGACGAGCTGGTCATGGTGGCCGACGACTCCCTGGACGGCCTGGACGCCTACGCCACGGCGGTCGCCCTGGCCAAGGCCGTGGAGTCCGCCGGCTCCTTCGACCTGCTGCTCGCCGGCGACGGCTCGGCCGACAACTACGCCCAGCAGGTTCCCGTGCAGCTGGCCTGCGCCATGGGGCTGCCCGTGGTGACCGCTGCCACGAAGGTGGACGTCGACGGCGGTTCCGCCACCATCGAGCGTACCCTGGAGGATGCGGTCGAGACCGTGCGCGTGGCGCTGCCCGCCGTGGTGGCCGTCACCCCCGACGTGGCGCTGCCCCGCATCCCCGGCATGAAGGACATCCTGGCCGCCGGCAAGAAGCCTGCCGCCATCACCGCCGAGGAGGCCCCGGTCGCTTCCGTGACCGAGGTCGTGTCGTGCCTGGCCCCCGAGTCCGCCGACCGCAAGCTGGTGGTGCTCGACGCCAAGGCCGACGGCGCCATCGCCGAGTTCGCCGCCGCCCTGAAGGCCGCCCTGTAAGGGCCTCTCCCTAGCCGCTACGTATCAGAAAGGATGCTTCCAACTATGAAGGCACTCGTTATCGCAGAATCCGCCGACGCCGCCCGCGAGCTGTCGGCTGGCGCCCGCACCTTGGCCGACGAGGTGGTGCTGGCGACGTTCGGAGAGGCTCCCGAGGCCGTGGCCGACAAGGTGGCCGTCATCGCCGTTCCCGACGGGGCCGTCGTGGACGATGCCGCCGACACCCTGCTTGCCCTGGCCGATGCCGAGGGCGTGGGCATGGTGCTGGTGGAGCCCACCCGCCATCTGAAGACCGTGGCCGGCAAGATCGCCGCCGCCAAGGGCGCTTCCACCATCACCGACGTCATGGCGTTCGCCGACGGCGCCGCTTCCGCCCTGTACTTCGGCGGCGTTGCCGAGCGCGCCATGAAGCCTGCCACCGATTTCGCCGTGTACACCGTGGGCTCCGGCGCCTTCGCCGACGCGGTGGCCAGCGGCGCGAACGAGGCCGTGGCCGTCGACTGGGTGGCTCCGGCCAAGGCCGTGGAGCTGGTGTCGGTGGCGCCGGTCGAGAAGAGCGGCGTGGACCTGAACAAGGCCGACGTGGTCGTGGCTGCCGGCCGCGGCTTCGCCGAGGAGTCGCAGCTGGACATGGCCCGCGAGCTGTGCGACAAGGTCGGCGGCGGCCTGGGATGCTCCCGCCCGCTGACCGAGGGCGTGGACTGGCTGCCCCGCGAGACCTACATCGGCGTGTCGGGCCTCATGCTGTCCCCGAAGGTCTACGTCTCGCTGGGCATCTCCGGCCAGATGCAGCACATGGTGGGCGCGAACCGCTCCGGCGTCATCTTCGCCGTCAACAAGGACAAGAACGCCCCCATCTTCAAGCAGTGCGACTACGGCCTGGTGGGCGACATCGTCGAAGTGCTTCCCGCACTGAACGCGGCGCTGTAAGGGGACTTCCATGGCAGAACTACCCGAGCGCGACTTCGAGGTCATCGTCATCGGCTCCGGCTGCGCCGGCGCGGTGGCGGCCTACGTGGCAGCGAGCGCAGGCAAGAGCGTGCTCGTCATCGAGCGCGGCAACTTCGCAGGCGCCAAGAACATGACCGGCGGCCGCATCTACAGCCATTCCCTGAAGAAGGTCTTCCCCGACTTCGAGCAGGAGGCGCCCCTGGAGCGCAAGATCACCCACGAGCGCATCGCCATGCTGAACACCGACTCCGAGATGACCATCGACTTCACGAGCCCGGTGCTGGCCGAGGAGGGCAAGGACTCCTACAGCGTGCTGCGCGGGCCCTTCGACCAGTGGCTGGCCGAGAAGGCCGAGGGCGCCGGCGCCGAGTACATCTACGGCATCGCCGTGGAGGAGCTGCTCAAGGACGAGTCCGGCGCGGTGGTCGGCGTGCGTGCCGGCGAGGACGAAATCACCGCCAACGTGGTCATTCTGGCCGAGGGCTGCAACCCCATCCTCTCCGAGAAGTGCCTGGGCAACCCCCGCCCGAAGGCGTCGCAGATGGCCGTGGGCATCAAGCAGGTGTTCGAGCTGCCCTCCCAGACCATCGAGGACCGCTTCCTGTGCCCCGAGGGCGAGGGCGCGGCGATGCTGTTCGTGGGCGACTGCACCCACGGATCGGTGGGCGGCGGCTTTCTGTACACGAACAAGGAGTCCATCAGCCTGGGCCTGGTGGCCACCATCTCCATCGCCGAGGACGGCTCGCGCAACGAGGTGCCGGTCTACCAGATGCTGGAGGACTTCAAGAACCATCCGGCCGTGGCGCCCATCATCCGCGGTGGCAAGCTGGTGGAGCATTCGGGCCACATGGTGCCCGAGGGCGGTTACAACATGGTGCCCCAGTACGTCTTCGACGGTTGCCTGGTGGCCGGCGAGACGGCGGGTCTGTGCATGAACATGGGCTACCAGGTGCGCGGCATGGACTTCGCCGTGGCCTCCGGCCAGTTCGCCGGCGAGGCGGCCGTGGCGGCGCTCGACGCCGGCGACACCAGCGCGGCGGGTCTTGCCGGCTACAAGCAGAAGATGGAGGACTCCTTCGTCATGAAGGACCTCAAGACCTTCAGCAAGTGGCCCCACGTCATGGAGGAGTGGGACTCCATGTTCAACGACTACCCCACCATGGTGGCTGAGATCTTCAACGCCATGTTCAGCGTGGACGGCGAGCCCCAGCAGCCCCTGATGAAGCGCATGATGCCCAT
>DBFAWQ010000256.1:0-23408 GCA_048242115.1 Eggerthellaceae bacterium
TCGTCGCGCTCATCGAGCACGTGCGCGCCGTGGTGGACGAGCGCTTCGGGGTGCTTCTGGAACCGGAGGTGCGCTTCTGGGGCTTCGGCGAGGGGGACGGACGGTAGATGGAGCTTTTCGAGCTGGTACTGTTGCTGCTGGGGTCGGTGCTGGTGTCCTCGGTGTTTGCCGGGGCCATTCCGAAGGTCTCGCTGCCGCTCGTGCAGATCGCCATCGGGGCGGTCGTCGCGGTGCTGTGGCAGGAGCCGTTGGTGGTGGAGGTGGACCCGGAGCTGTTCCTGGTGCTGTTCATAGCGCCGTTGCTCTTCGACGAGGCCCGGCATGCGAACAAGAGGGCGCTCTGGCGCGAGAAGGGCGGCATCGTCTCCCTGGCGGTGGGGCTGGTGCTCGCCACGGTGCTCGTCGTCGGCTTCGCGCTCAACGTTTTGGAGCCCTCCATACCCCTGGCCGCGGCCTTTGCCCTGGGCGCGGCCCTGGGGCCGACCGACGCCGTGGCCGTGACCTCCCTTTCCAAGGACATCTCCCTGACCCAGCACCAGCGCACCCTGCTCCAGGGCGAGGCGCTCATCAACGACGCCTCGGGCGTCGTGTCGTTCCAGTTCGCCATCGCCGCTGCTACCACGGGGGCCTTCTCGCTGGTGGATGCCAGCGTGTCCTTCGGCGTGTCCTTCTTCGGGGGGCTGGCCGTGGGCGTCGCCCTGGCCGCGGTGGCGCTTTTGGTGCTGCGGGCCCTTCGACGCGGGGGTTTGGAAGATACCACGGTCTATGTGATCTTCGAGGTGTTCATGCCCTTCGTCGTGTTCCTAACCGCCGAGCACCTGGGCACGTCGGGTATTCTGGCCGTGGTGGCCGCCGGGCTGTTCATGACCTTCAGCCGAAGCGAGTCCGATGCCCTGGCGAGCGAGCGCAAGATCGTGTCCTCCAGCGTCTGGGACGTGATCGTCTTCGTGATCAACGGCGTGGTGTTCGTGCTTCTGGGCATGGAGCTGGCTCTGCTGGTCTCGCCTACCTGGGAGGTTTCGGGCATGCCGCGCTCGACGATGCTCGTCTTGGTGCTGGTGGTCACCGCCATCGTGCTGGGCGTGCGCTTCCTGTGGCTGTGCGTCATGGAGTGCTTCCACGAGAGCCGCGAAACGGGGAAGCGCTGGTCCATGACGAAGCAGGGGGCGAAAAGCGCGCTTATCACCACGCTGGCGGGGCCGAAGGGCGCCGTGACCCTCTCGATCGCGCTGACCATACCTTATTACGCCACCTCGGCTGCCAATACCATCGTGGCGTTCCCGCATCGCGGCGACCTCATCTTCCTGGCATCGGGCGTCATCGTCGTCACGCTGCTGCTGGCGAACTTCGTCGTGCCGCTGCTGGCACCCCGCCAGGACGAGGACGAGGACTCCTCGACCGATGTCGAGATAGCCATCTTGCGGCGCGTTGCCTCGCAGCTGTCCGACCAGGACGAGGAACCGAGTCCGGCCACCACGGCGGTCATCGCCGACTACAACGAGCGCATCGCCGCGCTCATGCGGGAGAAGGCGCCCGCGGAGGCGGTGCGCAAGGTGCGGCTCGAGGTCATCGAACGGGAGCTGATGTTCCTTCGGACGGCGGCCGACGAGGGCTACGCTTCACGGGAGGCCTGCGAGCGCTATGCGCGACGTCTCGAGATATCCCACAAGCGTCTTCTGGGGCGCCGGGGCGACAAGCACGCGCTCGGATCGTCCAAGCCGCCGCGGACCGTTTCGTACTGGGTGGGGGTGCTGCGCAGCGCGCTGTCCCCCAAGGATGCGTCCGGCCGGAAGGCCGCCGAGCGCAGGCGTCTGAGCATCGGCGTCGAGATGGCGGCGGTGGAGTACCTGCAAACGCGCATCGGGGAGCTCGAGGCCCGCGGGATCGATTTCGACCCGCTGGCGGCCGAGCCGTCTTCGGAGCGCGAGAACGGATGCAAGCATGCCCTCCAGCTGCAGCTGAGCGAACATCGAAGCGCCCTGCGCATGCTGGAGGCGGCCCAAGCTGCGGCGGATGCGGCCAAGACGGGCGAGATCGACCTCTCGTCGCCCCTTGGATCGGCCCGCATCAGGGCGAACATAGAGTCCGTCGAGGCCGAGGGGCTTCGCCTGGAGCTTGGCCAGATCGCGCGGTTCGAGGACGAGGGGCGCCTGTCTCGGGGACGTGCCAACGAGCTGCGCGAGCACGTGTACCTGATGCAGATGGCCCTCGGGCAGAAGTAGCGGGCGGCGCGGCATGCTGGATCGGCGCCTGCTCGATTTCCCCGAAGCGCGCGCGGCTCTCGTCCTGTGCTGCCTGCTGGCGCTTTGCCTGGCCGGGGCGTCTCTGGCCCAGGCCCTAGGGCTCGCGAGCGCCCTGGACCTTTTGCGCGCGGGGATGCCCGTGCGGGACGCCTTCGTCCCTCTGGCCGTCTTCGCGCTCTGCTTCGCGGCGTTGCGGATGATCTCGGCCCTGCAGGACGCGATTGCCGACGGGAAGGGCTTTGCGGTCGCCGAGGGGCTTCGCGGGTCGTTGGGCGACGCCTTGTTCCTCAGCGCGGGCCGCATTGCGGAGTCGGTCGGGGCGGGCGGCTTCGCCTCCCTGGCCGTCGAGGGCTGCTCCCAGGTTCATACCTATCTGCGCCTCGTGGTGCCCCGTATGGCGAACCTGCTGTTCCACATGGTGCCGCTCATCGTCGCCATAGCGGTGCTCGATTGGGTCTCCGGGCTCATCGTAGCGGCCGTGCTGCCCGTCATCGCCTTCTACCTGGCGCTTTTGGGCAAGCAGGCCAGATCGGCCGCTTCGGCTCAGCTGTCGCGAGGCTCCCACCTGGCAAGCCATTTCCTAGACTCGGTCTTCGGCTTGCCGACGCTGGTCGCCTTCGGGCGGGACGGGGACTGGGTGGATTCGGTTCGAGATGCGAGCGAGCGGTTCCGTGCGGCCACCATGGGTACGCTCAAGGTGGCGACGCTGTCGGGCGCCGTTCTCGACCTCGCCTGCACGCTCGCCGGCGCCGCCGTCGCCGTCATGCTGGGCTTTCGCCTGGTGGACGGCTCCATCTCCTTCGAAACGGCCTTCGCGGTGCTGCTGCTGGTCCCCGAGGGCCTGGCCCCCCTGCGCGGCTTCGCCTCGGATTTCCACGCGACCCTGGACGGCCGTGAGTCCCTGACCCGTGTGCTCGACATGCTTGCGCACGCCGGGAGGTGCCAGGGGGATGAATCCGGGAGTGCTGCCGATGGGGCAACCGCTTGCGGCCATGCTGCGGGCAAAGGTGCGGACGCCTTGCGTGAGGGTGCGGAAACGCTGCTGGAGGCGCGCGGGGTCGGGGTCAGCGCGGGGAATGCCGACATCCTGTCGGGAGTCTGCTTCAGCCTTTCCGCAGGTGCGAAGGTGGCGCTGATCGGCCGCAGCGGGGCGGGGAAGAGCACCCTGCTGCGCCTTTTGGCGGGCATGGACGTGCCGAGCGCGGGCGTCCTGGGCAGCCCGCAGGGCCGTTGCGGGGACCTGAGGTCGCGCGCATGGCGAAGCCGGGTCGCGTTCGTCCCGCAACATGCGGCGATAGTGGCGGCATCCCTGCGGGACAACGTCGCCCTGTACAACCCCGATGCCACCGACGAGCAGGTGCTCGACGCCCTTCGGAGGGTCGGCTTGGGCGAATTCGCGCTCTCGCTCCCCGAAGGGCTGGACACGGCGGTGGGACGCGGCGGCCGGGCGCTGTCGGGAGGGCAGGCGCAGCGGGTGGCCCTTGCCCGTGCGCTGGTGGATCCCGGTCGCGACGTCCTGCTCCTCGACGAGCCGACGGCCGCGTTGGATCCGTGGACCGAGAGGGAGCTGGCGGGCGCTCTGCTGGCCGCCATGGAGGGGAGGACCGTGGTCATGGCCACCCACCGCCTCGGTTGGCTTGAGGCCATGGACCAGGTCGTCGTGCTGGACGGGGGGAGGGTGGCGGCCTGCGGCTCTCCCGCTGCCGTGGCCGATGCGGTGAGGAGCCTGGACGTATGCGAGGACGCGGGCGTAACCGCCGTCGAGCGCCTGCGGCTCTCCCGTTCGGAAGGGGCGCGGGCCGAGGGGGGGCGGCCGCCCGAGGCGCTCGCAGACGCCGCGTCGCCCCCTATCTCCCGCAAGGACAGGTGGGTGCTGCCCTATCTGGGACGATACCGTAAGACGATGGCCGCTGCCCTGGGGCTCGGCGTGGCGGCGCAGGCCTTCGCCATGGGGCTCATGTTCACATCCGGCTACCTGGTAAGCGCAAGCGCCCTGGTGGCCAGCATCATCATCTTGCACGTGCCGCTGGCATTCGTGCAGCTGTTCGGCGTGGGCAAGCCGGTTCTGGGCTACGCCGAGCGCCTGGCGAGCCACGATTGGGTGCTCCAGGCGACCAGCAGTCTGCGCACCAGGCTCTTCGAGGCGTACCGGGCGCTGTGCCGCAAGGGAGCGGGGTCCTTCGACGCGGCGGCGAGCGAGGCCATGGGGCTTCTGGGCGAGGACGTCGGTCATATACAGAACCTTTACCTGCGCTGCGCCTTCCCCGTCGCCATAGCCTGGGCGTCGTGCCTGGTGGCCCTTGCGGCCATAGGGGTCGCATCCGTGCCCTTTGCCCTTTTCGTGGCCGTAGTGCTCCTGGTCGCCTCGGTTGCGGTGCCGCTGTGGTCGGCGGCGGCGAACGGCCCGCGAATCCAGCGCCAGCGCGCCGTGCGCCAGCGTCTCTACGCCCTGACGGTCGACGATGCCGCAGCTGCCGCCGACTGGCTGCTCTCCGGGCGCAACGACGACTTCCTGAAGCGCTGGTCTGCTCTGGGGCGCCGGGAGCGCGAGCTCGGGGTGAGAAGGCGCCGGTTCGACCACGGGCGCGACGTCATGCTCTCCGCGCTCTTCGCGCTGACCATCTCGGCGACGTGTCTGTGGGGCGCGCAGGCGTTTGCCGCGGGGGGCCCTTTCGAGGCGAGCTGGATGTGCGCCTTCGCCATCGGCCTCATGCCGCTTTTCGAGGTCGTGTTCCCCCTGGGCATCGCCGCCGAGGAAGCGGGCTCGCACCGGGACGCCCTAGAGCGGCTGAATCGGCTCGAGGAGGGGGCGCATGCGCAGGCTGGCTCTGCGTCGATATCGGAAGGCGATGCGTCTGCCACCGGTCCCGAGGCGCTGTGCTTCGCCGATGTGGCCTTCGACTACGGCGCTGCGGGCTCTTCCGCCGAGACCGTCCCTCTGATGAGCGGCTTTCGCTTGAGCGTTCCGGCCGGGCAGAAGGTGGCGGTGCTGGGAAGAAGCGGCGTGGGCAAATCGACGTTCGCCGCTTTGGCGGCGGGGCGGCTGCGGCCGCAGGAAGGCGAGGTGCGCCTTTTCGGTCGGCCCACCTCGCGTTTGTCGGAGGAGGAGCTTTCGGCCCTGGTCACTTACGTGCAGCAGGATTCCTACGTCTTCAACCTGACTCTGAGGGAGAACCTGCTGATAGGGAATGCGGGGGCGGACGACGACGAGCTGCGGGCGGCGCTGCGGGCCGTGGGCCTCTCGGAGCTGCTGGCGGGGTTGCCGGCGGGCCTCGACACGCCGCTTCTCGAAGGCGGCTCGCGCCTGTCCGGGGGCGAGCGGGTGCGCGTCTGCCTGGCCCGCGCCTATCTGCGAAGAAGCCCGGTGGTCCTGCTCGATGAGCCGTTCGCGTCCCTGGACGGGCGCACGCGCCGGCTGGTCATGGGCACGCTCATGGAAGCGTTCTCCGACAGGACCGTCGTCGTCATCACGCACGACGAGCGCGACCTGCGGCTTTTCGACAGGGTTCTGCTCTTCGAAACCTGATCTGCGCATATGCCGAACCGTTGTCGAGCCGATGCCGCCGCGCAACCCGTCTGCCAGGTTTTTCTGGGAACATGGTGCGTGGCGAAAGGAGCATCATCATGACGGTTCGCGACGAGCGTTTTCTTTCCGCGCTCCAAGCGCTGGCCGAATCGGCTAGGCGCGCGGATGTCCGGGGCGACGGAGCCTACGGCTTGGGGGACCCCGAGCTGCCGGACCCCGTCGAGGGATTCCCCGATTTCGGACATCTGAGCCTCCAGGGGCTGCCGAACGCGCGCGATTTGGGCGGTATGCCCGCCGAGGACGGCCGGGTGGTCGTGGCGAACCGCCTTATCCGCTCCTGCGACCTGCATAAGGCCACGTCCGGGGATATCGATATCCTGGGCGAGCAGCTTCGCGTGCGTCGCGTGGTCGATTTCCGCACCGCCTTCGAGCGCTCCAAGGCGCCCGACCCCGAGCCCTTCATGCCCTTCGCGCGCTTCTACCACGTGCCGGTCGTCAGCGAGCAGGCGGTGGGCGTGACGCGGGAGGCGGGGCTCGTGGGGGACCTTCGCCTTTTCCGCGAGTACAGCGGGTCGCCCTTCGAGGCGGTCTCCTGCGTGTACCGCAAGGCCCTTCTGGGCGAGGAGGGCATCCATGCCTACTCGTCTCTTCTGGAAATACTGCTGTCCGCCGAGGAGGGGGCGACGCTTTGGCACTGCACCGAGGGCAAGGACCGCGCGGGCCTCGCCTCGGCGATCGTGGAGTACGCCCTGGGGGTTTCGGCCGAGACGATCATGGCCGACTACCTTGCGACGAACCTCTTCGTGCGCACCTGGGCCGAGCGCGTGGCGGACGCCCTGGGGAGGGCGAAGCTCGCGCAGGCGCTGGACGGCGACGTGGACGCGCTGTTCTACGCCAACGCCGGCTACCTGGTCTTCGGCGTCGGGGCGGTGGTGGAGCGCTACGGGTCCTTCGACGGGTACCTGGAGCAGGCGCTGCATTTCGGGCCCGGCAAGCAGGAGAAGCTTCGCTCCCTGTACCTGACGCAGGCTCCCCTGTAGGGAAACGTCGGTTTCGCAGCGTGCCCGTTCGTGCTAAACTAGCGTCCGCTTGAAACGAAGGGGAGCACTCGCGGCGAAAGGCGGATGGCCATGGGCAGACCGGCGGGGTCGAACCGCAACACGAGGGAGCGATTGCTGGAGGAGTCGGCGGCCCTGTTCTCGCAGGTGGGCTATGCGGCCACCTCCGTGAAGGCCATCGCGAAGGCGGTGGGCATCAAAGACGCGTCCATCTACAACTACTTTCCCAGCAAGGAGGCGCTTTTCTCCGAGGCGATGAAGCGGGAGGGGCGGCACTTCGACGAGGCTATGGACCGGTGCGGCGTGTTCGTGGACCCCGCCACCCAGCGCGTGGTCGCCGAGGCTCCTTCCACGCTGGAGGGCTTCGAGGACTTCCTGCTGCGCTTCTGGGAGCCGTTCTTCGACGATGCGCGCGTTGGTCGCCTGCGTCGGATGCTCGTGCTGGGGGCGCCTCAGAGCGAGGAGGCCCGCGGGATGCTCTCGACGCTGTTCTACGACCGGCCGCTGGGCTTCGCCGGCGCCATGGTCGAGCACCTGTCGGCCGCGGGCGCCATGGCGCAGTGCAACTCCCGCGTGGCGGCCTACGAGGTTTGCGGGCCGGCCATCGCCATGCTCGGCCAGGACCTTGCGTGGCCCGAAGCCCAGCGCCGCCTCCGGTCGCAGTACCGCGCCTTCTCCCGCGCGCACGCCCTGTAGCCTCTCCGGAAGCCGCTGCATTCGTCGCGGCGCTCTTGGCGACAAAAGGCTCGGCAGTCGGACGGAGGGGATGCCGAGCCTTTTGTCGTCGTTATTGTCAAATGCTCCGAAAGAGCGACGGCCCCGCATGCCCAACGGCTATACTTACCACCTCAAGGCTGAAAACCGAGCAGAGAGGTTCGCTATGGGCGGTTTCTTCGGGGCGGCGTCGAAGCGCGACGTGGTGCTGGACGTCTTTTTCGGGGTGGACTATCACTCCCATCTGGGTACGCGTCGGGCCGGGCTCATCTTCGTCGACGAGCGCGACGGGTTCCAGCGCGAGATACACTCCATCGAGAACACGCCCTTCCGCACCCGCTTCGAGGACGACCTGCCGGCCTTCCACGGCACGAGCGGCATCGGCTGCATCAGCGACACCGACCCGCAGCCGCTGCTTATCCGCAGCCACCTGGGTACCTTCGCGCTGACCACCGTGGGCGCCATCAACAATGCCGAGCTTCTGGTGGAGGAATTCTTCGAAAGCGGCGAGAAGCAGTTCATGGCCATGAGCTCCGGCGCCGTGAACTCCACCGAGCTGGTGGGCGCCCTCATCAACCAGAAGCAGGACATCGTGGAGGGCATCCGCTACGCCCAGGAGCGGGTGGAGGGGTCGCTCACGCTGCTGGTCATGTTCCGCGACGGCTCCATCATCGCCGCCCGCGACGCCATGGGCCGCTTGCCGATGCTCGTCGGTCGCGACGGCGACGGCCGCTGCGTTTCCTTCGAATCCTTCGCCTACCATAAGCTGGGATACGCAGACGACTACGAGCTGGGTCCGGGCGAGATCGTGCGCGTCACGAGCGATGGCGTCGAGCAGCTGGCCGCCCCGGGCGAGCGTATGAAGATATGCTCGTTTCTGTGGGTGTACTACGGTTACCCCAACTCGAACTACGAGGGCGTCAACGTGGAGGTCATGCGCTACCGCAACGGCGCCGTCATGGCCCGCGACGAGCTGGCCCGGGAGGGGTGCCTGCCCGACGTGGACTTCGTGGCCGGCGTGCCCGACTCCGGGGTGCCCCATGCCATCGGCTACTCCACAGAAAGCGGCAAGACCTTCGCGCGGCCCTTCATCAAGTACACGCCCACCTGGCCCCGCAGCTTCATGCCGGCGAACCAGGAGGTGCGCAACCGCGTGGCCAAGATGAAGCAGATTCCGGTGCCCGAGCTCATCGAGGGCAAGAAGCTGCTGTTCGTCGACGACTCCATCGTGCGCGGCACCCAGCTGGGAAAGACCGTCGACCAGCTCTACGACGCCGGCGCCGCCGAGGTGCATATGCGCAGCGCCTGCCCGCCCATCATGTACGGGTGCAAGTACCTGTCGTTCTCGCGCAACACCTCGGACATGGACCTCATCGCACGCCGCACCGTCCAGAAGCTCGAGGGCGACGAGGGCCAGCAGCATCTGGACGAGTACGCCGACGCGGGAACCGAGCGCGGGCGGTGCCTGCTGCGCAGCATCTGCGAGGAGCTCGGCTTCGATAGCCTGGGCTTCCAATCGCTCGCCGGCATGAAGGAGGCCATCGGCATCGACCCGGAGTGCCTGTGCACCTACTGCTGGGACGGCAAGGAGTAACCCTTCGGCCTCGGCCGGCCGCCGACGTCGGGCCCCTGGCGAGGGCGCGGCATTTTTCGGAGAGGGGTCGGCGGGATGGCGTTTCTGCGGGAAAGCCCTTGCGTCTTGGCCGACTCTCGGCCATAATGGGAACATGTGTTCTTGTTACCGGTACATAGCCATCGACCTCAAGTCGTTCTACGCCTCCGTGGAGTGCCAGGCTCGCGGCCTCGACCCGCTGGTCACGAACCTGGTGGTGGCCGATGCGTCCCGAACCGAGAAGACCATCTGCCTGGCGGTGTCGCCGTCCCTGAAAGCTTACGGCATAGGAGGACGCGCACGGCTGTTCGAAGTGGTGCAGCGGGTGCGGGAGGTGAACGCCGAGCGGCTGGGGGTGCTCAGGCGCTCGGGCCGGGGCGCGACCGCAGGTGCGAGGGACGTTCCGACGGCCTGCGGCTTTTCGGCTTTGCATCAGTCTCCGGGGGCGCCCTTCGGTCGCGGGCCCCGCTCCTCGCTTCTTCCGGGGGACGTCACCGGGCGCGACCTGCAGGCCTACCGGCCCTTCGAGGGCAGCCTGTTCGCCCACGGGTCGTTCCACGATCCGGCCGTGCGGGCCGATGCCGCCTGCGAGCTGGACTTCCTCATCGCCAAGCCTCGCATGGCCACCTACCTGGACTACTCCACCCGCATCTACCGGGTGTACCTGAGGCACTTCGCGCCGGAGGACGTGCACGTCTACTCCATAGACGAGGTGCTGATCGACGCCAAGGGCTACCTGACCGCCTCGGGGAAGGGCATACGCGAGCTTGCGTCGCAGGTGGTGTCCGACGTGTACGCCGAGACGGGCATCACCGCTACGGCGGGCATAGGCACCAACCTCTATCTGGCCAAGGTGGCCATGGACATCTTGGCCAAGCACGAGGAGCCCGACGGCAACGGCGTCCGCATAGCCGAGCTGGACGAGGAGGCCTACAAAAGGCGCCTGTGGTCCCACGAGCCTTTGACCGACTTCTGGCGCGTGGGCCCCGGTTACGCCCGGAAGCTGCAGGCCCACGGCATGCGCACCATGGGCGACGTGGCCCGCTGTTCCCTGGGAGGTCCCGCCGACCTCATGAACGAGGATCTGCTGTTCAAGCTCTTCGGCAAGAACGCGGAGCTGCTCATCGACCATGCGTGGGGCGTGGAGCCCGTGGGCATGGCCGACATCAAGGGCTACCGCCCGAAGTCGGCCTGCAAGGTGTCCGGGCAGGTGCTCCAGCGGCCCTACGGCGCCGACGAGGCGCGGCTCGTGGTGTGGGAGATGGCCGACCAGCTGGCTTTAGACCTGCTCGCCGAGGGGCTGGTCACGGACAAGCTCACGCTGACATTGGGCTACGAGCGGCTGGGGGAGGACGCCGTCTTCGATGGGCAGCTCGACCGGGACCGCTACGGGCGCGCTGTGCCCCAGCATGCCCACGGCACCGCCAACCTGGATCTGCCTACGGCTTCCTCGGCGCGCATCGCCGGCGCCGCGACGGAGCTCTTCGACCGGCTGGTGGACCGGCGGTTGCAGGTACACCGCATCACCGTGGCGGCGGACCAGCTGGTCACGGAGCAGGAGGCGGCGTTTCGGCGCAGCCATCGGCAGCTCAGGCTCTTCGAGGACGAGGGGGGCGAGGACGAGAGGGTCGCGGCCGAGCGCGCCCGGGAGCGCAAGGTGCAGGGGGCCATGCTCGACATACGGGGCCGGTTCGGCAAGAACGCCATCCTGCGGGCCGCCAACCTGCAGGAGGCGGGCACGGCCCGGCTGCGGAACAACCAGATAGGGGGCCATAGCGCATGAGCGGCTACGACGATATCCTGGGGCTGTCCCGGCCCCGCTCGCGCCGCCCGCCCATGCCCATGGCCGACCGGGCGGCCCAGTTCGCCCCCTTCGCCGCCCTTTCGGGTCACGAGGCGGCGGTGGCGGAAGCAGCTCGGCCCACCGAGGAGCGGATCGTGTTGAGCGACGACCAGCGGGACGCCATCGACCGGGCGCTCGCCGCGCTGCGAGAGCGTCTCGGATGCCGTCCTGCCGTTCGAGTTGCGTATTTCGTCCCCGACGGGCGGAAGGAAGGGGGGTCCTACCGAAGCGACGAGGGGCGGCTTGCGCGCATAGACGACCTTCTCGGGCTTCTGCTGCTGGCCGACGGTGCGCGGGTTCCCTTGGACGACGTGGTGTCCCTGGAGCTGCTCGATGGAGGGACGTCGTCGTGAAATCTCTGTAACATCGGAGGGCGGTCGGAGCGGCCGGGCGCAGGTTTAGTATCATGGTCAGCCATCAGGCCCAAGAGAAGGAGCGAAAGGACGTTTCATGGACAAAGTGCAGATGACCACCCCCTTGGTGGAGATGGACGGCGACGAGATGACGCGTATCATCTGGGAGCTCATCAAGGAGGAGCTGATCTGCCCCTTCGTCGATCTTAAGACCGAGTACTACGATCTGGGCCTGGAGAACCGCGACCGCACCGACGACGCCGTCACCGTCCAGGCCGCCGAGGCGACCAAGCGGCTGGGGGTGGCTGTGAAGTGCGCCACCATCACGCCGAACGCCGCCCGGGTGGACGAGTACGGCCTGAAGCGGATGTGGAAGAGCCCCAACGGCACCATCCGCGCCATGCTGGACGGCACGGTGTTCCGCACCCCCATCAGGGCCGCCGGCATCGAGCCGTGCGTGCGCAACTGGGTAAAGCCCATCACCATCGCCCGCCATGCCTACGGCGACGTGTACAGAAACGCCGAGCTGGCCGTTCCTGGGCCGGGCACCGTGGAGCTGGTGTACACCGCCGCCGACGGCACCGAGACCCGCGAGCTCGTCCACAGCTTCGAGGGTCCGGGCGTGGTGCAGGGCATGCACAACCTGGACGCCTCCATCGAAAGCTTCGCCCGCAGCTGCTTCGACTACGCCCTCGACCTGCGCCAGGATTTGTGGTTCGCCACCAAGGACACCATCTCGAAGGTCTACGACCATCGCTTCAAGGACATCTTCCAGGAGGTCTTCGACGCCGACTACGCGGCCGCTTTCGCCGATGCGGGCATCGAGTACTTCTACACGCTGATCGACGACGCCGTGGCCCGGGTCGTGAAGAGCGAGGGCGGCTTCATCTGGGCCTGCAAGAACTACGACGGCGACGTCATGAGCGACATGGTCTCGAGCGCCTTCGGCAGCCTTGCCATGATGACCTCCGTGCTGGTGTCGCCCCATGGCTACTACGAGTACGAGGCGGCCCACGGCACCGTGCAGCGCCACTACTACAGGCACCTGCGCGGCGAGGAGACCTCCACGAACTCCGTGGCCACCATCTTCGCCTGGACCGGCGCCCTGCGCAAGCGCGCCCAGCTCGACGGCCTTGCGGATTTGGCGGCGTTCGCCGACCAGCTGGAGGAGGCCACGCTGGACACCATCGCCGCCGGCCAGATGACCGGGGATTTGGCGCTCATCACCACGCTGCCGGACGTGCGGAAGCTCTCCACCCACGAGTTCATCCGCGCCATAGCCGGCCGCCTGGAGGAGCTGCGCGAGGCGGAGTAGGGGACTCTTTCGGTTTCGCCCTTGCAATGGTTCGGGTGGTTTTCTATACTGCAAGGGTTGACGGTCGCATCGCCGCAGTCGGTCGATGCGCGAGAACCTTGTCGAGAGGACGGGCTATGAGTATGCAGGCAGCATGGCGCAAGCCGCTGTCGTGTGCGTTGGGGGCGGCGCTCGCGCTGGCCCTGGGCGCGCCGGCGGCGTTCGGCGCCGAAAGTTCATGGGGGGGGGTCGGCATATTCTGAGCCCTCTCCGGTAGGAAGCGAGCTGGCGCTTTACAGCAACGGCGCCGTGCCCGGCAAGGGCGCCTTCGAAATGGCCGGGCTCACCATCTGGGGCACCGACGGCTATGCCGTGAGCCCCGCCGACTTCCAGCTCTCGGGAACCACCCTCACCGTGCTCACCAACAAGCACTTCGCCGTGCGCAACACCGACCAGGCGCTGGATTCGGAAGGGTACCAAACCTGCCTTACCAACCTGCAGATAGTGATTCCCTCTGGAACCGATGCCCACGTGACCTTTGCAGGTCTAGGCCTGCAGCATGCGCAGGCGGTGGATATCAGAAGCGGCGCCTCGTTGCATATTGTGCTAGCCGACGGAACGAAGAACCGTTTGCGCAGGGCGCTGGGAAGCAGCGGAGCCGTCATCCACTGTCCCGTCGGGGCGCAGCTATTCGTCGACGATGCTCGTGACAACGGCGGACTTGTTCCGGAGAACGGCCTGGTTCCTCGCGACGCTATTCTGCCCGACGGAACGGTCGTTCGGAAAGGAGATCCTCTTTCCGTGCTGGAAAGCGATGATCCGGGCGTGCTCCGTTGCGACGATGTATCGACCGGTGTGACCAATGGGGCCATCATCGGTGGCAACTACCAGGAATTCCACGGATCCATGACCTTTGACGGGGGCGTCGTGGAGGCTCTTCACTCGGCAGCTCCCGCAGGATGGAGCTGCTGGGGCGCCGGAATCGGAAGCGGTGGGAACAGGAACGGTTCGAAAAGCGATATAAACGCCTGGATTACCCTCAACGGAGGTCGCATTGAGGCCAAAGGGGGCTACCACGGTGCAGGCATCGGGTCCGGCGGATTCATGGGAATAAGTAACATTCGCATAAACGGCGGCTACGTCTCCTCCCATGGCGGGGGTCACGGAGCGGGGTTCGGTGACGGCTGTAATGGGAATAGTCACGACAACAGGGGCTATTCTATCGTCCTTACTGGAGGGACCCTTCTTCCCTATGGCGAGGGGACTCCCGGATATGAGGCCTACGACATCGGTGGCCATCTAACGAATGTCGTGTTTTCCGGTGGCTCGATCGGCAACGGGAAGGACCCGCATGAGTTCCTCCAGGGTGATGCGGTGTTCAAGGATGCTTCAGGGAACCTGCTCAAGATGATCGTTGTCAACATGTCGAACTTCGTGGGTGAAGTGGACTACCCCATAACCGACTGGTCGCTCACCGTGGACGGGATGCCCTACGCTTACGGTGCCCCCTGCTGCTTGGACAGGGGCCAGCTCTACCTCTGGCTTCCTGAGCATGTTGTGGACAGCTCCGAGATTGGCGTGAGCTTCAAATACTACGACGAAGGGGACCTGGATGAAAGCGGAAAGCCGGTTCTGAAAACGCCTCCAACCTTCGTCACCAGCCCAAGCTTGCGGGAGCTAGGGGCGGCGGCGGGCAAGGATGACGACCAGGCGCGCTTCTTCTTCGACTTCCCGCTGCCGGAGGGCTATACCGGCAAGTTCCAGCAGAAGTTGCACTACAACGGCACATGCCTTCTGGATCTGGCGCTCGACGATTATCTCACTATCGAGGTGCCGGGCGATCCCGATAGGCCCCTCACCGAGGGCGGCGACGTCATTCGGTACCGGCTGCAGCGCTACTCGAGCGACCGCACGTCTCCGGCGGGCCCGGAGCTTGTGCTCACCAGTTCGTCCGAGCCCACGCCGGCGGGCAACCTCAAGCTCTCCGTCATCTCCACCCAGTACGCCTCCGAGCCAGGGTTCCAAGATATGTATTGGGGCCACAAGGCCCAGGGTTGGATTTACGTGGAGCCGGCGGACTCGCAGACGTCGCTTGAGGCTTCGGTTGACGGAAAGGCTGCAAGAAGCGCTGTTGTTGAGGAGGGGGACACCGTCACCCTGAAGGCTCGCGTGCAGCCGGCTGCCCACGAGGCGAAAACCTGCGAGGCTCCTACGGGGTCGATCCGCTTCCTCTTGAACGGCGGCGAGATCGGGACGGTCGAGCTAGGTGCTGCTCAGAAGGACGCCGAAGGGTGGAGCTTCGCCGAGACCACCTTCGCCGGTTGGGACCCCGTCGAGGGCGCGGCGTACCTGGACGGCAGCGGCAACCAGGTGTTCACCTGCGAGTACGTGCCCTCGCCCGAGGGGGCGAACTTCTCCGGGTCGGCCGGCGGCCCCGTGACGCTCGAGATAGACGCCCTGGTGCCCCAGGCGGCCGATATGCCCTACGGCGAGCCGCTCGACTTCCCGGTGCTGGCCTCCGGGCGCGACGTCCCCGCCGACGAGGTGGAGCTGACCTGGTACCGGGAGCTTCCCGACGGAGGGTGGGAGGAGCTGCCGGGCGCCCCGTCCGATGCCGGTTCCTACAAGGTGGCGGCATCCGGCGACGGGCACCTCTCCGGCGAGGCCGCCTTCTCCATCGTGCCGCGCGAGGTGACGGTGAAGGTGTCCACGGACGTGCCCGCAGGCACCGCGGGAACGCCCTGGGCGGGCTTCTTCTCCCACGGCCTGGCGGAGGGCAGCAGCCTGGCACCGGGCCACGACCTCGCCGGCGTGCTGGGGGAGGCCCTCTACGCGGCCAAGGACGGCCCCTTCGCCCTGAACCCGGGCAATCCCGTGAAGGGCGTCTACCTGGCGAGCGCCTCCTTCGCCAACGTGGGGGCCGACGGCCTTACCAAGGATGGGAACTACCGCATCACGGTGCAGCCCGCGGCGGTGGCCATCGCCGCGGACCCCGATGCGCCGCCCGCGGACGCCCGCAAGCTCGTCGTGACGGTCCCTGACCTGTTCGCCGGCGAGAAGCCCCAGGTGGACGACCGGCTCGAGACGGGCGAGAAGGCCGCCGGCAACATCCTGCACAGCTACTTCGAGCCCGACGGCGAGGGCGGTTGGAAGCCCGTGGCCGGACCGGACGGATCGCCGACCGGGCCCGACGGGCTGCCGGCGCTGCCTTGGCGGCCGGGCGCCTACCAGGTGGTCTCCTCCGGCACCGACGCAAACGGCGTCCCCTACCTGCCCGGGGCCGACACCTTCACCGTTATGAACGACGCCCGCATCGACACCGAGTGCGCCGACGTCGAGGTCGGTACGGCGCCCTCCCCGCGGGATGCGGTAGGGGGCGTGTCCACCGAGGCCGACCACGTGTACCACCGCCTGACGGACGACGGCACTTGGGAGCGCCTGGCCCCCGGAGCCGACCTCGCGGCCCTGCCGGCCGGCACCTACAAGGTCGTGTCCACCAAGCCCGACGCCGACGGCATCTCCTACGCTCCCGGGGAGGCCCCCTTCCGGGTGCTGCCCGCCGGCGGCGACCCGGAGGGCGCAACGTCCCCCGTGCCCGTCTACGTGAGCGCCGTGGACTGCCGGCGCGGCGAGGTTCCCGCCATCGCCGAGCGGGCGGGCGGCCTGCCCGTGAGGGCTGACCGGTCCTTCGCCAAGTACGCAGGCGGCGTCTGGGCGGAGCTTGGGCCTCTTTCCGACGAGGAGCTGGCGGCCTTGGAGCCCGGGTCCTACAGGGTGACCTCCACGCTGCCCGAAGGCGCCGACGGCACGGTCTACCTGCCCGGCTCGGCGGTATTCCGGGTCATGGACGGCGTCGACGACGGCCTGTCCACGGTGGCCCGGGACGTCCATGCCCCGGCGGATCTGCGGATAGAGGACCGCGGCCCCGACGGGAAGCCCGCCGAGGGCGTGGAGCACAGGTTCTACGAGCCCGACGGCGAGGGCGGCTGGAAGCCGCTTGTGGACGGCGACGGCAACCCGACGGTTCCCACCGAGCCCGGAAGCTACCTGGTGGAGTCCACCGACCCGGAGGGACGCATGGGATCGGACACCTTCTCGATCCTGCCCGCGCCCGTGGTCGAGGGAGCCGTGGACGTGGACGGCGCCGAGGTGGTGCCCACGAACCGCGTCGACGGCGACTACAGCCCCGATTGCACCTACGAGTACTTCCGGGTGGAGCCTGACGGCTCCCGCACGCCGCTCGGCGATGCGGCGCCCAGCGAACCCGGCTCCTACGAGATGGTGGTGCACTACCCGCTGGACGGCTACGACTACACGAGCGGGCCGGTGCCCTTCGAGATTGCCGCGCTGCCCGAGGGCCCGGACGGCCCTGGTGGGGGCGGCGATGAGGGCGACGATCCCGATGAAGGGGACGGCCCGGGTGGCGGTTCCGGCAGCGGCTCCGGTACCGGCGGCAGCGATGCAGCGGCCCCGGGCGGCACCGGCGGAGGTTCCGGCAGCGGGTCGGGCGGCTCTATGAGCTACCTCGGCCAGGGAGGCGGCCACGGCGGCGGAGCCCAGGCGGGATACCTGGCCGGCACCTCCGACGCCCTGGCGTGCGCCGCGCAGCTGCCCGCCTCCGTCGCCGGAGCCTCGGTGGCCGCCATGCTGGCGGCGCTCTCCTGGGGTCTGCACCGCTGGCGGCGGCGAAGCTGCTAGGGCAGCCGCCGACGAGCATCCCGGGTGCTCAGGCTCGATAGGTTGAGCGTTCTTCCCGACGGAAGCCCTCGGAACCCGAGGGCTTCTGTTCTTTTGTCGCGTGCGTCTTGCCTGCGGAGGGATGGGCGCCCTTGTAGTACAATAGACGGGTTTAACGCCCAAACGAACCACGGGAAGAGGCTGATACCCCATGGCCAACAGCTACAAAGACACGATGAACCTGCCCGAGACCGACTTCCCCATGCGCGGGAACCTTCCCGAGAGCGAGCCGAAGCGCCTGGCGAAGTGGGAGGCGGAGCACCTCTACGAGAGCATCCTGGCCAAGAATGCGGACGGCAAGCCCTTCGTGCTGCACGACGGCCCTCCCTACGCCAACGGGCCCATCCATATCGGGCACGCTTTCAACAAGATCCTGAAGGACTTCGTGGTGAAGTCCCATGCCCAGCGCGGCTACTTCACCCCCTACGTCCCCGGTTGGGACTGCCACGGCCAGCCCATCGAGCACATGGTGGAGAAGAACCTCGGCCCCGAGAAGATGAAGCAGACCGACCAGCCCACGCTGCGCAAGCTCTGTCGCGAATGGGCGCAGACCTACGTTGACGTGCAGCGCAAGGGCTTCCAGCGGCTGGGTGTGAACGGCGACTGGGGCAACCCCTACCTTACCTTCGTGCCCAACTACGAGGCCGGCAACGTGGAGATTTTCAAGAAGCTGTACCTGGACGGCCAGATCTACCGGGGCCGCAAGCCGATTCACTGGTGCAAGCGCTGCCATACCGCGTTGGCCGAGGCCGAGATCGAATACGCTGATTTGGACTCGCCCTCCATCTTCGTGCGCTTCAAGCTGGACGCCATGCCCGGGGTGTTCGAGGCGGCCGGCGCCCAGGGCGACGCCTACATCCTCATCTGGACCACCACCCCCTGGACGCTGCCGGCCAACACCGCCGTGTCGCTGGCCCCGGAGGCCGACTACGTCATGGTGGAGGCCGACGGCGCCAACATGATCATGGCCCGGGCCCTGGTGGAATCCGTGGCCGAGGTGGCCGGCTGGCAGGACTGGTCCATCGTCTCCCAGGCCGACGGCGAGCCCGTGGTGCTGAAGGGCAAGCAGATGTGCGGCCTGACCTACACCTGCCCCGTGCGCCAGGACCTGAAGGGCACCGTCATCTACGGCGACCACGTCACTCTGGAGACCGGTACCGGCGCGGTGCACACGGCTCCGGGTCATGGCCAGGACGACTACCTGGTGGGGTTGGAGTTCGACCTGCCGCTGCTCATGCCCGTGGATGACAACGGAGTGCTCACCGCCGAGGCGGGCCCCTTCGCGGGGTTGGACGTGTTCGACGCCAACCCGGCCATCATCCGGTGGCTTTCCGAGCAGGGGACGCTCGTGGCCCAGAAGACGATCAACCACAGCTACCCCACGTGCTGGCGCTGCCACGAGCCGGTCATCTTCCGCGCCACCAGCCAGTGGTTCGTGAGCATGGACAAGAACTCCCTGCGCGAACGGGCGCTCTCCGCCGTCGACGAGGACGTCGAGTTCCATCCGGCCTGGTCGCAGAAGCGCATCGAGGCCATGGTGGCCGACCGTCCCGACTGGTGTATCTCGCGCCAGCGCAGCTGGGGCGTGCCGATCCCGGTGTTCTCCTGCGCGAAGTGCGGCGAGATCGTGGCCACCGAGGAGAGTTTCGACGCAGTGATAGAACTGTTCTACGAGTACGGCGCCGACGCCTGGTTCACCAAGCAGCCCTCCGAGTACCTGCCGCGCACCGTGAAGTGCCCGAAGTGCGGCTGCAACGAGCTTCTGCCCGAGAAGGACATCCTGGACGTGTGGTGGGAGTCCGGCGTCTCGCACACCAGCGTGCTGAAACATCGGGCCGCCGAGGGGCTCGCCTTCCCGGCCGACGTGTACCTGGAAGGTTCCGACCAGCACCGCGGCTGGTTCCAGTCCTCGCTGCTCACCAGCGTGGGCGCCTACGGCGTGCCCCCCTTCGAGCACATCATCTCCTGCGGGTTCACCGTGGACGGCGAAGGACGCAAGATGTCGAAGTCCCTGGGCAACGGCCTGGACCCGGCCGAGGTGACCGATACCTACGGCGCCGACGTGCTGCGTCTGTGGGCCGCCACCGTGGACTACGGCGTGGACGTCGCCATCGACGACGGCATCCTCAAGCAGGTTTCCGGCGACTACCGCCGCTACCGCAACAGCTTCCGCTTCTTGCTGGGCAGCCTGTCCGACTTCGACGACAAGGCGGATGCGGTGCGCGAGTGGAATGCGCTGGAGCCCATCGACCGCTACATGATGGCCAAGACCGCGAAGCTGCTGGACGACGTGGAGGCGGCCTACGACGCCTTCAAGTACAACGCCGTCTACCGCCTGACCTTCGACTTCGTGAACGACCTGTCTGCCGTCTACATGGACGTGGCCAAGGACCGCCTGTACGCCGAGGCGCCGAACTCGCCGCGACGCCGTGCGGTGCAGACCGTGCTGGCCAACATCCTGGAGGTGCTGGTGCGGGTGCTCTCGCCCATCCTGTCCTTCACCGCCGACGAGGTGTGGGAGCACTACCCGTTGGCCATGCGCGAGGTCGAGGGGCGTCCCGCCAACGTGCAGCTGGCCGGTTGGCCCAGCCGCCGGGACATGGTGCCCGCGCTTCCCGCCGACGGCGGGGCGGCTGATGCGGAGGCCTTCGCCGTGGCGTTGGAGGCCCGCGATGCGGTGACCAAGGCGCTCGAGGAGGCCCGCGTGGCCAAGTTCGTGAACAAGAGCCAGGAGGCGGCGGTGGTCGTCGCGGCACCGGCGCCCAAGGCGGACGCCCTGCGCGCCTTCGGCCCCGAGGTGCTCGGCGAGCTGTTCATCGTCTCCGACGTGCAGGTCGACGATGCGCCGGCGGGGCAGGAGACGATGTCCGTGACGGTGGGGAAGGCCCCGGGCGAGAAGTGCCCCCGCTGCTGGAACTACCGGCAGCTGGGGACCGTCGAGGAGCATCCGGACGTCTGCGAGCGCTGCGCCCGCGTACTCGACGAAATCGGATTCGAGGCCTAGGCGCTATGGAACCTGCCGAGATGGAAACGGCCGCCCCTGCGCGCCCGAACGGCTCGCCGCTGCGCAAGCTGGGGGCCTTCGCGGCCGTCGTCGCCGTATGGCTCGCCCTGGACGTGGCCACCAAGGCCTACTTCAACGGGTTCGCCTTAGGAGACGTCGTCGGCGGCCCCTACCTGGGCCTTGTCCAGTTCCGCCTGGTGCACAACACGGGCATGGCCTGGGGGCTGTTCGGCGACTCCACCTTCGCCCTGGGCGTCATGTCCGTGGTCGTCTGCGTCGTGCTCACGGCGTTTTTGCTCCTGAATCTCAGGCGCGCCTCGGCGTTGGAGGTGGCGGGGCTTGCGCTGGTGGTGGCGGGCGGCTTGGGCAATGCCATCGACCGCTTCTCGCTGGGCTACGTGGTGGACTTCATAGAGACCGTCTTCATGGACTTCCCGGTGTTCAACGTAGCCGACATCGGTGTGACCTGCGGATTCGTCATCTTCATTCTGGGCCTTTTCCTGAGCATGCGCCGCGAGGAGCACGGGGAGGGTCCGACGGGCGGGGAGTCCGCCTGATGGCGCTCATGCGCTCCTACACCGCCATCGCCATCGACGAGGGGATGCGGGCCGACGTGCTGTGCGCCGAGCGCGGCCTGTACGCCAGCCGAAGCGCGGCAGCTCGGGCCTGCGACGAGGGGCGGGTGCTTTTGCGCGGGCAGCCCATCTCGAAGAAGCATGCGGTGAGGGCCGGCGACGTGGTGGTCTACGAGGTGGACGAGGAGCCGGCCGACACCCCCTTGGTGGGGCAGCCCATCCCCCTGGACATCCGCTACGAGGACGATGCGGTCATCGTGCTGTCGAAGCAGGCGGGGCTCGTGTGCCATCCGGCGGTGGACCATGCGGACGGCACCCTCGTGAACGCCCTCATCTACCGTTTCGGGGCCCAGAACCTCTGCAGCGTGCAGGGCGACCGGGACCGGCTGGGCATCGTGCATCGGCTCGACCGCGATACGAGCGGGCTCATGCTGGCGGCGAAGACCGACGAGGCGGGCCTTCGGCTCATGGAGGCCATCCGCCTGCGCGCCGTGGACCGGCACTACCTGGCGCTCGTGCACGGCATCATCGCCCGGGACACCGGCATGATAGACGCGCCCATCGCCCGGTCGTGGGACGAGCGCACCCGCATGGCGGTGCGGGACATCCCCCAGGCACGCGACGCGCTCACCACCTTCAACGTGCTCGAGCGCTTCGCCGCGCGACCGGGCGACGACGGCTACACCCTGGTGGATTGCAAGCTGTTCACGGGGCGCACCCACCAGATTCGCGTGCACATGGAGTTCGCGGGGCACCCGCTGGCGGGGGAGCCGGTCTACCGGGCCCATGCGCCGAAGGACCCCCGCGCCGACCTCGGCCTGGAGCGTCAGTTCCTCCATTCCTACAAGCTGGGCTTCCAGCATCCGGTGACTGGCGAGGAGCTCCTCTTCTCCGACGGCCTGCCGCAGGATCTGCAGTCGGCCCTGCACGCCCTGGCCGACCGGTCGTGCGGGCGTACGGAGATGGGGGCGCAGGTCTTGGGGCGGCCCTAGGCGCCCTTGGCCTGCATGGGGCCGTTGTGCTCATATTGTCGCGGCTCGGTGCGCATTTAATCCCGTCTTCGGACTGCTGGCGCCGTCGGCACGGGTCCTCGGTTACACTGGCGCCATGGTCCGGTAGCGAGAAGGGGTGGGGCAGTGCCTGTTGACGAAGCTGTTGGGGTGCTCATGGTGAACACCGGCTCTCCGGAGGAGCCCACTCCCCGAAGCGTGCGCAGATACCTCTCACGGTTTCTTTCCGACCCGTGCATCAGACCGATGAATCCGGTGGGCTGGTGGCTCATCCTGCATCTGTGCATCCTGCCGAGCCGGGGCCGTGCGTCCGCCAAGAAGTACCAGGCCATCTGGACTCCGGAAGGGTCGCCGCTGACCATAGCCCACGAGAAGCTCAACCGCGGCCTTCAGCGCGCCTACGACGAACAGGGCGGGGGCGTTGCAGTGCGTACCGCTATGAGCTACTCGTCCCCCTCCATCCTCTCGCAGTTGCAAAGCCTGCGCGAGGATGGATGCTGCCGGGTGGTGGTGCTGCCGCTTTACCCCCAGAGCGCCCACTCCACCACTGGCGCCGTGCGCGGGGGCTTGGCCCGGGCTCTCGAGAAGCTGTCCTGGGACGTGGACTGCCAGGTGGTCGAGCAGTACTCGGAGGACCCGGTGTACCTGCAGGCGGTTGCCGCGTCCATACGCAACGCCGGCTTCGGCGAGCGCCCCGACGACCGGCTGCTGTTCGCCTACCATTCCATCCCCTTCGCCGACATAGAGAACGGCGACACCTACGAGCTGCAGACGGGGGCCACCAGCCTGGGCGTCGCCTCCGAGCTGGGGCTGGACCGCACCGCCTGGACCATCGGCTACCAATGCCGGTTCGACAAGGGGCGCGAATGGATCGGACCCTTCACGAAGGACGTGCTGGCCCGCTGGGCGGCCAACGGCCAGGGGCGCGTGTTCATGGTGTGCCCGAACTTCGCGGTGGACTGCCTGGAGACGCTCTACGACATCGGCTGCGAGCTGCAGCCCTACTACGAGGATGCGGTCAGAGCGGCCGGACGTGACTGTTCGGCGCAGCCTCTGGTCACGGTTCCCTGCCTGAATGCCACCAAGGCCCACGTCCGCGTGCTGCAGCATGTGCTCGCCCCGTACGTGGGGACGGCCCCGGTTTCCTAAGGCCCGTTCGGAGGAGGTTTCCGCCCATGACGAAGCTTGTTGATGCCGCCGATCCTCGTCCTACGGTGGTGCTCGGCGTCACCGGCTGCATCGCGGCGTACAAGGCCTGCGAGCTGGCACGCCTGCTGCAGAAGGCCGATGTGCGCGTGAAGGTGGTCATGACCGAGCATGCCACCGAGTTCGTGGGACCCACGACGTTCCGCGCGCTCACGCACGAGACGGTGGCCGTGGGCCTGTTCGACGACCCGTCCGACCCCATCCACCACGTGTCGCTCGCGCAGGAGGCCGAC
>DBFAWQ010000257.1:0-3934 GCA_048242115.1 Eggerthellaceae bacterium
CTACTCGGGAATAAATGAATGCGATAAATATGCCAAAATAAAAGAATATGTAGTAAAATCAACTAATAATCGAATTTTGCCGCGGACGGAAAGAAGGGGGGGTCGAGGGTGCGCCAGGGGCAGTGCTTTCACGCGGGAGCCTCCCAAAGGCCTTCGGCAGGGCAGCACCAGGCTCGCCGCCAGGCGCTTTCGCCGACGTTGTTCCGCAGTATGGAGATGCTGGCCATGCCTTCCGGCGATCTGCGCAGCTTCTTGCGGGCGGCCGTCGAGGACAACGTCATGCTCGCCATGGACCCTGATGCTTTCGAGGGCGTCTGCTCCGTATCCTTGGACGAGGCCGCCTCCGGAGCCCGCGAGCGCGGTTCGGACGGTTACGGGGAAGGCTTCGAGGCGAAGGCGGTGCCCGCAGATGGCGCGTCGTTTCGGCGGTCCGGGGCCCCGGCGGCGTTGCCCTACGACGACGGCCGGCTGACGGGGCTCTTCGCCCAGGATCGCCTGACGCTTCCGCAGTACCTGCTGTGCCAATGCACCCCCGACAACGAGGAGGCGTTCCTCGAGGTGGCCGACTGCCTGGACGAGCGCGGCTACTTCCAAGGGGACGTGGACGCCATCGCGTTCCAGCTGGGCTGCGCCGTCGATGCGGTTCAGGCGGAGCTCGACCGCATCCGCGGTTTGGAGCCAAAGGGCGTGGGCGCACAGGACCTCCGCGACTGCCTGATGCTTCAGCTGAGCTCGGTCGATTCCGGCTACGGGCTTCTGCGGGAGCTGGTGCAGACGCGCCTGGACGAGCTTCCGACGCTGCGCCCCGGGTCGGTCGCATGCACCTACGGCGTCACGCGCGAGGAAGGGCGGCGGGTGCTGAAGGTGCTTCGGGGCCTGGACCCGTGCCCGGCCCTCTCCTTCGCCCAGGCGCTCCCCGTCCACTACGCCATTCCCGATATCGTCGTTTCCCGGGACGACGCCGGGGCGCTGCGCGCTACGCTCTCACTGTCGGGGACGGCGGGCCTTTCCATCGACGAGGACTACCGACGGCTCTGCGCCTCCCCGGCGCTTGACGACGAGGCCCGCGGCTACTTGGAACGCAAGGACCGCGAAGCCGGCGAGCTTCTAAGGGACGTGTCGTTTCGCCACCGGGTCATATCGAGGCTTGCGGCCTACATTCTGGTGCGCCAGCGCCGCTTCTTCGAGTCGAACGGGGCCTTTGTGGAAGCGTTGAGCGTGCGGGACGCTGCCGACGAGTTGGGAATACATCCGAGCACGGTCAGCCGCGCGCTTGCGGGGAAGACCATGAGGACGCCTTTCGGGCTGTACCCGCTGAGCGTGTTCTTCAAAACGGGCGTCACGTCGGTTTCGGGCGAGGATTCCGAAGGCGGCGAGCCCGAGGCCGTGGCCACCTTCCAGGTGAAGGCGATGATCGGGCGGTGCATCGACGGGGAAGACCCTGCGCACCCCCTAAGCGACAGCGCGCTTCGGGAGGCACTGGTTGCCCAAGGGGTGCAGATTGAGCGCAGGACCGTGGCGAAGTACCGGGAGAGCATGGGCGTCCCCTGCTCGACGCAGCGTCGGCGACTGCGCGCTTGCTGAGGGGCAGCCCCGCAGCCGGGGTGCGCCTGCGGCTGGAGGAATGGCGTTTCGAGTTGCTGCACCCTTTTCGCGGATTTGCCGGGGGGGGGATCTTTTTCGCTAGACTGGGCGGCGGGTAGCCGACGACGGGGAAGGAGTGAGCGGTCATGCTGCATGACGAGGCGATGGCCCATGCGTGGAGGGCCTATGCGGCGGGGGCGGAGCGTCCGTCCGATATCGTGCGGCCGGAGATTGCCCGGTCGTGGGCCCGCTGCCGCAAAGCCTCCATCAATCCGTGGAGCAACACCCGGCGCTACGTGGACGAGGCCCGCCTGGACGCGGTGCGCAACGACCACGAGCGCATGATCCGCGTGGCCGACCCGGTGATGCGCGTGGTCAGCGCGCTTCTGGCATGCAACGTGTCGCTGATGGACAAGCAGGGCTACGTGTACCATCTGGTTTCTCCGTTTCCGAACTACTCGCTTACCGTGGGTCAGGAAATGCGCGAGGAGCTGGTGGGGACGTGCAACGCGGCTCTGGTGCAGGTGGAGAACAAGCCGGTGCGCTGCGACTACTTCGAGCATTACCGCGTGTGCTCCCAGGCGTACTCGGGCGCCTCGGCCCCCTTTCTCCACGAAGACGGGTCGTTCGGCGGGGCGATAAACCTGAACAGCCCGCTTCTGCCCCTTCCGCCGAACGCCGAGATCATGGCTTCGGTGGTGGCGCGGCTGCTGAGGAAGCTCTTCTTCCTGAACCACAAAGCGTGGCAGCCGCTTTCCACCGTGGAGTTCTTCTCGCCTCTGTTCGCACTCATGGAGGGGGCCCTGGTGGTTACCGACGCCCAGGGCCACGTTCTGACGGCGAACAAGGAGGCGGCGCAGACCCGCAAACGGTCCTCCTCGCTCCCGTACGGCACCGAATCCTTGGGCAAGTGGGTGGCGGGGGGCGAGAAGCGTGCGCAGGCGCTCATGGCCCTTCCGGCGAACGATCCGCTGGCGCTTCCCGACGATACGGTCGTGGAGTTCGGGCGCACGAAGCGGCCCTATCGCCTGCGGGCGGTGCGGCAGTGCGCGCCGTCCTCCAAGCAGGCCTACCGCTTCTTCCTGTTCGACCGTTGCGAGGAAGCCTGCGTGCCGCAAGCCGCGACGGACGGCCCCCGGGTTGCGCATGCCGACATCGTGGGGGAGAGCGCCGCGTGGCGCGAGGCCATGGATTTCGTCGACCGCGTGGCGCCGCTTAAAGTGAACACGCTGCTTTTGGGAGAATCGGGGACGGGCAAGGAGGTTATCGCGCGGGCTATCCACGAACGGTCGGGACGCAAGGGCCCCTTCGTGGCAGTGAACTGCGGCGCCCTGCCGCGCGACCTGCTTGCCAGCGAGCTGTTCGGCTACGCGCCCGGAGCCTTCACCGGCGCCAACGCCGAGGGGCTGCTGGGAAAGTTCGAGTATTCCAGCGGAGGCACGCTGTTTCTGGACGAAATCGGCGAGATGCCGCCCGATATGCAGGTGGGGCTTCTGCGCGTGCTGCAGGAGCGGGAGGTGACTCCGCTCGGGAGCAACCAGGTGCGCCCCGTGGACATCCGCGTGATCGCGGCCACGAACCAGGACATCGAGTCCATGCTGGACGCCCGCACGTTCCGCGGCGATTTGTACCACCGTCTGGCCCAGGTGGAGCTGACGCTGCCGCCGCTGCGGCAGCGCGACGGGGACATCCCTCTGTTCGTTGATTTCTTCAACCGGCAGATCAGCGCCGATTTGGGGATACCGTGCACGCCCTTCGGAGCGCAGGCCCTGAACGAGTTCGGCGCCCATTCGTGGCCCGGCAACGTCCGAGAGCTGGGCAACGTGGTGGAGCGGTGCCTCATCTTCTGCGGGCAGGGAGCCGAAGTGCTTCCCGAGGACGTACGCAACCATACGGGGCGGCGACGGAGCTGATTCCGAAATAATTTTTCCAACAACTAGGAACTTGGCACGGCAGGCGCATTTCCTTTTGGCATGAGCGAGGAACCAGGAGGAAAGGACGGTTGCCGTGGGCGATAGCTGCAAGCTTCTGTGCTCACCCATAAAAGTGGGATCCCTGACGCTGAGAAACCGCATGGTCTCGACGTCGATGGGTCCGGGACACGGTTACATCACCCCCGACGGGAAGCCGACGCAGCGGCTGCTGAACTTCCTGGAGGAGCGCGCCGCCGGGGGCTTGGCCGTCATCTGCCAGACCATATCGCCTTGGCACCGCTCCACCGAGGTGCGACACCCCTTGGTCTGCGGGGCCGACGAGCAGTGCGTACCCGAGCTGCGGAAGATGGTCGACGCCGTTCACAAGCACGGGGGGCTCATCGTGGCCCAGCCCTGGGCCGTGCATCTGTGGGACC
>DBFAWQ010000258.1:0-2993 GCA_048242115.1 Eggerthellaceae bacterium
CGCCAGGTGTTTTCGGGGGTCGTTTCGCGGGTTCCGGGGAAGCGGCGCGCGATGCTCGAAGGCAACCGACGGACAGGAACGGCAGTGCAAGCACCAGGGCTACGGCCAAAGTGCGGGGAAGGGCGAGAGCAAGAGCGTAGCAAGCGAAGGACAGAACCAGGGACAATGCCGCCATGCGCTCGATGAGAGCCATATCCAGGCGGGCGTAGCGGCTGCCCCACGCTACCGTGAGCACGGCGGTTCCCGTCGACGAGGCCAGCCCCGCAACGGCGAGCAGAATCTCGTGGGCACCTTCGCCTCCGCGGGCGACTTCCAGCAGGGCCACCCCCAGGGTCATGACAACTATGGCGTAGATTTCCAGGATGAGCTGTGTTCGTTCTCCCGGGCTTCTTTTCGCGAAGAAGAAGGCCAGCAGTCCGGCCGGAGCGCCGATCATCGACGTGAGCCAGAACGTGCCCAGGTTGGCTTGCTTTTGAATGGCGGAATCCGGAACGAACAGGCTGGTGAAGACCGTTGCCAGCCCCCACGCTATGGTAAAGCCCCACCCGGCGTTTGCCATCGTTGCCGATGTGCTGGGCTTTGCGAGGGCGCTTTGCCGTGCGGTTTCAAGCTCGGTTTCGGGTTCTGCGCTGCGGTGGCTGACTTGGCTCACGGGGTTCCTCCCTTCGCGGCTATTGTAGGGCATTGTCCTGCTGCGAGCTTTCCGAATCGGCCATTTCGCTATCGGGTGAACCACGTGATATTGGCGTTTTGCGGGCTAATCGGGCGGTTCACAGGATGATTCCAGCAGGCACGAGCGAGTAAGGTCGGATTGCGCGCAGACCGAACTCGGACCAACGGTTTGCGCATAGAAGGTTTTTGTTCGAGGGAACGGGAGGAGCCATGGGTAAGGATCTTTCGCGCCGCAGTTTTCTGATGGGGGGCGCAGCTGCTGGAGTGTTGGGGCTCGCGGCTATGAGCGGATGCGCATCGCAACCGAAGACGGCTGGTTCTGAGGGCGATACAGGCGCCGCGACCAGCAACGACCAGAAGACGCCCGCTGCGAGCGGAGCAACGGCCTCCCCGTCGTCGAGCGAGCGGCCGTGGGAAGTGGCACCCGAGCCTATCGCCGAGGACCAGATAACCGAGACCGTGGAAAGCGACGTCGTCATCGTGGGCCTGGGAGCTTCGGGGACCTATGCGGCCACGTCCGCTATCGAGAACGGCCTGTCCGTGACGGTGCTGGAGCGCAACGAGAGCTTCAACGCCAACGGCGGCTCGCACTTCATGTTCAACTCCTCCTGCCAGCTTCAGCAGGGAGATGCGGTGGACACGGCGGTGGCGGTGAAGGACTTCCTGAACATCGGGAATTACAAGATGGACTGCGAGGCGGTGTGGACCTGGGCAAACCGCTCCGGGGAGGCGGCGGACTGGTTTGCAGACGTGGTGGCTCCCTACGGGCTGCACCCGGTGCTGCAGCATTCCGACGATGTGGTCATCGAGAAGATCTACCCGGGCACCATCCTCTTTATCGGCGGCGAGAACGAGCCCACTTCCGCCGTGGACCAGGATCCCTACAACGGCGACTTGGGCCTGGGCTTCGTCCCCGAGGTCGATCTGCTCTCGGCGCTTTTGCAGCATATCCAGTCAAAAGGGGCCGATGTGCGGTTCAAGCACACCTCCCAGCAGCTGGTTCGCGAGGCGGACGGTCATGTGAGCGCCGTGATCGCCAGCGACGAGACCGGGGCCTACAAGAAGTTCGTGGCAACGAAGGGCGTGGTCATTGCGACGGGGTCCTACAGCCAGGATGCCGATATGCTGCAGTATTTCTGCCCCATGGTCACCCACAACCCCAACGGCGACAAGGTGGCGCAGTTCAACATGGGCGACGGGTCGGGCATCAAGCAGTCGCTGTGGGTGGGCGCCGCCATGCAGCACAACGGCGACCATCCGCCCATGATGTTCTGGGGAGCCACCAACTGCATCAAGAACGTGATGGTGAACCAGCTGGGCAAGCGCTTTATCGACGAGAATGCGGGACAGTCGAACATGGCGGCCGCCCAGTTCAACCAGCAGGGCAGCGTTATGTATGCGCTGTGGAACGAGGCGTATGCCGAGCAGCTGCCCGCCATATCCTATCGTGCCGACGACCCATCCTGGGCGGCTACCCCTTCGCAGCTGCTGGAGAAGTGGAACGGCCTGGTGGAGCAGGGGCTGTTCATGAAGAGCGACTCCCTTGACGAAATCGCCGCCGCCTACGACATCCCGGCCGATGCCCTGGCGGAAACCGTACGCACCTACAACCAGTACTGCGCTGCCGGGGAAGACTTGCAGTTCCACAAGGACCCGTCTACGTTGCATGAGCTTACCGGCCCCTACTTTGCCACGAAATACGATGTGCCGGCGTCGCTCGCCTGCATGGGTGGCCTGCATGTGAATGCGAAGTCCCAGGTGTTGACCGCTGAAAGCGAGCCTATCGAGGGCCTGTACGCCATCGGCCTGGCGGCTGGCGACTTCTACGCCAACCAGTACAGCACGCGTTTCGCCGGCAATAGCCTGGGCCGCTGCATGACCTTCGGCTACCTTGTGGGCCGTCAGCTGGCCGGTCTGGAATAGTGCAATCTGGGTCCGAGACTCGTTCGGTTGCTTTGGGGAGCGGGCTTCTGGGGTTTCCAGTGGTCCGCTCATTTCGTTCGGGTTTGGCAGGAGGGTCCGCACTTCGTTCGGGTTTGGCACGAGGGTCCGCATTTCGTTCGGGTTTGGCGCGTTTTCGCCTCTCAAATCACGCAAGCGACGGTTATGGCACATCCTTTTTCGACATTCAGAGCCCCGACTCGCTCGGTGTCAGCAAAACTCCAGGTCAGATACTTTGGCTCGCAAGAATCCGGTTGCCAAAGCCGAACGAAGTGCGAGGGTTTGTGACAAAGCCGTCGCTCGTGTATTTTCCAAGCTCGCTTTTTGCCATAACCGAACGAAGTGCGTTGGAGGGCGAAGGGGTGGAGCTCTCCAAGAGG
>DBFAWQ010000259.1:0-6061 GCA_048242115.1 Eggerthellaceae bacterium
CTCCAGCATGGTCACGTTCTGCTCACCCAAGGTCAGCGACGCGTAGGCACCCAGATCGGAGGTGATGCCCATCTTCTCGGCGGTCTCCAGCACCTTCGCACGGCCCACCGCCTCCTGCAAGCGCACGAAACCGGTATTCGAGGAAACGGCGAAGGCCCGCTTGATGCTGCGGTAGCCGTAGTTGATGTTGTCGATGTTCTTCAGCGCCTTGTCGCCTTTGTACTCCGTCTCCGGAATGTCGGCCGGCGAGGTGCAGTCGACGATGGTCTCGGGACTGATACCCTCCTGCAGCGCCGTGATCAGCGTGAACGTCTTGAACGACGATCCGCAGGGACGCCCTCCCCCGCCGCCTGCGCCCGTTGCCAGGTTCGTCTGGGACGATTCGAAGTCCTTGCCGCCCACAAGCGCCCGCACGTACCCGTTGCTAGGATCGATGGCCACCAGCGCGCCGGCTATGGCGGGGCTGATGGACTCCTCCTTGGCGCGGATGGCGTTCTCCGCCGCCTCCTGGGTGTCCACATCCAAGGTGGTGATGATGCGCAGGCCACCGGTGAACAGGTCTATCTGCTGGTAGTTGTTCGACACCAGGTCGCGCACGTAGCTGGTGAAGTACGGGTACTTCATGATACCCGTGGTCGAGGGCATCGACGGGTTCAGCACCAGCTCCTCGGCCTGGGCCGCGTTGCGCTCCTCCACCGAGATGTAGCCGTTGGAGCACATGCGGTTCAGCACCAGGTTGCGACGCTCGATGCAGTTATCCATGCTGTAGAAGGGGTTGTTGTAGGTGGGCGACTGGGGGATGCCCACCAGCGCCGCCGCCTCGGACAACGTCAGATCGGAGGCGTTCTTCGAGAAGTACAGCTGGCTGGCCGCCTGGATGCCATAGGTGCCGTTGCCGTAATTGATGGTGTTCAGGTACATGAGCAGGATGGAGTCCTTCGAGTAGGTCTCCTCCAGCTTCACGGCCAGGTAGATCTCGCGCATCTTGCGCTTCAGGGAGATGTCGTTCATCTCGTCGGCAAGAAGCGTGTTGCGCACGAACTGCTGGGTGATGGTGGACGCACCCTCGCGGCCGGCGCCGGTGAGGGTGACGTAGGCGGCGCGCATGATGCCCTTCAGGTCGTAGCCGCTATGCTCGTAGAATCGCTCGTCCTCCGTGGCGACGGTGCCTTCCTTCACGTAGTCGGAAATCTGGGAAAGGCCCACCGGCTCGCGGCTTTCCAGCTGAAAGCGAGCCAGCAAGGTGGTTCCGTCGGCTGCGTACATCTCGGAAGGACGGGCCGTGTTCATGTCCTCCACGCGGGTGACGTCGATCTCGTCCAGGCCCTCGATCCACGAGGCAGCCAGGGCGTAGACCCCCACCCCCGAAGCCACAAGCACGGCGAAGAGGATGGTCATCACGTAGAGCACTGCGACGAAGGGGTGCTTTTTCTTGACGGACGGACGGTTCTTTATTGATCGGGAAGCCACTGCTCACCTCCAGGATAATCGAGCATCCATGGTAGCATACCGACCACCGCCCAGTCCCCACCCACACAAGAAGCGCCGAACCCTTAGCGCGTGCGCGGGGCCGCCGCAGCAACCCCGCGCACGCGCATCCCCCGACCTACGAGGCGGTTTCCTCGCAGGCGCGCACCGTTTTCTCGTCCGCCTCCAGCGCGGCCTTCGCCTCTGCCAGCTGACGGGCCACCTCGGTGCCGGCGGTGCCGCCGTAGGTGGTACGGGCCTCCACTATGGCGCGCAGGTCCAAGGCCCCCACGATATCGGGCTCGAACAGGTCGCTTTCCGCTTGGAAATCCTCCAGGGAAAGGTCGCACAAATCGCAGCCCCGCACCTCGCACAGGTGCACCAGATGCCCCACCGCAGCGTGGGCCTGGCGGAAGGGCATGCCGCGCTTGGCCAGGTAGTCGGCTACGTCGGTGGCGGCAAGGTAGCCCTTCTGGGCCTGGGCGAGCATGTTTTCGGCCTTCACGGCCATGGTGCTTATCATGCCCGCAGCGCACAGGCAGCTCTGTTCCAGCGTCTTGGCCGCGTCGATTACGCCCTCCTTGTCCTCCTGGAGGTCCTTGTTGTAGGCCAGCGGCAGCGACTTCATGGTCACGAGCAGCGCCACCAGATCGCCCACCACGCGCCCGCACTTGCCGCGGATGAGCTCGGCGAAGTCGGGGTTCTTCTTCTGGGGCATGATGGAGCTTCCCGTGGAGAAGGCGTCCGATAGCTCGACGAAGGCGAACTCCGAGGTGGACCATAGCACGAGCTCCTCGCACAGGCGCGAAAGATGCATGCACGACACGCTGCAGGCGTAGAGCAAATCCAGCAGGAAGTCGCGGTCGGACACCGCGTCCAGCGAGTTGCCTATCACCCGGCTAAATCCCAGCTCGCGAGCCGTCATGAAGCGGTCGAGCGGGTAGGTGGTGCCGGCCAAGGCGGCCGCTCCCAGAGGAGAGGCGTCCGCCGCGTCGTAGGCCGCCTTCATACGACCGAAGTCGCGCTCCAGCATGGCCACGTAGGCCAGCAGATGATGGCCGAACAGCACCGGCTGCGCGTGCTGCATATGGGTGTAGCCGGGCATGACGACGTCGGCGTTGGCCTCGGCCTTCGACATCAGCGCCTGACGCAGGACCAGGTTCGCCTCCATAAGCGCCGCACAGCGGTTCTTGGCGAACAGGCGCGTATCGGTGACCACCTGGTCGTTGCGGGAGCGCCCCGTGTGCAGGCGCGCCCCCGGTTCGCCCACCAGCTCGGTTAGGCGCTTCTCCACGGACATGTGGATGTCCTCGTCGTTGATGTCGAAGGAAAACTCCCCCGACTCGATCTCGCCCTTGACGGCGTCCAGGCCGCTGCGGATGGCCGCCGCGTCCGCAGCGGAGATGACCCCCACCTGCGCCAGCATGGCCGCATGGGCCTTCGACCCGGCGATATCCTGGGCGTACAGTTCCTTGTCCACGGGAAGCGAGGCCCCGAACTGCTGGGTGAACTCGCTGACGTCCTCGGTGAACCTACCCGACCACAGCGCCATTAGCTCCACTTCTCCTTCGTGAGCGGCCCCTGCTGCTTGCGCGCGTCGAACACGTCGGCCGGCGCCCCCTCCTGGCGCCGGTTGGCCGCCCAGGTCTTGGTGGACAGGGTCTGAAGCTTGATGAAGCCGGCAGCGGCCTTGTGGTCGAACTGGTCGTCGGCGTCGTAGGTGGCAAGCGCGTAGTCGTACAGGGAGTAAGCGCTCTTGCGACCCACCACCGTGCAGCTGCCCTTGTAGAACTTCAGCCGCACGGTGCCGGACAGGCAGCGCTGGGTAGAGGCCATGAACGCGTCGAGAGCCTCCTTCAGGGGGCTGAACCACTGGCCGTTGTAGACGCAGCGCGCCCACGCCTGCTCCATGTCAAGCTTGAAGTGCAGCACCTCGCGCTCGAGCACCAAATCCTCCCGGGCCTTGTGGGCGGTGATGAGGGCCAGGGCGCCGGGGGCCTCGTAGCACTCGCGGCTCTTCACGCCCACCAGGCGGTTCTCGATCATGTCGATGCGGCCGAACCCGTTGCGTCCGGCGATCTCGTTCAGGGCGTAGATGATGCCCAGGTAGCTCATCTGCTTGCCGTCAAGCATGTAGGGGACGCCCCGAGCGAAGGTGATCTCAACGTATTCGGGCACGTCGGGAGCCTCTTCCGGCGATGCGGTCATGGTGTAGATGTCCGCCGGCGGCTCGGCCCAGGGATCCTCGAGCACGCCGCACTCGATGGCGCGCCCCCACAGATTGTCGTCGATGGAATACGGGGATGCCTTGGTGGTGGGAACCGGGATGCCGTGGGCCTTGGCCCAGTCCATCTCCTCGGGGCGCGTCTTCAGGTCCCACTCGCGCACCGGCGCCAGGATTTCCAGCGTCGGGTCGAGCATGGTGATGGAAGCTTCGAAGCGCACCTGGTCGTTGCCCTTGCCCGTGCAGCCATGGGCGATGTAGCGAGCGCCGTACTTGTGGGCGGCGTCAACCAGGTGCTTCGAGATGAGAGGGCGCGAGAGGGCCGACACCAGCGGGTACTTGTTCTCGTACATGGCGTTGGCCGCAAGCGCCTTGGTCAGGTAGTCCTTGGCGAAGGTGTCGCGCATGTCCACCACCTGGCAGTCGATGGCACCGCTGGCAAGCGCCTTCTGACGGATAGGCTCCAACCCGTCGTGCTCCTGGCCCACGTCCCCCACCACGGCCACCACATCCAGGCCCTTCTCCTCCTGAAGCCACTTGATGCAGCACGACGTATCCAGGCCGCCCGAATACGCCAAGATTACCCGATCCTTCTGCTCTGCCATGATGCTCGTTCCTTTCGTGATCTTCATCATCTCTCAGTTCTCGGCGCCACCAACCGGGCGCCTGCAAGACCTCACGGTCGCAAGGTAAGCCGTCTTCCCAGGACCCGTTCCTTTCAGGGCGAAACGCTTGCGGAAGCTCTGCCGCCGAAGCCCGCAAAGAGCGGACGAGCCGGGCGGATGCCCGCGGGCAAGCGGAAGACGTCCGGAAAAGACGTCCGCCTTCGCCGTGCTTTTGCCAGCAAGGGAGGGTTGCGAGGGTAAGCGCCCCGCGCGCGAACGGAAGACGGCGATTATCGTCGTCGCAGACGGTCGACGGCTCGACCCACGGTCTCGGCGGCCGACTCGTCGACGGCAGCCACGAAGATGGTGTTGTCCCCCGCGACGGTGCCCAAGGCACCCGCCAAATGGGCGTTATCGATGGCAGCGGACACGCCGGCAGCCCCGCCGGGGAACGTCTTCACCACCACCATGTTGCCCGTCACGTGCACCTCTTCGACCAGCTCCGACACCATCCGCTGCAACCGCTCCTCCTCGGGAAGCAGGTAGCAGCCATCTGCGGATTTCAGCAGGCCCATGTCCATGATGTCGCGGGAGATGGTAGCTTGGGTGCATTCGTAGCCGGCCCGTTGAAGCTCCACGGCAAGATCGCGCTGCGTCTTGACCGCGCGCTCGCGGATAATCGCGCGAATCGCATCGTGACGCTGCTGCCGCTTCTTCATGACCCTACATGCACCCTTCCGCCAGCCAAGGACCGGCCCCGTATTCCGTAAATCCGCAATCCATCGCGCCCTGATTCACTTCCGCTCGAACGGAACGCGAAAATATGCAGCGTAGTCTAGCGCATCAAAGGCCACCGCACCCCACAAACACAAAGTTGAAACATATTCGCAAGCTGAACGGCCCGGTAAACGGCGCTCGGCGGCAATCCCGGAGCGCGACCGCGAGCAAAGCCATCTCGGACGCAGGGAGGCTACCCCGCCGGCAGGCAGCGCTCCAGAACGGAGACCATGGCGTCCACGTCCTCGCGCGAGCAGATGAGCGGCGGCGCGAAACGCAAGGTCGAGGGACCCGTGGCGTTCAGGACCAGACCGCTTTCCAGGGCGGCGGCCACCACCGCAGGCGCGCTGCACCCTTCCATCAAATCCGCTCCCACCAGAAGGCCCAGGCCGCGCACCTCGCTCACCTGGGGAAGCGCTGCCAAACGCTCGCGCAGGTAGTCTCCCGCATCCGCAACGTTGGCATCCAACTGCTCCTGCTCGATGACGTCGAGCACGCACTGGGCGGCGGCTACGGCCAGGCAGCTTCCGCCGAAGGTAGTGCCATGGTCGCCGGGCGCGAAGGCCGACGCCACCGAGGCCTTGGCCGCACAGGCCCCCATGGGAAAACCGCCGCCGATGCCCTTGGCCATGGTCACTACGTCGGGCTGCACGCCGAAGCGCTGGAAGGCGAAGGGAGCACCGCAGCGGAAGACGCCCGTCTGCACCTCGTCGCACACGAAGAGCGCGCCGTGCTGGCTGGTCAGACGGCGGATCTCCGCCATGAACTCAGCGGTGCACGGATGCACGCCGGACTCCCCCTGCACAGGTTCCACCATCACTGCGCAGATCCGATCCCCCTGCTCGGCGAAGAGCTGGCGCAGGGCGTCGCAGTCGTTGATGGGCGTGGCCGCAAACCCCTGAGGCAGCGGCTGGAAGGCTTCCTGTTTGGCCGGCTGCGCCGTGGCGGCAAGCGTGGCGAGCGTGCGGCCGTGGAAGCTCTTCTGGAG
>DBFAWQ010000260.1:0-12688 GCA_048242115.1 Eggerthellaceae bacterium
CGATAAAGTAGATGTCCACGTCGTTGGTGGTCAGCGGACGGTACACGTCGCCGTTGGAATCAAGGTCCAGGATGATGTCGCTCGGCTTCAGCGTGACGTCGACGTTCTTGCCCGCCAGCGCCGGGTTCGCCTCTTCCACGGCCTCCCAGGGGATGACCTTCGTGGACAAGCCCGTGGTCAGGAATGCGCCGTTGTTCAGCGTTACCTGGCTATGCTGCGCCGTGCCGTTGGCGTCGTAGGTCACCGGCATGTACTTCACCACGATGGCCGCGATGTCGGACTTCGCCAGGAAGTTCTTGGACAGCGTGATGTCGTTGATGTGGAAGCCCATGTTCTGCTTGAGGGCGCGACCCGGCTGCGTACCGTCGGAGAAGGACTGCTTGTCCCAACGCGGCTTCAGCTCGCCGATGGTGAACAGCGCACCGGACGACACCGGGTAGTCCGAATCGTTCGTAAGCCACGCGCGGTAGCCGGCGTTCTCCTCGTTGCGGTAGGCGACCGCCGCCTCGCCATGGCCGGACACCCCGTTCACGTTGTAGGTATCCATGGTCTCGCGAAGCTCCTGCGGCGTGCAGGGGTACTGGCTCCAGTAGGCAGCGCCGGTGGCCATATCCTCGTCGAGCTTGGCGGACTTCACGTCCAGCGTGTCGTAGTTCACGTGGCTTACCGTGCTGCGCGTAACGCTGGTGGTGTCGTTGGGGGCGGTGGCGCCGTCCTCGGAACCGTAGGAGCCGATGTTGGTGGCGGGACGCATGGGGGCGAACTTCGAGTTCAGGCTGACGGAGCTCGTCCAGCTGCGGGTCCAGTCCTCGATGCGCGAGGTGGTCTTGAACTTGGCGTCCACGCGGTTCACGTCGTGATTGGTGGTGCGGCCCAAAAGTTCGATGTAGCCGCCGGTTTCGCGGGACAGCCAGTTGCTGTAGTCGGAGTACTCCACCACCACGCGGGACAGGTAGCCCTCGCCCCAAGCGGGCCAGTCGATGGACACGTTGCCGTCGGCGTCCACGGTGACCACCTTCAGCGGGTTGCCCGACTCGTCGGTCACCTGGTTGCCCTCATCGTCGGTCACGACAGCGTCGGCCCAAGCGGGCATCGCGGTCACCGGCTTGGTGGTGTCCAGCTTGCCGTCGTCGCCGATCTCGTAGCCGTACAGGTATTCGAACAGATCGGTGATGTCCAGCTTCTGCAGCGCCGCGGCGTTGTTGGCGTACAGCGGCGGCAGCGTGGACTTGTTCAGCGTGGGCACGTCGGAGAGGTTGTTGTAGGTCATGGGGAAGAACTCCACGTAGGCGTTCTTCACCGTGCCGGCGTGGCTGGTCACCTTGTAGTCGTTGCCCGAGGCGTCGGTCTTCGTGGTCAGCACCGGGGCGTTGTCGCCCGTGGTCTTGCTGTAGCCGTCGCGGATGTAGGCCGGGGCCATGATGTTGAGCTTCTCGGTCTGGAAGCCGATGAGCGTGTAGGGAATGGTCGCCAGCGCGGAGGGGTCCTTCCACACCGAATCGGCCAGCAGGCTGTTGCGCTCGTCCTGCACGGCTTCCATGTTCACCGGACCGATGGTCATGGTGCCGCCGTCCTTCAGGGCGAACTTCGTGTTGTTCATGTTGTACACGCGGTAGGCCGAGTCGTAGTCGTAGTAGGCGTCCTGCTGCGGCACCGCGGTGTTGAAGCGGGTCTCGGAATTGGTGCCCAGCTGGCTTGCCTTCTTCACGCCCCACTTGTTCTGGGTCTCGAAGCCCTTGGCCGGATCGTAGGTGGCCGAGGGGTTCTTCTGACTGGCGTTCAAATCGGCAAGCGCCTGCACCGACGGGGTGCCGTCGGCCGGGAAGGGCACGCCGGACAGGAAGCCGTCGTCCTGGGCCCACGTATTCCAGCTACGGGTGGAGTAGTTCGACGAGAACACCGACCCCACCTGCATGAGGGCGCGGTTCGTGGGCACGCCGTACACGTCCACGTAGGCCTTCTTGGCAGAGGTCAGGTTGCCGTTCACGGACAGGAACTTCTGCTGGTAGCCGACCAGGTACTTTTCCGTGTTGGCGGCGTTGGTGGTCCAGGTGTCGTTGTCGGCCAGGTTCACCATGAGGAAGCGCTCGCCGTTCGCATCGGCGGCGGTCACGGTAATGCCCGCAGCGGCAACGTCGGCAGCGGTCGGGCGGTTGGCCACGTCGGCGTCGGCCACGGTATCCCAGTACTGGCTATCGCCGGTGGCCTGCACCAGGGCAGCCCGCAGCAGGTTGCCGGGAACGGTGAAGCGCTTCACCAGGTAGTCGCTCTTCAGGTTCACGCCGTCGGCGGCCTTCACCGGGTCGCCGTTGGCGTCCAGCTGCACATCGTAGTATTCCAGGATGAGGTCGGACTGCTTCGCGTTCTGCCACAGACCCGGGCTCTGCACCACGGCCAAGGCGTCGTAGTCGGTCAGCCCCAGCTTCTGGAAGGGAATCTTGCGGTTGGCCAGCGGCACGGGGTAGTTGTTGGCATCCACGCCGGTGTTCGCATAGGAGCCGAAGGCCAGAACCGTGCTGCCCGCCGCGTAGTCGGAGTTGTTCGTGACGGTGGTGCGCCAGCCGGCTCCCACGTCGCCGATGTAGCCCTCGAAGTAACGCACGGACCCGTCGTCGTTGTACTGCAGGATGGGGCTGCCGCCGGAAAGCACCAGGTTGTTGTTATCGTCGCGGCGGTACTCGTAGTCGCCGGTCAGCGCGCCCGCGTCGCCCTCCCATTCGCTCTCGCGCATACCCACGTTGCTCACGGCCAGGGCGAACGGGGCGCGAGCGGAGGAAAGCCGCACGGAACTGGTCCAGCTGTTCTGCCACTCCTCCACGGCCTGCTTCGTGCGGAACGTGGCGTCCAGGCGGTTGGAGGACATGTTGGTGGTGCGGCCCTTCAGCTCCAGCTGGGCGCCGGTGGTGCTGCTCACCCAGTTGTTGAAGCGCTGGTAGTCGATGACCACGCGGGACAGGTAGCCCTTGCCCCACCCGTTCCAGTTGATGGACACGTTGCCGTCGGAGTCCACTTCCACGACCTTGCCCACCACGTTGCCCGCATCGTCGAGCACGTCGGCATCGGCCCAAGCGGGCTTGTCGGTCACCGGCTTCGTGAGGTCCAAACGGCCGGTGGTCGAGTCGATCTCGAAGCCATAGAGCCACTCGAACAAATCGGTGATGTCCATGCGCGTAGGCGTGACGCCGGTGGTCAGCGGCGGCACCGTGGAGGTGTTGATGCCCGGAAGCGCCGCGGCGGTGGCACCAGTCATGGGGAAGTACTCGATGTAGGCGCTGCCCACGGTGCCGGCATGCTGGTTGATGCGCGTCTCGGTGCCGTCGGCGTTGTTGATGATGGTGTACTCGGCGGAGTTGTCGCCCGCGCCCTCACCGGTCTTCTGATAGTTCGGACGCATGTACAGCGCACGGGTGAAGTTGATCTCCTCGGTCTGGAAGCCGATGAGCTCCCACGGCTGCAGACGGGCGTCGCCCGCGTTGCCGTTCACCGTGCCGTCGTTGCGGCTTTGCACCTTCTGCATGTACATGGGGCCCACGGTCAGCACGCCGCCCAGGCTCATGGCGAACTTCGTGTTGTTCTGCACGTTGATGCGGTAGGCCGAATCGTACTCGTAGTACGACGTCAGCGCGGGCACCGAATTCGTGATGATGGTCTGGTCGGAGCCTTCGGTCTTCGCCGTGGCCACGCCGTTCACCTTGTGGTTCTCAAGGCTCTGGGAAGGCACGTCGGCAGCAGCGGGGTTCTTCTGGTTCGCGCGCACGTCGGACAGGCCCTGGATGATGGGGGTGCCGTCGGTGTGGTACAGCACGCCGTCCACCACGCCCTCGTCGGACACGTAGTCGTTCCAGCGGCGCATGGGGTAGTCGGTGGAGAACACGGCGCCCACGTGCATCTCGTCGCGGTTGAGCACCGCGCCGTACACGTCGATGTAGGCGTCGTCGGCCATGGTCAGGCCCGCGCCGAAGTTCGTGAAGGCCTGGTTGAAGCCCAGCAGGTACTTCGTAGTGGCGTTGCCGGTATCGGTGGGGTCGGTGGGATCGGCCGGAGCCGTGCGGTCGTTGGTGATCCACGCCACGCAGGCCGACAGGTCGATGGCCAGATAGGGATTGTTCGAGGGGTCGGTGAGAACCTTGATGCCGGCCGCGTTGATGTCCGCCACGGAAGGCGCCGGCTTCTTCTCAAGCACCGGCAGCGGGTCGTTGAACGTGGGGTCGGCCTTCTTCTTCTCGTTCCACTCGTACATGGCGCTGTTGTAGGCCTCCACCTCGTAGTCCTCGGTGGGGTCGAGGTAGACGTCGTTGCCGGTGTAGTTCACCAAGGCCGCGCGCAGCAGACGGCCGGGAATGGTCAGCTTCTGCTCGGTGTAGTCGCTCTTCAGGTTCGTGCCGCCGGCATCCTTCACCGGGTTGCCGTCGTCGTCCAGAATCACCTGGTAGTAGCGCAGGGTCAAATCCCCCAGGATACCGCCCTTCACCACATCCTCGGACACCGGATTGCCGGCGCCGTCGGTGACCTGCTCCATCTTCACGGTGCCGTCCGCGTTGAACACCAGGTTGCCGTTGGCGTCCACCACTTCCTGCATCTTGGGCTGCGAAGTGGCCTGCCACAACGCCGGGCTCATGACGATATGCGTGGCGCTGTAGTCGGTGCGGCCGTCCTTCGCGAACGGGATGGGCTTGTCCTTCAGCGGCACGGGGTTGGCCAGCTTGTCGGCGGCCGATTCCGCATCCTGCTCCGCCTTGGACTTCAGGTCGGAGCCCACGTACAGCACGGCGCTGCCCACTTCGTAGTCGGTGTTGTTGGCCACGCGCACGCGCCAGCCGGTGCCGGAGTCGCCGATGAATCCCTCGAAGCGCTTGTTCTGACCGGTCTCGGGATCCTTCTCGATTATCGGCGTGGAGCCGTTGTACTTGATGGAGCCGTCCACGTTGCGCTCGTACTCCCAGTCGCCGGTGAGCGCCTTCGGATCGCCGTAGAAGCCGGCTTCGCGCAGACCGGTGGCGTCCACCTGCAGGGTGTAGGGCGCCTTGCGCGACGTGAAGGCGGCCGTGGCCTTCGCCGTGGCGTTGCGGGAACGGTGCTCGGTGCCGAAGTTCTCGTAGTTCGTGGTGAACGTGCCGGTCAGCTCCATGGTGTCCACCTCGTGGGGGATGCCCTGGATCTCCACGCACATACGGTCGGCCGTGCTGATTTCCTGCTTGCCCACGAACTCGTCGAAGTTGATGGTGATGTTCACCAGGTAGCCGTTCAGCCAGTACTGCGGCGGAATGGAGATGCCGCGCTTCACCGTGGTCTTCGTGCCGTCGGACGCGGTGCGCTCGTAGGTGTCGGCGCAGTTCTGCAGCAGCTTGACCAGCGAATCCCCGCTGTAGGTTGCCGTTTGGCGCACGAAGGTGGGGGTAAGGCCGCCTGCGGCGGTGTTCAGGTTGTACTGAATGACGATGCTGGAGATCTTCGAATTCTCGATGAGGTCCTGGGATATGCCGATGGCGGACGCCTCGAACCCGGAGCTGTCGGCCGCACCGTATATATTGGATATGGTGAAGGACGCCGGTTCCATCTTCGAGTAGTTCGTGTTGTTCAGGCGGAAGCGCCAACCGGCGCCCGGACGGTCCATGATGGGCTGCTTGCGCGCATCGGTGGAGCTGATGGCGAACCCGTCGTTGAACATCTCGGTGGCCTTCGCGATGGCCGCGGCCGTAATGGTGGGCGACGGCTTGATGGCGCGGTTGAAGCCCGCCTGCATCGTCTCGGAGTTCTCGACGGTGGTGGCGTAGCTGGCGGAAGCGTAGTTCCACGTGCGCATGCCCGAAGACAGGTAGACGTTGTTGCGGTAGTCGGCCAAGGGCAGCGTCATGGAGCCGTTCAGGCGCATGGTCACCGGAACTTCCTGACCCTCGGCCATGGGGTTCTTCATGACCACGCGGACCTGGCCGGTGAAGCGATCGTCGCGAGCCTCGCCGTCGTCGCGAGTGACGATACCGGGCACGGCGCTGAAACCGCGCTGGTCCAGCTGGTAGGCGATGCTGGGCGTGGACAGGTCGTAGACCGGCGTCACGCCGTCGGCGTCGTAGACGATGTTGCCGCTGCCGTCGCGGCGAACGGTGCGGCCGTCCTTGGTGGTGCCGCCCACGCGGAAGGTGTGCGTGTACACCTCGTGGGTGATCACGTTGCCCGCGGAGTCCTTCTTGTCCACGATGACCGGCGTGATGCCGTCGTCCTCGAACACCAGGTCGCCGTGCTCGTCGCGCTGCTGCTCGCGCTCGGGTTCGGTCACCGGGCCGGTGGTCTGCACGAACACCGGGTCGCCGGCGTTCACCCATTCGTACAGGTACTCGGGAGCAGCATCGGGGTCGGAGGTGTCGTTGGACGGATAGGTGATCTGGAACTGCACCACCGAGCCGTCTCCGCCGTCAATGAACTCCTGGTCCTTGTAATCTTCCTTGTTCAGGTCGAAGTACTCGGCCAGGGCGGTGTTCGCGTTGGAGGATTCGCTCTTCACGTCCAACTCGACGTTGTACAGGTAGAAGTAGTTCGGCAGCGTGTCGACGATCTCGGGACCCATGGTGCTGGTCTTGCCCGTGGTGTTGATGGTGTTGACCAAACCGTACAGTGGCATGTTGCCGAAGGTCTTCAGATCGGACACTATATAGGTAACGGGATAGCCCAGATACGAGAAGTTCGTCGCGTTGGCGGTCATGCCGCCGTCGGGGCGCGGGATGACGTTGTTCGACACCGCGGTGCCGCCGCCCGTGGCGTTCTGGTAGGTTTCCAGAACCTGCTTGTTCAGCTCGGTCTTGCTGGTAGGCACGCCGAACTTCGACACCACGGAGCTCACATGGTCGGACCACGTGTAGTCCTTGTCCAGACCCAGTTTGCCGAAGCGGATGGTGGTGATGGGGTCCATGGTCACGTAGTAACCGTCGCCCTCGGCGCCGCTGGTCAGGCTGATGTTGGTGGTGTAGGGCACCGCGATGATGAAGCTGTAGTGGTCGCGGGCGCGCATGCCCTTGTCGGTGATGTTGCCTTCCGCATCCTTTTCGGGGACCAGGCGGTTCTCCGGGAACAGCTGGCCGTTCTTCGCGTTCTTGCCCAGGTAGCCGTAATGGTCCGCCGTGCCTGCGGCAGCGCCTTGGGCTTCGGCCACCGTGAAGTTGACCATACCGGACATGCCGTTGGTGCGGTAGGGCATGGACACCGCGTTGATGATGGGCTCGCCGGTGTCCGGATCGTAGGTGCTCTCGATTTCGAAGCTGTCGTCGCCAGAATCGTCGATCTCCAGCATATACGCATCGATGGGCTTGCCGTCCTTGTCCGTTTCGGTGGTGGGCACCATGGTCTTCGGACGGTTGTAGGCGCGCTCCATGATGCTGTCCAGGTTGCTGAAGTCGCGCTTGTTCAGCTCGGCGTAGTCCTGCTCCAACCAGTCGGTGGTGTTGTAGATGAGGATGCCGCCCTGGTTGGGGATGCCCTGGTAGAGGTCTTTGCTTGCGCCCTCGGGAACGTCGCCCGTGCCATCGCCCACGTACAGGGGGTTGCGCGCCGGGTTGGAGATGTCGTCGGCCACATGCAACCAGGTCATCAGGTCCTCGGGGGTCATGCCCTGGTTGTTGTTCTCACGGGTGTTGAACACGTTCAGGAAGTACTCGAGGGAGTCGATCTCGGAAGAACCCTTGGACTGGTTCTCGGTATCCACGCGGTAGACCATGTAGTTGTAGCGGTCGTACAGCACGTTGTTCGAGATCTTCTCGTAGGAGCTTTCCCACTTCAGGTTGGTCTTCAGCACCTTGATCTCGCGGACGCCGCCGTTGTAGCCCACGCCAATGGTGGCCTGCAGCGGCGTGCCGCGGCGGCCCTCCGGGTAGTAGTAGCGCGTGCCGTTGGTCATGATGCCGACCTCGCCGCCCAAGCGGATGGCACCGCCGGAGTTCTCGGGGGATATAACCCAGAACGGCCATGCCGAAGTTCGGGAAGTGCGCGCTCAGACCCGACAGGTCCATACGCTGAGTGTAGATTTGACCTGTGGAATCTTTAGTGTGGCCATGCCAAACGAACTTGAACTGCCCGGTGTAGCCCTGAGCGAAGTTCAGGCCGCTCGTCAGGTTGCCTTCGGCATCCAGCACCCACGGGTCGCCGGCCTCCGCAGCGATCTTCTGCATGTCGCCTTCGTTGTAACCGCTCTCGATCATGCCGTCCAGCAGCACCAGCTTGTTGTTGGTGTAGGAGTAGTAGTACACCGACCAGTTGTTCAGCATCTGCGCAGCGTTCACGCCGAAGGCGATGGCGTAGGCCGGCGCGTTGTTCATATCCTTCGGGGAGCCTTCCTTGGTGTAGCCGCCACCCTTGCGCTCCCAGTCTCCGAAATCGTAGGTGGACTCCAAACCGCCCTGGTCATTGACGTACATGAAGGGCATCTGCACCGTGAGCGAAGTGCCCAACATGCTGTACCCCAAATCCTCCTTGCTCAAGTTGTAGTCGGCAAGCTTTTCGCTCTCGTCGGTAAAGCTGGAGGTGAACCCGTCCGTTCCCTCGGCATAGGCGATGGCCTCGGCTGCCGAGCTGAACTGCGGGCCGGTGCCGGGAGTGTAGGAGCCGTCACGGTCGCTGATGGTTCCGTAGAAGTTGGAGCCGTAGTAGCTGGTGCCACCGAAGAAGCCCTTCGTGCCCTCGGTCATGATCTGCAGGGTGAACTGCGGCGTGGAGGCGTCGTTGATGAGGTAGGTGTTGTTGCCCAGGTCGGACGTCCAGCCCGAGAACGACATGGACGGGTTGAAGTAGCGCTCGGAGAGCATGAGGCCCGGCGTGGGGTTGGGCGCCACGCAGTAGTCGCCGCTGCTGGCAGCCATCACAGCCAAGTAGTTGCCAAAGGCCAAAGACACGCTCAAGGGGTCGTAGCCGTCGAAGTCGAACCCGTCTTCCACCAGGTCGAACGCGTTGGTGATGCCCAGCTCCTCCACCACGTCCAAACTGGGGTCGGCCTGGGCCTGCCCCAGCACGCCGGCGCCCTGCTTAGACGGGTCGATGTCCTCGCGCGGCTCGGAGTTCAGGATGTTGTTCACGATGTCGCTGTCGCCCTCGGGGTAGTAGGGCTCGGCGGGAAGGGTGGGCTCGGTGGTCGACGGCTGATCGTCCTCGGTGGGCTCGTCGGGGTTGGCGGGCTCGTCGGGGTTGGCAGGTTCGTCGATGCCGCCCTGGTTGTCGGGGTCGGGCTCGTCTTCGCCGCCCTGGTTGTCTCCCTGGTTCTCGTCGGAAGGCTCGTTCTGCTCGGGAGCCGCTTCGAAGGCGATGGTCTGCTCGGGCAGGCGCAGCGGAATCTGGAAGGTCTCGTCGTCGTAGTTCGCGCTGTTGGTGGCGGCGCGACGGGCGGCCATGATGCCGGCTTGCGCCTGAGCGCGGTAGTTCTCGGCGGTGGCGGAGTCTTCGGCGGCCTGGGCCACGGCGCGGTCGCTTGCGGTCTGAGCGTCCACAGAGCTGAACAGCTTCGCCTTGCCGTTCACGGTCACCTGGGCGGACAGCACCGTTTCGGCGAAGGCATCCGCGTCGTCGGCGGTAAGGCTCTCGCCGCTGTAGGGCACGGCCACGTACAGGATGCGCCAGTTGCGCGCGCCCCGGGTGTCGGTGGCGTCTTCGCTGTCAAGGTCGGCGTTCAGCGTGCGGGCCGATTCGGGCACGTCGTTTCCGTCGGCGTCCACGGTCAGGTCCAGGTAGGCTTCGCCCACGCCCGGCTCCACTTCCGAGGCCACCAAGGGAACGCCGAACTCCTTTAGAGCTTCCAGCGACGCAGGGTCGGCCGCGGCCAGCTGCGCGCGCTCTTCCAAGGTCAGCGCCGTCACGTCCATCACGCGGATATCCTTGGCATCCAGGCCGCCCTTGTCCTTGAAGTCGGGCAGGTCGGCCAGGCGCAGCGTGTAGCCTTCCTCGACGAAGCTGCCCTGGGTGGGGGCAACCGACACCAAGAAGCCGGCGAACCCGGACTTGCCGCCCAGGCCCAGCAGGCCCGTGCGGTTCATGATGGGCGTGCCGACGGGCACGATGGTGCTTTCCACCTGGATATCGTCGATGGCGTTCTCCAGCCACAGGCGGTCGACGTCGGCCTCCTCCAGCAGGTAGGCCACGGCGTCGGCCTTCTCGCCATCCTTGTCGCGACCGGGAGTGAGGCTACCCACGGTGTAGCCGGCGGTGATGGCCAGCGGATGGTAGGCGGGGATGTTGCCCTCCAGCCCGGCCTGCAGCTGCGGCAGCGGGGCGTCGGAGGCAAGACGGCCGCGGGTTTCCTTCACCGTGACGCCATGCTCGTCCTGGACGCCCTCGTAGCGGAAGACGATGGTACCGGAAAGGCCGGCCTCAAGATCGCCCTTGGTGCGCTTCTGGTACTTGCCGTCATGCTCGGTCCACACGGTCCAACCTGCGGGGATGTCGCTGGCGGACAGCTTGGCGCGCATGCCCTGGATGCTCTCGTCCGCGCCTTCGGTCTCAAGCTTCCATTCCTCTTCGGACAGGGTTTCCACCAGGTTGCCCTCGGCGTCCACGTACAGGAACGGAGCGGTGAAGGTGAGGGCCACCACGTCGGTGGTCTCCATGCCGCCCAGGTAGCCGCCGTCCAGCAGCTGAGCAGGCAGGTTGCCGAAGCTGGTGGACACGTCCACGCTGGTCAGGGGCAGACGGTAATCGTCGTTGTTGGCCACGGCGCGCTCGGCGGCATCGTAGCGGTCCTGGGCGTCCTGGGACATGAGCTTGCCGGAGGCGTCGGTGGCGGCCACGTGGAAGCTGCCGTCGCTGGCCAGCAGCGCACCGGAGGTTTCGAGGCGCAGCTGCAGGGCGTCGGCCAGGGCTTCCTTCAGGTCGTCCTCCTTGGTGTTGGCCAGGTTCTTCAGCTTCGCGTCCTGCTCGGGCGCATCCTTGGCCAGCTCGTCGGAAAGCTTAGGCAGCACCTTGTCGGCCTCCACCAGGTTCTCCGGCAGATAGGAAGCCATGGCTTCGGCGCGAGGATCGTCGTTGGCCGGGTCGTCCGCGGTTGCGGTATCGTCCTCGGGCTCGGCAGCAGCCTCGTCGCCGCTCTCGTCGGCTTCGTCGCCGTTCGCGCCGCCGCTCTCGTCGGCGTCATCGGCCTCGTCGCCGCTCGCATCGTCATCGTTTTCCGCATCCGCAGCATCGGGGCCGTCCTGGGCATCGTCGGGCTGGGCCGCGCTGGACGCCGGCAGGTTGGCATCGGGCCCCAGGATGAGCTCGCGGGCCTCGGCGATGGAGGTCTCGTTCCAGGTCATCAGGCACAGCGAGAATGCCAACGCCACGCATACGAACTTCTCCCACAAGCTGGTGCGGTCGGCCAGGGTCTTGCCCTCGTAGCGCTCGACCTGCTGGCTGCTGACCAGGCTGTTCAGCAGCTCGTCATCGATGACGGCCGGGCGGTTGGCCTCCACAGCGCCCGCCGTGCCGCTCTGCGCCGCAGCCGAAGCAGCAGCATCCTGCGCCGCCACCGCAGCCGCGAACTCCTTCGAGCTCTCGGCAGCCGCAGCCGCCTCGATGTCGTCGGCCCCTTCGTCTTCGGCAGCCTCGTCTGCCGCAGTTCCGTCCTCAGCAGCCGCCTCGATGTCGTCGGCCTCGACGCCATCCTCGATCGTCTCGTCAACCGCTTCGACGATTTCGGCCATTTCGCCCTTGCCGCTTTCGGCGTTGGCGACGACCTCGACAGCGCCCTCTTCCTCGGCGCCATCAGTCGCGGACTCACCCTCGCCTTCGTCATCCTCGACCTTGGCATCAGCTTCGATGGCGTCATCTTCGGCGTCTTGGGTCGCCTGCGCGCGCGTATTAAAAAGGGCATCTTCGTCATGATTGGAATCATCGCAGGTCAAATCATGATTTTCCAGGTCATCAGAGGGGGTGGTTTCTGCAGCCGGAGCGGAGGCCATAGAAACCACGAATGCCGAGCGGTCAAGCTCGGCTTCGGCAGCGCAGGATATGTTGGCGGAAACTTCGGTTTCGGGTACCTCGATTCGCGACTCTTCGAGGTCCGCGCCCGAATGCTCGAGGTTCAGGCTCGCAGGCTCTTCGAATGCGGCACTTGGTGCCTCACCCGTAGCAGGCTGCGATCCTTTCTGCTTCAGTTTCTTGAGCCAACCCAACGCCATGGTTCTCAACTCCGTACCTCTCGCCGTCCCCGCGCCGCCTGCCGCTCCAGCTGCAGCGCTTCAACGACTCTTCCGATCTATTTCGACACGGGTTGCAGATTCGGACATTGCCAGGCTCCCAGCCGCCCATGCGACTTGGCCCCTATGCCCTTGTCCCCTCCCCGCGGCAAAACCGCTTCGAAAAACTCTTGCAGAATCAACTCTTACATGAGCCAAACCATTGTAACCGTATCGATAACCGATATCAACCTTTTTGACACCTTTTGTTCACGCATTTTTTTCAAGGGAATAAGCGCTTTGTTTAGGCATTTTGTTATCTTTCGTACTCTGGTTTCCCCGTTATCCCCATTATGGTTTTCCACGTCAAATAGTCATGGTTTACAATTACGCATACTGTACCATTTATGGTTTTCCTACTGTATAAGTAGCGTTTAAACCAGCTTCCTCTGTCCGACCCGCAAATGCTGCCTCCGTGTCACGTCTCCCCGATGCAGACAACACGTCCCATGCATGCCTTCACCCTGCCACGCTCTTCCGTCCCAGCCACCTGGACCACCCCGCCC
>DBFAWQ010000261.1:0-20861 GCA_048242115.1 Eggerthellaceae bacterium
GACCAGTACTGGCTGACCAGCTACCAGGTGGAGATCAAGGGCTTCGACGCCACCACCCAGGGCGGCGCCAACGACAACGGCGAGCGCGACGGCCTGTGGATGCTCACCCGCTACCACGAGGGCGCCGACGCCGACGGCAAGGCGGCCGATTCCGATGTTCGCACCGACGAGCGCGCCGGCGTGGCCGGTGGTCGTCCGCTGCGCGACCAGGATACGCTGGCCGGTCAGGACGGCGTGCGCGCCGGTTCGCCGGACAACGCTGTTGGCAGCACCGGCACGGGCGCCCGCATCGTGGTGGCCAGCGTGGGCGACAATGCCGCGGGCGACACCAAGACGAACCTGAAGTACACGACCGACTACGTGAACGTGGCGGCCGGCCAGCTGCTCTGCGACGAGGCCACGGGTGCTGCGGCTACGGGCACCGTGAGCTACGACTGGCTGACCGTTCCCTTCGCCGTGTCCACCACGGGCACGGGGGATGCCGCCGTCACCACGAAGACCAAGACGCCGCTTGCCGGCGGCAATGTGGGCCTGGTGCAGCCCGGCACCCAGTCCATCGAGGGCATCCTGTGGTACGACGAGGACAACGACGGCGTCCAGGACGGCGCCGAGGAGGGCCTCAACGGCTATCGGGTGGACATCGAGCGCTACTTCTACAACGAGAAGAAGGGCGCCTGGGAGCGCATCGCCGACTACAAGTACCAGGAGAACGCCGGCAGCGCGACCACGGGCACGCTGACCCACCAGCAGAACCTCTCCGAGGTGCCGGGCGGCAGCGACTACGACTACTGGCGCACCGCCGGCAACCCCGGCATGCCCAGCGAGCTCGACCTGGCCTGCGGCCAGAGCCTGGGCGCCACGGGCACCATGCAGGACGGCTACTACCGCTTCGCCGACCTGGCCACCATGGGCCTGGTGTACCTGGACGCCGCCGGCAACGTGGATCCCGACGGCACCGAGACCAAGGTAGTCTTCGGCTACAAGGTGAAGGTGACCGACCGCCAGGTGGTCTCCGGCCAGCTGCTGAAGTCGAAGCTGAACGTGAAGGGCCTGGGGCTTGACTACACCACCGACTCCGACCTGCAGCGCACCAACTACCTGACGGCGGCCGACGAGTACATCGTGCTGCTGGAGCAGGTGGACGCGAACGGCCAGACGCCGGACGGCAAGACGGCCAACACCTCCAACATCGCCTGGGCGCCGGCATCGCACAACGCCGACCAGACCGCCACCCTGGCCGATCCCATGACCAGCGCCGCGCATCCGGGCCTGGTGGCCTACGACTACATGGCCGGCGCCGACCGCGCTCACAACGACGGCGGCGTCATCCGCCTGCCGAAGTACAGCATCAGCGGCTACGTGTGGGCCGACGAGGACTACGACGGCCTGTTCGAGTGGTATCCGCAAGACCGCATCGACGACAAGGGCGCCGTGGTGGAGCGCAACTACGTGGAGGCCGGCTACAACGGCAAGAAGGTCTTCCTGAAGAAGTGGTACTACGATCCGGAAGTCGTGAACGACGACGGCACCAAGGGCGCATGGCTGCCTTGGGAGAGCACGGCCGACGCGGTGCGCGAAAACGGGCCGGCGGCCCAGGATACGCTGACCGGCACGAACCCGGCCCAGGTCTACGGCACCGCCCAGGACGGCAACGGCGACGACTACAAGCTGACCTACGATGTGGACGGCTACTACGAGTTCGCCAACCTGCCCACGGCCTACGCCAAGGTGGACGCCGACGGCAACTACCATTACTACCTGGCCGGCTACACCGTGGAGCTCTCCGGCGAGAATCGCCCCGACGGCATGGTGTCGCTGCTGGCCATCACCCACCAGTGGGCCACCACCGCCAAGGACGCCATCAATTCCAAGGTGCAGCCCATGCTCACCAAGGAAGGCGCGGAGGGCGACTGGAGCGACTACACCGAGGGCAACTATCCCATTCAATGGGACGAGGACAACCTGCAGACCGGCGCCGGCCGCTACATCAACAACCGCCCGCAGGGCTACGACCCCGACGGCGTGTCCCGCAACCTGATGGACGGCAAGATCGTGCTGGCTGGCATCGCCGACGCCGACACCTACGAGAACCAGAAGCTGACGGCCACCCGCGGCGCGGCGAAGCTTTCCTTCGACTTCGCCTTCGGTCAGAAGCAGACGGCCATGAACGCCGGCTTCGCGCCGCCGGACCACACGAACCTGACCGGCAAGGTGTGGCTGGACGAGGACTTCGACGGCCTGTTCACCGACGACAACCCGCTGGACAACGTCACCGTGGTGCTCACCCAGTTCTACTTCGTGCCCAACCTGGACACCTCTGGCACGCACCAGCTGTTCGAGGATCGCGAAGGCAACCTGTTCTACTGGGAGGACGACGAGGACGGCTCGGGCGACCGGAAGCTGCGCCTGGAGAAGGCCGCGCCCACCAGCAGCGTGATTGTGGGCAACGACGGCACCGTGTACTTCGTGCGCGCCGACCGCGTTTACAGCTACGAGAAGCTGCTGGATCTGGATATCCTGGAGCTTTCCGAGTCCGGCACCTGGGTCGAGAACACGAATTTGGTGGGCAACGGCGAATCGGTGGTGCTGGCGGTGAACGGCCACGGCCAGGACATCGTGCTGGACGAGAACGGCAACCCGCAATACGGCGTGGATGTGAAGCTGGACGAGAACGGCGTGCCCATCGACGAGCTGGAGCGCGTGCAGCTCAACCCCGACGGCACCATCCGCACCCACACCCTGGGCGCGCACCAGATCGTGGCCAAGACCGACGAGGGCGGCGACTACAACTTCTACGACCTGCCCAGCTACGTGCTGGTGGACAGCACCGTGGCCGATCCGGCGCATCCCGGCTCCGACATCTCGAAGGTCTACCAGCCGCGCACCGATTTCAACAAGGTGTTCGCCGGCTACCAGACCGATGAGAACGGCGAGTTCGTGCTGGACGAGAACGGCCACAAGGTGCCCACGTACACCAACGGCTTCGCCAGCTGGAAGGTGGACGCCGACGGCAACTTCGTGCTGGATGAGGAAGGCAACAAGATTCCCGTCTACGACGACGAGCAGTCGTTCGGATCCGCCAGCCATTACCTGGTGGGCTACGCGGTGCGGGTCATCAACCCCGACGGCAAGTACATGGCGTCCCGCTACCACGTGGATGCTCCCGAGGGTGCTATCGATTCGGACCTGCACAGCTTCGATGCCTCCATGTCCGGCAAGTTCAACGACGACGGCACCATGGAGGAGACCTACGCCGTGGTGGCCCAGCAGACGAAGTCCGGCAACGACACCGCCAAGGAGCCCTACGAGGTGGAGTACAAGGGCATCGTCTACGACCTGGCCAACCGCCTGTACCTGAAGCACGCCGGCAACGCGGGCCTGATCCTGCAGCACCCGGTGTACATCAGCGGGCGCGTGTGGGACGACGTGAACGCCGACGGCCTGCAGGACAGCGAGGAGTCCGAGCCCGGCATCAAGGGCGCGCTGGTGCGGTTGACCCGCTACTGGTTCGACACCACCGGCATCGGCAGCCTGGAATCGGCGCCCAGCGACGCTTGGGACGACGTGCCGTCCGTGGACGACACCGAGCTTACCCAGGAGGAGCTGGACTTCATCATCAACATGGACGAGGACGATCCCGAGGCCATGATCGCCTGGATCAACGCGGTTGCCGAGGACGAGGGCGACGGCAGCGGTTCGGGCAGCGGCAGCGGTACCGCCGAGCCCGAGCAGCCTCTGGGGCCGGCCGACCCGACTACCGTGACCGTGGCCACGACGCCGGTTGACACCATGGACGAGGGCGGCATGCTGGCCGAGGCCGCCGGCTACGGCGTGACGCCCGAGGTGCTGGCCCAGGCTACGAAGGCCCAGCTCGGGTTCATCGCTCACGACAGCGACGACGACCTGCAGGCGCGCCTGTCCCAGCTCATCTTCGGCAACTACACCGGCGATGACGCGGATGGCAAGCCGCTGTTCGACGGCAAGGGCTGCACGGCGCTCAAGAACGCCTACGATGCCCGCATGGCCGAGCTTGCCGCCCAGCCCGACGTTCCCGAGGGCAAGCCGCTGCGCACCTACGAGGAGCTGAAGGCCTTCGAGCGGGCGCACTACTTCTTCATCTACGGTTATGGCGAGCTTTTGGACAAGCCGGACGGCAGCGGTCAGATCGTGGTGGAGCATCCGGGCAACGAAGCCGTGGAGAACGCGCTGACGGCCATGATGTTCCGCCTGGCCGAGGCCAGCGAGTTCGACGAGGACCAGAAGAACGTGTGGCGTCGCGACTGGTCCTTCAACCAGAGCGACGTGGCTGTGCTGGCCGAGGAAGGCGACCTGGCCTCCGGCGGTCTGGCGGCCCTGCCTACGGAAGCCGAGCTGAAGGAGCTCGTGGGCGACGAGGTGCCGCTGGTGAGCGTGCGCCAGGATGCCGACGGCACGGTGAACATCCCCGGCAGCGTCTTCGACCACAGCGTCTACAACGGCGACTGGGCCTTCCTGGCCAGCGGCACCGGTCTGCACCAGGTGAAGGGTTCCGGCGCCTCGTTCAAGGTGCTCTACGGCTACCGGGTCGAGATCATCAGCTACCCGGACGAGGATAGCTACGAGCCCACGCTGCAGAACATCGGCGAGGACGACCACATCAACTCGAACTACGATGCGGACGTGGACGCCCTGCGGCCCAACGACTTCGACGTCACCTTGGCCCATACCGCCGAGGAGATGGGCGATCTGATCATCCTGACCACCCTGGCCCAGCCCGACGAGGGCATGAGCATCGCCGGTCCCTACGAGGAGTACGCGAACATGGAGGTGGCCGACGAGCTGCTGGAGGGCTCGGGCATCCTGGACGACCTGATCAACAATAACGGCGTCATCTCCGGCGGCACCAGCACCGTGGCAACGCGGGTGGCGGCGGCCAAGGAAGCGGGCGCTGCGGACGGCCAGGCGGCGGCCTCGGTGGCCCTGTTCGCCGCGGTCCAGACCGTGGCGGCTGCCATCGCCGGCAACCCGATGCCGCGCTTCAGCACCTCGGTGGCCGTGATGGACGGCGAGGGCGACCCGACCGACCCCGATGCCCCCGTGGTGGGCACCACGCCCGTTCAGGAGATGACCGACGAAGAGAAGCTGGCCGAGGCGGAGAGCCTGGGTGTGACCGCCGAAAGCCTGGCTGCGGCCTCCATGGCGCAGCTGGCGGCCATCGCCCACGACAGCGACGATGCAGTGGCCGCACGTTTGTCGCAGCTGATCTTCGGCAACTACACTGGCGACGACGCGGACGGCAAGCCGCAGTTCGACGGCAACGGCGCGGCCAGCCTGCTTGCGGCCTACAACGACCGCTACGAGTACCTGCAGGGCGAGTTCGACAAGATCGGCACCGACGACGTGGCCGACATGACCGACAACCAGAAGGTGGCCGAGGCCGAGGCGCTGGGCTACGGCGTGGCCGCCATCGCCGGCATGAGCAAGGAAGAGCTGACCTCGCTTGCCCACGACAGCGCCGAGCCGGTGAAGGCCCGCATGAGCCAGCTCATCTACGGCAACTACATCGGCGACGACGCCGACGGCAAGCCCGTGTTCGATGGCAACGGTTCCGCCACTCTGAAGGCGGCCGTGGACAAGCGCCTGTACGACCTGGCCATCAACGATACCGATCCGTCCACCATGGCGGAGCAGGAGAAGCTGGCCGAGGCGGCGGCTCTGGGGCTCACTCCCGAGTGGATCAACAACGCCACTTACCAGCAGCTGGTCGAGCTCAGCCCCGACAGCGATGACAAGGCGGCCCAGCGCAAGGCGCAGCTGATCTTCGGCAACGTCGTGGGTCGCGACGAGAACGGCCAGCCGGTCTACGACGGCAGCGGCTCCACCACGCTGCGCGCCGCCTACAACGACCGCATCGACCAGATCATGAACCAGGTGGGCACCAACGGCTACTCCGAGGTCAACTGGCACAACAGCCCCTACCACGACTTCGGCGTGGTGCGGATTGCCCGCGCTTCCATCAGCGGCTACATCTGGGAGGATGGCAACTACGACGGCATCTGGGCCGAGGGCGAGCAGAAGATGTTCCCCGACCAGCCCATCACGCTCGAGCGCTACTGGTGGGGTGCCGACGAAAACGGCAAGCTGGGCTGGAACCTGGATGAGGGCTTCAAGGCCAACACGGTCACCGACGCCGACGGCTTCTGGCACTTCGACGACCTCGAGGTGGCCGGGCGCCGCGACATCGACGGTGCGCGCACCATGGTGCTGTACGGCTACCGGGTGTACGTGGACGATCTGCCGAAGAACTACGGCGTGACGCTCATGAACCAGGGTGCGGACGCCAATGCGGACAGCGACCTTGATGAGATGACCAAGATTCTGGATCCGGCAGACCCGCAGGGCGGCATGATCGTGCTGGCCGAGCCGACCGATCAGCAGGCCTACGCTCAGGCCGACGACAACGGCGTGTACCTGGTCGGCCCCGACGGCACGGCCTGGGTCATCCGCGGCGGCGTGGACTCCGAGCACAACGATACCGGCCTGGTGCCCTTCGCGCTGGCCTCCATTGGCGGCAAGGTGTTCATCGATCCCGAACAGGACGGCCTGAAGGGCGACACGTGGCAGCCGGTGCCCGACCATATGGTCTACCTGGAGCGCATGGTGCTTCCGGTGGCTGTGGACAGCACTGGCAAGCCTGCGGGCGACGGCGTGTTGGGCGGCTTCGGTTTCAACGGCCGCGACTACGTGGCTACTTCGATGAAGGAGCTGGGCGCTGCGGGCATCGTGCCGCTGACCGGTTGGCAGGCGGTGGCCTCCATGGCAACCGACGAGAACGGCGATTACCGCTTCGACGGCCTGCCCATGGTCGACGAGCAGAACCGTCCCTACATCTACCGGGTGCGCACCACTATGCTGGCTGGCTACGAGTGGGTGCCCATGAACGTGGGCGGCACGCTTACGGATGGCTGGCATGGCGACAACAGCAACGATGCCGACGACTCCGACATGTACCGGACGGTTGGCGGCTCCGAAGCCGATGCGTCCTCCGCTTCCATGGCGGTGCTCGGCTACTTCCAGGCCGGTCGCACCGAGCCGAACGCCTACGGGCAGACCTACAACTTCCTCACCCCGTACAACTGGGTGCCCGAGGTTGAGAGGCCGGTGGACTTCGGTATGTACAAGACGCCGGATCCGGAAGAGCCCGTCGATCCCAAGCCGTTGCCCAAGCCTGACCGCGACCCGTTGGACGAGCTGGACATCTGGCTGCCGCACCTGCCCATCACCGGCGACAACACCTTCAACTGGCTGCTGGTCCTGGCCGCAGGCGCCTTCGCCATGCTGATCGTGGCCCGCATCCGCAGCCGCAAAGAAGAGGAGGAGGCCGAAAGCCAGGAGTAAGCAGTAAGCAATCCGCTTCGCCACCGAAAGAGGAGCAAGAGCAGGAGTAAGCAACCAGCCAGCGACCCGCTTCGCCACCTCCGCTCCCAGAGTCAGTAAGGGCCCCGGGGGCGGAGGCGCAGGAGTAAGCAGCAAGCAGCTCGCTTCACCGCCGAAGGAGGCGTAAAAAAGAGTAAGAGAACGATAGGGTTGCAAGAGCAAAGGTGAGCGACTCTGCAAACACCGCAAGAGGGCCGTCCGATTGGGCGGCCTTCTTTCTACTGCGCCGCCGTCCCGGAGCCCGCAAGGGCCCATGGGGCGCCCGAGGCCAAGGCACTAAGCTGCAACTTGCCCCCTAGTATCTCGAGCTCCCGCCCTCGCCCTCGCCGCACCCCCAGGGCCGTCCACGCACCGGGCGGCCCTTTCCGCTTCGCCCCACAGCGCGTCCAGACTGGCCGCCCCAACCCGCAAAGCGCCCTCCTTCGTTTTGCGGCAGCGCGCCCAGACCGGCCGTCCCACCAGGCGCCCCTTTCCGCTTCGTCCCACTGGCTTTTCGATGCTTCACCGCAGCCCGCTTTGACCCGCCTGTACGGCCTTCGCGCTGAAGATTGCGCTTCGCACGGTTTTGGCACGTTTCCGCACCTCCCAAATCGCACAAGCGACGGTTTTGGCAGCAGACTACGCACTTGGGGCGGCTTTGGCACGTTTCCGCACTTCGAATCGCACAAGCGACGGTTTTGGCATCCAATTTACCGCCAGCAAAGGCCCTGGAAAGCCTTGCGATAACATAATCCCAGTTCAGAAGCTTTACCACCTGGGAGCGCTCCTGTCAAAACCGAACGAAGTGCGGGTGGTAGTGCCAAAACCGTCGCTCGTGCATTTTCCAGCCTCGTTTTCTGCCAAAGCCGAACGAAATGCGGCCGGTTCGCACATGTCAAAGGCACATGTCAAAGGGACGGGGATGATGGCACATGTCAAAGGGACGGAGATGATGGCATGGTGTTCGTCTGGCGTTCGGCGGATATTGCGGGATCGCGATACGAAAACGTGTGGATGCACACGAAAACGGCCCCGTCAAAGCCAAGGGGGAGCGAGACGCGGAATGCGCGCCGTGGGCGGACCTGCCTCGTGTTATGATGGTGCGGCGGTAGATTCGAAGGGCGGTGATTCGATGGCGGTCTCGGACGTGCTCACCATAGGCGATATTCGCGCCATGGTCCTGCCGTTGCTGCCCGAGTACGACATGCGCGCGGCGAGCCTGTTCGGATCTTATGCCCGCGGGCAGGCTGACGAGGTGTCCGACATCGACCTGCTTCTCGAGGGCAACCCGGGGTTCCGGGCGCTGAACGTGTTCGGCGTCGCCGAGGACCTGCATCGGCTTTCGGGCAAACGGGTGGACGTTTTCGAGATGTCCGAGCTCGACGCCGGCCCTTTCCGCGACGCCGTTTTACGGGAGGCGGTTAGGCTATGAGGAGCGACGTCTATCGTCTTGAACGCATATCCGCTATGGGCCTACTAGAAAACTGCTTGCAAACCAACTAGTGAATCTCTTGCAAATCAACTAGCAAGTTTCTTGCAAAACAACTAATGAATAGCTTGCAAACCAAAGAATCACCTGATAGAATCTCTGTTTGAATAGCGAAGAACAAGGTGGTTCCAATGTCATTCGAAGGTATTCCGTATGGCAGGCTGAAGGATGCGAACTACATCCCTCGCGTCATTGACGAACGGGTTTCCGAGGATATAGAAGACTTTGGGGCGGTATGCCTCGAGGGTGCCAAATACTGCGGCAAAACGTGGACCGGCCGGGCTTTCTCTAACAGCGAGCTCGACCTTATGGACCCTGCTGGTAACTTTCAGAACCTTGAGGCGGCCATGATCGATCCTGCCAGCGCCCTCGAAGGCGCCGGACCACGCCTCATCGACGAATGGCAGGAAGTCCCTATGCTGTGGGATGGCGTGAGGAACAAAGTGGACCGTACGGGCAAGCGGGACAGATTCGTTCTGACGGGATCCTCCGTTCCCAAGAAGAAGACCGAGGGTGGCAAATGGGATGCTCCTATGCATTCAGGCGTGGGGCGAATCGCCAAACTGAGGATGCGGCCCATGTCCCTTTACGAGTCGGGGGAGTCGAACGGGACCGTTTCCCTGAAGGGCTTGTTCCAGGGCGAACTGCCTTCTTCGCAGGCACCGGGTTTTGCGCTTTCCGACCTATGCGAACTTGTGGTGCGGGGAGGCTGGCCGGCGGCGGTCGGAAGGCCTTCCGGACGGGCTCAGCGGGTGATCAAGGGCTATGTCGAAGAGGTATGTCAGAGCGACCTCACAAGGGTTGACGGGGTGAGGAGGGAACCCGAAAAGGTCATGCGCCTGCTCCACTCGCTTGCCCGGAACGCCGAGCAGGCAACGAAGAGCAAGACCATCATCGCGGACATGACCGAAACCGCCGCAGATGGCCCCCTTGCTCCCGATACGGTGACGGACTACCTTGGCGCGCTCAAGAGGGTTTTCGTTATCGAGGAGATAGGCGGATGGGCGCCCCGCCTTCGGTCCCCTTTGCGCATAAACAAGAGGCCGAAATACCATTTCGTGGACCCGTCGTTCCCGGCGGCAATTCTCGGCGCGACGCGAGAGAGTCTTTCTCGGGACCTTGAGTCACTGGGATTTATGTTCGAGTGCCTCTGCGTGCGCGACCTTTTGATTTACGCAGAGACGATGGACGCAAAGCTTATGTATTATCGCGACCAGGCAGGTCTCGAGGTCGATGTCATCATCGAGGCCGCTGACGGCGATTGGGCTGCAATAGAGATAAAGCTCGGGCACAGCCAGGCGGACAAGGCGGCGAAAAATCTGAAGTCCGTTTCGGAAAAGGTGCAAGCCGCCGGGGCGAAGCCCCCTGCGTTCCTCGCCGTCGCGGAAGGGCTAGGCGGATATGCCTATCGCCGCGAGGACGGTGTTCTGGTGGTTCCGATAGCGACGCTGGCGCCGTAAGTGAAGGTGGTCGGTTACGGGACTCTGAACTATCAATCTGATAAATTTTCTTACAGATTTTCCGAAAATCTGATAAAATTTTTATCAGATTTGCTGCTTCGCAGACGAGAGACTACGCCAGCGCGGTCGGAAAGGGGCGCACGTGGAAGACATCAAGGCTGTCGTTCGGTATATGCTTACGGACTTCATGGCTAACGTGTTGCCGTCTATCGGGGAGGGGGTGGTTCCGCGGGACCTTTCGCTCGGGAAAATCCAGGCGCCGAAGATCGGGTCCACGGCGAAAGTCGTCGTCGGGATGCGCCGGTCGGGGAAGACGTTTAGGTTGTACCAGGAGATTCTGGCGCTTCTTGATTCGGGGATTGATAAGGGCCGCATCTGCTACTTCAACTTCGACGACGACCGTCTGAGGCCCTTTCCCCCAACGCTCGTGAGCGACGTTCTCGAATGCTTCTACGAGATAAACCCTGCGGCGCGGGCCGAAGGGGCGTTCCTGTTCTTCGACGAGGTGCAGGACGTTCCCGGCTGGGACGTTACGGTTCGCCGCATCCTGGACACGGAGAAAGTGGCCATGTACGTCACAGGCTCCTCTTCCCGGATGCTCTCGGAGGACGTGGCCACCGAGTTTCGGGGTCGGTCGGTGTCCTACGAACTGCTGCCGTACAGTTTTCGCGAGTATCTGCGCGCCCAGGGGCTGGAGCCTTCGGCCGACCAGTCGCTGGACAGCCGCGTGCTCGGGTCGTCTTTGAGGAAGGCTTTGCGGGAGTACCTGGTGGAAGGTGGTTTTCCGGCTGCGCAAGGCCTCGATGACCTGGAACGAGCCCAGCTTCTGCAAGGCTATGCGCGGCTTACGGTCGCCCGGGATGTGGTGGAGCGGTTTGGGTTCTCGAATGCGGCGTTCGCAAGCTCACTTGCGCGGTCGGTGGTGACTTCGAGCGCCCGGGACGTCTCCATTTCGCGTTTGGACAACAAGAGCAAGGAAGCGGGCTACACCCCTGGGCGCGCAACGGTGACGCAGCTCGTCGACGCCTTCGAGGATGCTCATCTGGCCTATCAGGTGTTCGAGTTCAGCTACTCGGCTCAGAAGGTGCGGTTGGGAGGTCTGAAGCTGTACGCGGCGGACCCCGGGCTGTACTGGGCGCTGTCCATCGCCACCGCCGACGGGCTGACGTTCGCTCTTGAGACCGCGGTTTACCTGGAGCTTCGCCGTCGTCGGCGCGCCGGGCGGCTGGGGGATATCGCCATGCTCAAGCTCGCTTCGGGCAAGGAGGTCGACTTCGTGGAGGGGGACGCCCTGGCCGACGAGGCGTTTTCGCTGGTGCAGGTGTGCTTTTCCATGGACGACCCCAAGACCCGCAAGCGCGAGCTGTCGGCGATGCGGGAAGCCATGGCGCGCTTCCGCAGGGAAGAGGGGCTGATCGTCACCTTCGACGATGAGGCCGATATCCAGGTGCCCGAGGGCGTAATCCGGGTCCGCCCCGCCTGGAAGTGGCTGCTCGCGGGGTAGGGGGCTGCGCCCGGCTGTTGGCGGCCGGAAGGGCCATTGCTTCTCGAAAAAGCGGCGCCCCCTCGGGCTTGGTGGCTCGAGGGGGCGCCGCGTTGTCGCGAAGAGATGGTTCGCGAAGGGGTGCTACTTGTTCTCGGCCTGGGCCAGGGCGTCGGCCAGGGCGGCCTTCACGCCGTTGGTGGTCAGGGTGGCGCCGGTGATGCCGTCGATCTCGTCGGACTGGGCCTCGATGATCTGGGCGGCGAAGGTGCCGTCCTCGATGGCCTCCTTGCCGCCACGGCCGGCGGTCTCGCCGGTGCCCTCGATGGCGACGTCGGTGATGTCGTTGTCGTCAACGGTCACGGTCACCGTGATGGGCCCCATGCCGCGGCTCTCGGCGGTGTAGGTGCCGGCGACGTACTTGCCTGCGGGCTCGGAGTTCCCGCCGCAGCCGGTCAGGGCCATGGGCACGGCCAGGGTGGCGATGACGGCCAGGGCAGCGGCGCGCTTCTTCGTGGTGTTCTGCATAGGTGGGGCCTTTCCTTTCCTTGGGCTCGCGTTGCGCGAACCTTCCTTAAGCTTTGCAGCCGTCGCCAGGAAAGGGCCCTCCCAGCCCGATCGGAGGCGTGTCACGTGGGATGCGCGACGGGCGCGCGACCGACGGTTCGCGGAGTGGCTGCTTCGTCCTCCGTGATGCGCAATTATAGTTATGCACGGCTAATCCCTTCCGTTCCGTTGGCCGCTGCACCGAAAAGTCGGACGTTCGCCACAGCTTCCCCAAAAGTTATCGTAGAAACAGGTCCGCGTGCGTGGAGCGACCCCTCGCGTTCACGGAAGCAATCGGCAGGCCGCCCCCGCTTTGCCCTTTCGAATTCTTCAAAGCCGATAGGTGTCTTGCTATACTGTTTCCAGAAGTGAAAGGCCAAGGAGAGAGGAGTCTTTCTATGGGAAGTGCAAGTCGGCAGAGCTGCGGGCGCTTCGGCGTCGCCAGCTTGGGAGCGGGGAAGCTGCTGGCCGCGGCGGTGGCGCTATGCCTGTGCCTGGCTGGGGCGACGGCTGCTTCGGGGCTGTCCGCCCAGCGCGCTTTCGGCGCAGAGCTGACTGATGCCCAGGTGCAGCAGCGCATCGAGGCGGGGTCGCTCGGCTTCTTCAAGAGCCTGGGCGCGAAGGGCGAGAAGGCCGTGGAGGTGCTGGAGAACCCGGCGTCGAAGGTGGCTGGCTGGACCGACATGGGGGCCGACGGCGATGCCACCAGCATGTACAACCTGTGGCGCTCGGTAGGCTTCATGGACGAGTGCAACGACCTGCGCATCGAGGAGGGAACCGACCCCGAGCACGGCGGGAAACTGGAAGCGCTGAAGGTGGATCCGGAGCTCATGGCCATCGCCGAGGTGCAGCTGAACTGGTCGCGCGACAACGATGAGCATTCGAGTGCCTATAGCGTGGGCGAGAACCTGGCGTGGGGCTACGACGACCCTTTCGATGGCTGGTATTTCACGGAGAAGCAGTTGTACGAGGAGGGCTACGGCTTTGACTGGACCGGCCATTACATCAACATTGCGACCGCTGGTTACAACATCACCGGCTTTGCGGTTGCCGAGCCGACCGATGGCGAATACATGACCTCCCACGGCCAGACCTTCGGCTGGACCGACGACACCGCCGACCTCATGACCGTGGCCGAGTTCCGTGCGGCGCTGCAGGCTTACCTGCCCGTGGAGTACCTGCCGGTTTCCATCGATCTTGCCTGGGAAGGCGACGACTACTACTGGTACGCCAATCTGGCTGACGGCAGCCCCGTGAGCGGCTGGCTAAGCGACGACAACGGCTGGTACTTCGCCAACGACGAGGGGCGGCTCCAGACCGGTTGGGTGCATGACGGCACCGGCTGGTATTGGATGGGCGACAACTACGCCATGACCACCGGTTGGCAGCGCGTGGGCGGCACCTGGTACTACCTCGACGGCAGCAACGGCGGCCGCATGGCCACCGGCTGGAAGGCGATAGGCGGCACCTGGTACTACTTCGATCCGAACGGCGGCGCCATGCAGACCGGCTGGTACAAGGTGAACGGCGAGTGGAACTGGTCCGACTCCTCGGGTGCATGGCATGCCAACAGCTGGGCGAAGAGCGGCGACCGCTGGTGGTATTCTTGGGCCGACGGCACCTACCCCACGAGCTCCTGGCAGCTCATCGGCGGCAACTGGTACCACTTCGACGGCTCGGGCTACATGCAGACCGGCTGGCTGGATTTGGGCGGCACCTGGTACTACCTTAACGACGGCGGCGATATGGCTACCGGTTGGAAGAACGTCGGGGGTACCTGGTACTACCTGAATTCCGGCGGTGACATGGCTACGGGTTGGAAGCAGGTCGGCGGGAAGTGGTACTACCTCAACGGCGGTGGCGACATGGCCACCGGTTGGAAGAGCGTCGATGGCGCTTGGTACTACCTGAACGGCGACGGCTCCATGGCCGCGAACCAGTGGGTCGGCGACTACTACGTGGGCGCTTCGGGCGCCATGGCGACGGACGGCTGGGTTGACGGTGGCAAGTACTACGTCGGCGCCGACGGGGTGTGGATCCCGAACTACGGGCAGGCCTCCAAGGACGAGAACGTCGGGTCGGACCAGTCGGTCACGACGGCTTACGTGGGCAACAGCTCCACGATGAAGTTCCATGTGGCAGGATGTCAGGACGAGAAGAAGATTGCGGCCGCTAACCGCGTTGCTCTTCCCGATCGAGCCACCGCTATCGCCAAGGGCTACAGCCCCTGCGGCCACTGCAACCCGTAAGGTTGCCTGGCAAAACGGCAGTGGCAGTCGTTGCTGGAAATAGAATCGACGCGGGGCTGGCGGAAGGTTCGCCGGCCCCGCGGCCTGTGCTGGCAGTGGGGGCCGTCATGGTGGATGCGGTGTGCCACGTTCCTCGGCTTCCTGGTTCGGGGGAGGGCGTGGTGGTGCAGTCTGTCAGTGCCACGCTGGGCGGCTGTGCGCTGAACTCGGCCGCGGCGGTGCTGGACGCCGGCGTTCCCTGCCGCCTGTTCGCACCCCTGGGCCAAGGAATGTTCGCCGGCTTCGTGAAGCAGCGTCTGGCCGAGCTGGGCTTGGAAGCGTTCCGACCAGCTGCGAACTGCGAGTCGGCCCAGCACGACAGCGGCGCCTGCGTCTGCTTCGTGGAGCCCGACGGGCAGCGTACCATGGTGACGCTGCCCGGCATCGAGCGTCACTTTCGCGACGAATGGTTCGCCGAGCTGGATGCCGAATGCGCCGACTCCCAAGCTTTTTCCTGTGCTCTGGCCTCGGGTTTCGAAATCGGCGGTGCTGGCGGCCGGGCCATCGTGCGCTTCTTCGAGCGCCATCCGAGCCTGCCGTTGTTCTTCGGCCCTGGACCGCTGCTGCCCACGTTTCCGCAGGAGCTTATCGATCGGCTGAACGCGCTGCACCCCATCTGGCACCTCAACGACCAGGAGGCCTTGGAGTTCACGGGCTGCGAGACGCTGGAGGACGCGGGCCAGCAGCTGGCAGACGCCGCAGGCAACGTCTGCGTAATCACCGCCGGCCCGAAGGGCAGCTACGCCTTCTTCCCGGAGACGGTTGTTTCTGCCTCGAGCGCTGCCTGCGCGAGCTCGGGCGCCACATTCGCCAACCGTGTCGCTTCCCCTGCCGAGAGGGTTGTTCCCCGCGCCATAGATGCGGTTTCGGCTCCTCGCGCGGCAATCTTCGAAGTCCCTGGAGCCGTCTCGGCCAGCGATACTTTTCCAGAACGGGAGGAGGCCGCTCGCCGCATCTTCGTGCCCTCCATGCCGGTGCCCCCGTCGCGCATCGCGGACACCATCGGTGCCGGCGACACGCATTTGGGTGCGTTGGCCGCTGCCTACGCTCGCGGCTTGAACTGGGAAGACGCCCTCGCCGCCGCCAACGAAGCCGCCGCCCGAGTCGTCCAACTTCCTGGCGGCATGCTGCCCGTTCCGTAGCGCCGCCAACTCTGGCAGAGCTCTCCGGCTGCACCCGCCAGCTCGCCCGACCTTCGCCGATGCTCTCTCTCGCTTTCTGCGCCCAAGGGAAAATCGTGCATATCGGGCATCTTCGCACATAAAAACACTGATAATGCGAATTGATTCCAATCGCGGAATCGCGAGAATGGTGCCGGGCCGGGAGTGACCCGCCAAATGACAGTCTGCACGCCGCATGACCTCCAAACGATCGTTTGTGCCACGGAAACGCGTTTCGGAGGACGTTTCTGCCACGGAAGCGCGCCGCGGACGACGGTTGTGCCAATTCCGGTGGCAGAAACGTCATCCGCGACATGAGGGCTGAAGCGCATGGCATGGGGGCGGCACATGGCAAGGGGCTGCATGGCAAAGGACATGGCGAGGGGACAGGTCGTTTGCCGGAGCCGGTCGATTTGCGGGAGGGGCTCTTGGGTTCCTGAGGGCGGAGACGCTTGCAACGGACTGGGTGCCGCTACGGTAGATCTCGCCGAAGTAGGCCCTTGGCTTCCTGAGGGCAGGGACGCTTGCGGCACCTTGCTTTTTTGTTTCGAACAGATTACAATTCGTTGGTCGCTTTGTGACGGATGGGCGTCGGGACGGTAACTGCCGCGGGCGCTTTTCTGGCCGGGCAGAGCGATGCGCGGAGAGGTCGGCCCTTTCGGCGACGGCCTTCGCGACGGGACCTTCACAAGGGCATTTCCGTTGCATGGACGGCGTGGTCCATGGGCAGGCGTCGGCTTTCCCGATGCGCCATATGTGGCGAAGCGGGACTAACGAAGCATCCGGCCGTTCGGTGCTGCTGTGAGAGACAGCACCGGTGACCAGCCCTTTCAATGCGCAAGGGGTGCGCGTGGAAAGGGTGGCTAGCGGTTGGCTGCGGCTTCGGGGTACAAGTCGTTGGCGGAACGGGCGCTGGGGAGCGCTGCCGCCTCGCCGGCTCCAGGTCGAGAGAGCCTGGGTGCTTATGGCCCATGGAACGCCTCCGTAGGCGCCCGCCGGTCGGGCGCTTTCGCGAGCGGAACTGCTTGCAAGCGCGGTTCGGCCGCGCGCACAAGGCGCATTCAGGGGAATGCGCCTTCTTGTTTTTCGGCCCCTGTCATCCCCCTGTCGGCATTGCGAATTCTCGGCGCAGAAACCGGCGCCTTTCGTCAGGTCCTGCGGGAGCCTTGCTAGAATGGAGCCATGACACCTCATCCTCGACATGCCCTCAGCGGCCGCTCCGTGCGAAGCGACGACGGTCGTTTCCGCAGTTCCTACAGTCATCGCGATGTCGAATCGAGCGCTCCCTCATTCACGGGCGAATCGAAGCCTTTTGCACGGGGTCGTTCGACTCATGGACGCGATGCTGCCGGAGGGTCTTCCGTGCGCGTTCGCCCGTCCCATGGGTCGGGGCAATCCCGCTTCAAGGGCCCTCGGCAGGGGCTCGACCTGCGATTCGTCGTGCTGGTGGTCGCGGTGGTGGCGATTGTGGCGCTTTTCATCGGCGTGGCCTCGTGCTCGGGCGGCGGGGCGGGCGTTGGCTGCAGCGGGCCGTCCGAAAACGATGCCCCCTCCTCCGCGCCTCTCACGGCCGAGCAGTTGGCCAGCAACGCCGATGCCGAGCTGCTGGCGACCTTCGAAAGCCCCTACGACTGGGATGGCCTCGTGGACGAAAACGGCCGCTTGGCCTACTACGAGAATGGTGAACTTGCCTCCCAACTGGGCATAGACGTTTCCGAGCACCAAGGGTGGATCGACTGGAACGCCGTGGCCGCCGACGGAATCGACTTCGCCTACGTGCGCCTGGGCAACCGCGGCTACACCGAAGGGGTGGTGGCCGTCGACGACTACTTCGAGTACAACCTGGGCGCGGCCTCCGAAGCGGGGCTGGACGTGGGGGTGTACTTCTTCTCGCAGGCGGTGTCGGCCGACGAGGCGCGGGAGGAGGCGCAGTTCGTCATCGACCAGCTGAACGGTCGCAGCCTGGACCTTCCTATCGCCTACGACCACGAGATGGTTTCGGCCGACGGCGCCCGGGCCAACACCGTGGACCGCGCCACCATGACCGAATGCGCCAAGGCCTTCTGCGACACCATCAGCGCCGCCGGCTACTCGCCCATCATCTACGGCAACCTGCACGACCTGTCCCGCTACCACTTGTCCCAGCTCACGGAGTACCCGCTGTGGCTGGCCGAGTACGATACCGTAGTGCCCACCGCCCCCGTGCGCTTCGCCATGTGGCAGTACACCAGCTCGGGCACCGTCGCCGGCATCGACACCGCGGTGGACCTGAACCTGCGCTTCACCGCCGCCTTGTAGCGCCCGTGCGCCCATGGAAACGTGGACGATGGGTGCATTTGGGGCGGGGGCCGCTCGGGCGTGCTAACATAACCGCAATGCACGCGCCGAAAAGCGCCGAACCGAACGAGGACACACACGCCATGAAACACATCATGTCCCCGCGTTGCAGGGCTACTTCCACATTCACCAGGCCGATGGTCTGCGGTTTTCTTGCAGTTGCGCTATCGGCTTCTCTTACCCCGCTGTTCCCTCAGGCCGCCTTCTCGGTCGAGCGCGAGGAGATCGACGGGCTGCAGGCTCAGGCCGACCTTATCTTCGACAACATCGACGCGCTGCAGACCGACCTGAACAACGCCCAGGCCGAATACGACGCGGCCCTGGCGGCTCACGATGCGGCCGAAGCGGCCAAGACCGAGGCGCAGAACCGCTTGACCAGCGCCGAGGAGCGCATGAGGGACGTCCAGGCGCAGCTGAGCCGGCGTGCCCGTCAGCTGTACAAGAACGGCGGCGGCTACGAGACCTACCTGGAGGTTTCCCTGGGGGCAAGCAGCTTCAGCGACATGGTGAGCTACTGGCATTTGGCGAACAGCCTGTTCGTATCCGACGCAAAACTTATCCAGGAGTCCCGCGACCTGCAGGCCGAGGCCCAGGCTGCTCGCGACGAGTTCGAAGCCCAGCGCCAGGAGGCCGAAACCCAGATGGCCAACGCCGAAGCTTTGCGGGAGCAGATTGCCGCCAAGCAGGCGGCCTTGGTGGAGGAAGCCTCCAAGATCACCGAGGACATCGCCAACCTGGAGGCGCAGTACGAGCTTGAGCAGGAGGAAGCCCGTCGCGCCGCCGAGGAGGCGGAGCGGGCGCGCCAAGAAGCGGAAGCCAAGGCGAAGGCCGAAGCCGAGGCGCGGGCGAAGGCCGAGGAGGAGGCCCGTGCGGCTGCTTCGTCGGCCACCCAGGCGGGGGCTTCCGAATCCGGCGGCTACAGCGGATCGGCCGGGGCTTCGGTGGATTCCGGCTACGGCACCTTCGCGAACCCGTGCCCGGGGGCGTCCACGTCCAGCGGTTGGGGTTGGCGCGACTTCGACAACTCGTTCCACAAGGGCACCGATATGGCCGCTCCCATGGGAACGCCGGTGTACGCGGCCGAGTCGGGCACGGTGATCTACGCCACCAACGACGGCGGCTACAACGGCGGCGCGGGCAACTGGGTAGTGATCGCCCACGGAAACGGCCTGGTCACGAAGTACATGCACAACTCCGCGGTGTACGTGACGGCGGGCCAGAGTGTGGAGCGCGGCCAGAACATCGCCGCCGTGGGGTCCACCGGCCAGTCCAGCGGGCCGCACCTGCATTTCCAGGTGGAAGTCAACGGCGTAGCCGTCTGCCCCTACGACTACTTGTAGGGACGGGAAGCTTCTTCGGGGCTGTCCCCTCCGAAAAGTGACAGAGATTCGGGGTTTGGCAAATGGCGTCGGGGCAGACGGGAGGGCAGCTGGGCTCGCGGAAAACGCCGACCTGGGATTTTCTTCCTGCAGCTTCTCCTCTTCTGTGCAGTTTCCTTTCGGGAAGCAACGGGGCATTTGCCAAACCCCGAATCTCTGCCGCAACTGGGCTATCAGGGGCTCGGGACGCCTGCTTCGCGGCTTTTCCGTGTAAAGGAACGGCTTAACCCGACCCGCTGGCTTCCGTTCGCTAGAATTCCAAATCAGCGTGCCTTCGCGGCGTTTTTCCGGCAGCGAGATGCCGGCTGGCCCGGTTCCGGCGGTCGCCGCACAAGGCGGTAGAGCATTCAATTCGAAGGAGGCTGCAATGCCCAAAATCACTCGTGACCAGGTACGGGTTCCCGTGGATGTCATGCCCGAGTCCCGCGACGAGTACATCGAGAACTATATGAAGGCCACCCAGGGAACGGGGCGGCTCATGCTGTTCGCGTGCGACCAGAAGGTCGAGCACATGAACAAGGACTTCTACGGCCCGGGCATCGACATCGCCGACGCCGACCCGCAGCACCTGTTCGAGATCGGCAAGCGGGGCGTCATCGGTGTTCTGGCTGGTCAGCGCGGCCTTATTGCCCAGTACGCGGCGGACTACCCGGAAATCAACTACCTGGTTAAGATGAACTCCAAGACGAACCTGGTGTCCACGAAGCAGGAGGACCCCTACTCGCCGCAGCTGTACGACCTGGAGGCCGTGCTTGCCATGCGCGAGGCCGGCGTGAACATCGTGGGCCTGGGCTACACCATCTACCTGGGCAGCGAGTACGAGGCCACCATGATGGCCGAGGCCGGCAACCTCATCGCCCAGGCCCATGCAAACGGCCTGCTTGTGGTGCTGTGGATCTACCCTCGCGGCGAAGCGGTGAAGGCCGAGAAGGACCCCGACCTGATCGCCGGTGCCGCCGGCGTGGCGCTGTGCCTGGGTGCCGACTTCGTGAAGGTGAACCCGCCGAAGCCCGAGGGCGACGACACCCGCACCCCCTTCGAGGCGCTGAAGATCGCCTCCATGGCCGCCGGCCGTACGGGCCTGGTGTGCGCGGGTGGCTCCACCGTTGACGCCGAGACCTTCCTCACCCAGCTGTACAACCAGATTCACGTGGGCGGGGCCTGCGGAAACGCCACGGGCCGCAACATCCACCAGCGCAGCCTGGACGAAGCCGTGCGCCTGACCAAGGCCATCAGCGCCATCACGCTTGCCGATTACACCGCTGAGCAGGCCCTGAAGGTGTTCAACGGCGAAGAGGACTTCACCCTGGCCATGATCTAAACG
>DBFAWQ010000262.1:0-10534 GCA_048242115.1 Eggerthellaceae bacterium
AGCCGAAGGTGGTGGTGGCCTGCGGCATCTGCGCCTGCACCGGCGGCATCTTCCACGACTGCTACAACGTGCTCGGCGGCGTCGATTCGGTCATACCGGTGGACGTGTACGCGCCCGGATGCGCCGTGCGCCCCGAGGCCATCATAGACGCGGTGGTGCAGGGGGTGGCGGTGCTGGACGAGAAGTCCAAGGCGCTGAAATCGAAGAGGAAGGAGGCGGCGCTGTGACGTTTGCAAGCCAGTTCGTCCCGCTGACCGTCGAGGGGCTGCCCGCGTTGGCTGCCCAATGCAAGGAAGACGGATGGCGCTTCGTCCAGATGCTCGCGCTGGCAACCGAGGACGGCGTGAACCTGGTCTACTCCTTCATGAAGGACGGGGTGCTGGTGAACCACGAGATCGAGGGAGTGAAGCCCCAGGACCACGTGCCCAGCATCACCGACCAGTTCCTGGCGGCCTTCGTGTTCGAGAACGAGGCCCACGACCTGTTCGGCGTGCAGATAGACAACATCGCCATCGACTTCGGCGGCCACTTCTACGCGGTGTCCCAGGCCTCGCCCATGACGGTGATCAGCCCGGCGCAGAAGGAGGCCCGCGAGAAGGCGAGGAAGCTTGCGGCGGCGAAGGCCGCCAAGGAGGCCAAGGCCGCGGCCCCGAAGGCGGAAGCGCCCGCCCAGGCCGATGCGGAGCTTGAGGCGAAGCTTTCGGCCATGGATCCCGAGAAGGCCGCCAAAGTTCGCGCGGCCATGAAGGCCAAGGCGGCCAAGGCTGCGAAGGCGGCTGCGGCGGCGGAAGGGAAGGAGGCCTGATCGCGATGGGCAAGCAGACTATCATCCCCTTCGGCCCGCAGCACCCGGTGCTGCCCGAACCCCTGCATCTGGACCTGGTGGTGGAGGACGAGAAGGTCGTCGAGGCCATCCCTCAGATCGGGTTCGTGCACCGCGGGCTCGAGAAGCTGGTGGAGACGCGCGACTACCAGCAGTTCGTCTACGTGGCCGAGCGCATCTGCGGCATCTGCGCCTTCGGGCACTCCATGGGCTACGCGGAGACCGTCGAGCGCCTGATGGGCGTGGAGATCCCCGAGCGGGCGCAGTACCTGCGGGTCATCTGGCACGAGCTCTCCCGTATCCACAGCCATATCCTGTGGTTGGGGCTCGCCGCCGACGCCTTCGGCTTCGAGAGCCTGTTCATGCACTGCTGGCGCCTGCGCGAGCGGGTGCTGGACATCTTCGAGAAGACCTGCGGCGGCCGCGTCATCCTGTCGGTGGTGAAGGTTGGCGGCGTCGTGCGCGACATCGACGTGGCCCAGCTCAAGCACATCTTGGATGTGCTCGAGGGGCTGCGCTCCGAGTACCAGCAGATCTGCGACGCGTTCCTTAAGGACAGCTCGGTCAAGAACCGCACGGTGGGGGTGGGCTACCTCAGCACCGAGGACGCCCGCAACCTCTCCATGGTGGGGCCCTTCGCCCGGGCGAGCAACGTCGCCTACGACGTGCGCACCCTCGGCATCGGCGCCTACGGCCAGCTCTCCGACTTCCAGCCCGTTACCTCCACCGACGGCGACTGCTACGCCCGTATGGACGTGCGCGCCCGCGAGGTGCTGCAATCCATCGAGATCATCAAGGAGATGATCCTGCGCATGCCCCAAGGTCCCATCGCGGTGGACGTGAAGGGGGCTCCCGCGGCCGGCGCCGAGTCGTCCATGGTGGTGGAGCAGCCCCGCGGCGAATGCTACTACTACGCGCGCGGCAACGGCACGAAGTACCTGGACCGCATGCGCATGCGCACCCCCACGTCCCAGAACCTGGCGGGCATGACCGTGGCGCTGGCCGGATGCGACCTGGCCGACGTGAACATGATCATCCTGACCATCGACCCCTGCATCAGCTGCACGGAAAGGTAGGTTGCCATGGGCGTGATGAAACTGGGGAAGATGACGCTGTCGGGGCTCGTCAAGCATCCCGAGACCATCCAGTACCCCTCCGAGAAGAAGCTGCCGGCACCCGGTCAGAAGGGCCAGGTGAAGATCGACGTTACGCTGTGCATCCTTTGCGGCATCTGCCAGAAGCGCTGCCCCTGCGGCGCCATCTCGGTGGACAAGGCGGCCCGTACCTGGTCCATCGACCGCTTCCGCTGCGTGCAGTGCGGCACCTGCATCCGCGAGTGCCCCAAGCACTGCCTTTCCATGGACCCTGCCTATCCGGCGCCTTCGGCGAAGAAGCACCTGGACGTGTTCGAAGTGCCGGAGAGGGAAAAGGCGAGGTCGTCGGAGGCCCTCGCAGCATCTTAGGGCGGCAGATTCAGAATGCTTTGCCTTTGACGAAAATGGCGTGAAGGAGCCTTCCTGTACGTCGTAGGGCTAAAGGAGCTGGTACAATAGCGCTTTAACGCTACGTGGACGGAAGGCTTTTTCCTATGGGACCCCAGGGACGAAACGAAGAGCGCTCGGGCGAGCAGGAGGTGACGGACCGCATCCTCACCGCTGCCAACGTCGTCTCGTTCGTCCGCCTGTGCATGGTGCCGCTCTTCCTCGCCCTGCTGCTCCGGGGCCACGGCATCGCAGCCACCGTCGTGTTCGCCCTGGCCGCTTCCACCGACTTCCTGGACGGGCAGATCGCTCGGCGCACCCATACGGTCTCCAAGCTGGGACGTTTGCTGGATCCGGCGGTGGACCGCCTGCTCATGATATCGGGAGTTGTCGGCCTTCTTGTGGTGGGCAGGCTGCCGCTGTGGATTGTAGTGCTGGTTTTGGGGCGGGACCTGGCGCTTTTGCTGGGCGGCATGTACTTCCTGCGCCGCTACGGCGCCCGCGTCGACGTCATCTACGCGGGGAAGGTGTGCACGACGCTGCTGTTCGTGGGGTTCGCCGGTCTGCTGCTGAACATGCCCCTGGTACCCGGGCTTTCCCTGGTGGACGTCCCGTGGCTGCCCGGATTGAACGGTGCGGCCTGCTCCTGGGGCATCTGGTTCATCTATGCCGGCCTTGCGCTCGGCGTGTTCACCACCGCCTACTATGTGGTCGCCATGTTGCGCAAGGTGAGGGCCATAAGGGTCTCCTCTGCCGACGGGGAGCGAAGCCATGGCTGACGGTTCGAAGCGATCCCCGGGAAAGCGCAGGCCGACCGTGCGCAAGCAGGGGGCGTCCGCGCGGGCGGCAGGCAAGCAGCGTTCGCGCCGGGCCGGGGCGGCTGCCGCAGCGTCGGCGTCCCGCCGCACAGGGCTCGTCCTCGGTGCGGTTGTCGTCGCCGTGATCGCCCTGGTCGCGGTCGTCCTGCTGGCGCCCAAGGACCAGCAGGCCTCCTTCTTCGCCGACCCGGGGCAGCCCCGCATCGCCCAAGGCGTGCACGTGGGAACCGTTGACCTTTCCGGCATGACCCGCGAGCAGGCCGTCCGGGCCATCGACGAGGGCTTCGACCACAGCCTGGACGGTGCCACCGCCGTGGCTTTCGGCAGCCAAGCCGACTTGGACGCGGCCGCTGCTGGCTCCGGCAACGGGCAGCCTGCGCAGGGCAGCATCGCCGCCGAGCAGGTAGCCGCCGGGGATGTGGAGGGGGTCGTCGCATCGTCCTGGACGGCATCGGCTGCCGAGCTTGGCGCGCGCGTGGACTCCGAGTCGCTGGCAACGGACGCGCTGGTCGCATCGGGCTACTCACCGGACGAGAACGGCGAGTTCGTGAGGAACGAGGATGGCCCGGCCGCAACCGACCCTCAGGGCGTGCTCGTGCTGCAGCCCTACTGCGCTTTCGAGGGGGATGCTCTGGAGTCTTTTGCCGCCATGCTCGATCAGAGCCTGGGCTCGGGCTGCGTGGAGACCTCGGTTGAGGTGAGCGACGGAGGTGCGCGGGCCGTGGAGGGGACATCGGGTACCAGGGTGGACCGTGGGCTGCTCTCCTTGGGTCTGAGCTTCGCGTTCCTGGATGTCTACGGAACCAATGCGTTCGTGGTCGAGGTCGAGAACGCCTCGCCCCGCATTCCGCTCGCCGACGCCCAGCGGGTGGCTGCGGAGGTTACCCGGGCGCTGCACGGGGGCGCCGTGTTCACCTGCGAGGGCTCCTCGTGGAAGGCGAGCGCCTCTCAGCTGGGGGAGTGGGTGCAGGTGGTTGCCGCCGAGAACGGCTCCGGCGCCCCGACCCTGCAGCCGCGCATTGCGGAGGAGGCTCTCGCCCCGCAGCTGGTGGCTAATCTGGCGGCCTCAGGCCAGGCGGCTGCGGCGGTCGATTTCTCTGTTGCGGACGACGGGACGGTGTCCGTCTCCGTGCGAGGGGGCGCTCATTACCCCGATGCCCGCCAGGCGGCCGAGCTTCTGCAGGAGACGCTGTTCGGCCAGGGAGGGAAGGCCTACTGCGCGGACGGCTCCGATCAGGCCGAAAGCCCGGCCCAAGTCGAGGTCGATGCCGAGGACGCCCCGGAGAACCTTACCCTGGACGAGGCCATCTCCTCGGGTCTGGTGGAGCAGATCTCCTCCTTCACCACCGAGTTCAGCACGGTTCCCGGCACCGAGAACCGCAACCATAACATCGCCCTTGCCTGCGAGCTTCTGGACAACTCCGTCGCGGAGGCGGACGGAGGCCGCTGGTCTTTCAACGAGACCGCGGGGAACTGCAACGCGGAGCGCGGTTTCCTGGATGCCGGCGCCATCGTGGACAACGAGTACGTGGCCGAGGTGGGCGGCGGCATCTGCCAGGTGGCCACCACGGTGTTCAACGCGGTGTACGAGGCCGGATACCCCGTGGTCAGCCGTTCGAACCACTCGCTTTACATCGCCAGCTACCCCATAGGGCGCGATGCTGCCGTGAGCTGGCCTGATCTTGATTTCGTCTGGGCGAACGATACGGGAAGCGATGTGCTGGTGCGGGCGGAGTCCGGCACCGGGTATCTGACCGTGTCGCTGTACGGCGTGAGCCCCCGCTACACCGTGTCCACCGACACGGGGGAGTGGCAGGAGGGCCGCAAGCACGATACTCGCCGGGAGCGCGACGACGCGCTGGCCCCCGGCACCAGCTACGTGAAGACCTACGGAAGCGACGGCAGCCGCATCTCGGTCGTCCGCACGGTGTACGGGCCGGACGGCTCGGTGGTCAGGCAGGATAACTTCGTTTCGAACTATGCTCCCATCACCGAGGTGATCGTGGAGGGCCCGGAGGCGCCCGACGAGCCCGAACCCCCCAAGGATCAAGGCTCCGGCAATGTTGAATCAGGCGAGGACTCGGGCCAGGGCTCGCAATCCGACGGCGCCCAGGGGGGCGCCGATGCCCAGCAAAGCTCCCAAGGATAAGGAGGATAGGTGTACTTTCAACCGGAAATCGAGACGATGCCGCGCGAGGAGCTCGCACAGCTTCAGCTTGCGCGCATCAAGGAGACGTTGCGAAACGCCTACGACAACGTGCCGCTGTACCGACAGCGCTTCGACGAGGCGGGGCTTACCCCCGACGACTTCCGCACCTTCGAGGACCTGGAGAGATTCCCCTTCCTGGTGAAGCAGGATATGCGCGACGCCTACCCCTTCGGCCTGTTCGCCCGTCCGAACAAGGACGTTGCCCGCATCCATGCCTCGTCGGGCACCACCGGGCAGGCGACCGTGGTGGGCCATACCGCCAACGACCTCAAGAACTGGGGGGACTGCTTCGCCCGCGGCATCGCCATGGTGGGCGGCAGCGCGGACTCCACCATCCAGGTATCCTACGGCTACGGCCTGTTCACGGGCGGCTTGGGAGCGCACGCCGGCGGCGAGGCCATGGGCTGCACCGTCATCCCCACCTCGTCGGGCAACACCAAGCGCCAGGTGCAGATGATGCGCGATTTGGGCACCGACATCCTGGCTTGCACGCCCTCCTACGCGCTGTTCATCGCCGACACGGCCATCGAGATGGGCTACGACCCGGCCACCGAGTTCAAAATCTCCGGCGGCATCTTCGGCGCCGAGCCCTGCTCCCAGAACATGCGCGACGAGATCTCCGAGAAGCTGGGCATCCAGTACTGCGACGTCTACGGCCTGTCCGAGGTGATGGGGCCGGGCGTCGCCATGGAATGCGCCGAGCGCAACGGGCTCCATATCGCCGAGGACCACTTCTACTGCGAGATTTTGGACCCCGAGACGCTCAAGCCGGTTCCCGAAGGGGAATGGGGCGAGCTCGTCATCACCACGCTCACCCGCGAGTGCTGCCCGCTCGTGCGCTACCGCACCCGCGACGTCACGCGCATCATAAGCGAGCCCTGCGCCTGCGGGCGAACCCACCGCAAAATCGACAAGCTGCGCGGGCGCACCGACGACATGCTCATCCTGCGCGGCGTGAACGTGTTCCCGTCCCAGATAGAGCAGGTCATCACCTCTTTCGAGGAGGTCGTGCCGCACTACCAGATCATCCTGACCACGCGCGGTCCGCTCGACCACGTGGAGGTGCAGGTGGAGACCGTGCCCGACTTCCCCTTCGACGAGGTGCGCAAGCTGGAGGACCTGCGCAAGCGGCTGGCTGCGGAGCTGAAGAGCAACCTGCAGATTGCCGTGGATGTGAAGATCGTGGAGCCGAAGACGATCGCACGCTCCGAGGGCAAGGCCAAGCGCGTCATCGACAACCGAGAGGCAGGCATCTAATGATCTTGCAGCTTTCCGTCTTCATGCAGAACGAGAAGGGCCGCATGGCCGAGGCCTGCCGCACCATTGCCGAGGCGGGCATCGACATACACGCGCTCTTCGTGGCCGACACTGAGCAGTTCGGCGTGCTGCGCGCCCTGTGCGACACCCCGGCCACCGCTGCCGAGCGCATGCAGCAGGCCGGCTGGCGCGCTACCGTCACCCCGGTGCTGGGCGTGCGCGTGAACGACGTGCCGGGCGGCCTGTCCGCGCTGCTCACGTTCCTGGACGAGCGCGATGTCAACGTGGAGTACGGCTACTGCGTCTCCCTGGAGGACGGCAGCGCCGTGAACATACTGAAGACCGATGGGGACAAGGCCCTGGAGGCCGTGCTCGCCGAGGCGGGGTTCACCATCGCGCGACCGAAGGATCTGTACAGCATTGACTAGGAAACAACGCATACCGGGGCGAAATGGCCCCTCCCGCCTGCGTCGCGGAAGCTCGCTGCCCATCCTGGTGGCCGGGGCCTTGGCGCTTGCCCTATCCCTGGTGCCGGTGGTGGGACCGACGCTCGGCCTGCTGCCGGGGGGCACCGGGTCGGGGTTGCCCGCAGCCCATGCCGAGGTGCGCAAGGGCGACATCATCATGGGGTCGTCGGTGGATTCCCGCGGCCTGTCGGTGGCCCAAAGCCCCAACATCGAGGCCAAGTACGCCATCTGCATGGGTTCCGACGGCACCGTGTACTACGAGCGCGACGCCGATGCCTCCTCCCAGATCGCGTCGGTCACCAAGGTCATGACCGGCCTGGTGGCGCTGCGGGCCGTCGACGACGGACTCGTGTCCCTGGACACCCCGGTTGAGGTGTCGGCCCAGGCCGCGTCGGTAGGGGAGTCGTCGGCCGGACTGATGACCGGGGACGTGATGCCGCTCTCTACCGCGCTGGCGGCGCTGCTCGTGCCCTCGGGCAACGATGCGGCGGTGGCCATAGCCCAGACCGTGGGGCAGGCCATGATCGACGCGGGCCTTTCCGACGCGTCCGACCCCCAGCAGGCCTTCGTGGACGCCATGAACGCCGAGGCGGCGGAGCTGGGCTGCACGGATACCCTGTACGAGAACCCCCACGGCCTTGACGACGACGGCTTCGAGGGCAACCTGCACAGCACCGCCCGCGACGTGGCCCGGGTGGTCCGTGCGGCCATGGGCTACCAGCAGTTCCGGGACACCGTGGCATTGGGCGACACCGACATCACCGTGACCCGCGCCGGAGGCGACGCCACGATCCATCTGGTGGCGACCGATGCGTTTCCCCAGTACACCGAGTACGCCATCGGCGTGAAGACGGGTTTCACCAGCCTTGCGGGCGCCTGCTTCGCCGGGGCCACCAACAAGGACGGGTTGGAGCTGTACTCCGTCGTTCTGGGGTGCGAGGACGAGCAGACGCGCTTTCAGGACGCGGCCACCCTCGCCGAATGGGTCTACGCGCATCTGGTAACCTATCCTCTGGCCAACAGTCCCGAGCGCGTGGCCATGGACGGTGCGCAGGTGCCCGTGGTCGCCGAGGTGGCCTGCCTCGACTGGATCGACAAGACCGTGCCCGCCACTATGGCAGATCCCTCCGCTGCCGTCGAATTGTTCGACCTGAACGGCAACGTGTCCCAGACCGTCGAGTTCTACGAGCCCACGGGCGACGTTCGCACGGGGGACGTGGTCGGGCATATCACCTTCACGCAGCGCAACAACATCGTGGCGAGCCAGGACCTGGTCGCATGCGAGAGCGTGGAGGCGCCCGGAATCTTCGAGCGGATCGGCATCTTCTTCGACCGCCTGATTCGAAACTTCACCGGCGCCGAGCAGCATGCCCGTTCCGTCGTGCTGAACACCACCGACCTCATCGTCGACAAAACCGCTTCTTGAGTACCCTCGTGAAAGGAGAGTGCAGATGAACAGCTTCTGCCCGGTATGCAACAATCCCATAGAGTCCGGGGCCAGGGTGTGTCCCAGCTGCGGTTTCAAGCTGCTCGAGGCTACCCAGCGCTTCAGTCCCATCGAGATCTCCGATCAGTCCCGCTCCTTCGCCGCCGAAACCCCCGCCGCCGCATCGCTGCACGTGGTTCGCGGGCCCCAGACCGGCATCAGCTATCAGCTGGGGTCCGAGCCTTTGCTCGTGGGCCGCAGCCCGAAATGCCCCATCTTCCTCAACGACATGACCGTCTCCCGAGAGCATGCGGTCGTCGCGCCCGACGGGGACGGCTTCGCAATCACCGACAGCCATTCCTTCAACGGGGTGTGGGTCAACAACGAGACCGTGGAGCGGCACCATCTGCAGAACGGCGACATTATCCAGATAGGCGTCTTCTGCCTGCTGTTCAAGGAAGAGGCCGCCAACTAGGCGCCGGGAACCCCGCAACCGGGGAGGAGAGGGGAAAGGAGCTGCCCGTGCAGCTTATGTCAGGTAACGAGGCCATCGCCCAGGGCGCCTGGGAGGCCGGGGCCCGCATCGGCGCCGCCTATCCCGGCACGCCGTCCACGGAGACCATGGAGGCGTTCGCCGAGAAGGAGGGCGTCTACGCGGAATGGGCGGTTAACGAGAAGGTGGCCGTCGAAGTGTGCCTGGGGGCGTCGGCCGCCGGCGCCCGTGTGCTGTCCACCATGAAGCACGTGGGCGTCAACGTGGCCGCCGACCCGCTGTTCACCGCCGCCTACACCGGCGTGGGGGGCGGCATGGTGGTGCTGGCCGCGGACGACCCGGGGATGTACTCGTCTCAGAACGAGCAGGACTCGCACTGGTACGCGAAGGCCGCCTGCATCCCCATGCTGGACCCCGCAGACTCCGCCGAGACGCTGGCCTTCACCCGCGACGCCTTCGACCTATCCGAGCGCTTCGACGTGCCGTTCTTCATCCGCTCCTCGGTGCGCGTCTCCCATACCAAGACCCCCGTGCAGGTGGGGGAGCGGACCGAACGCGAGCTGCGCGGCGCCCTGGGCGATGCGGGGAAGTGGGTCATGATGCCCGCTTTCGCCAAACCTCGCCGCAAGGAACAGCTCGAGCGCGTCGCCGAGCTGGAGGAGTGGGCTGAGACGTGCCCCTACAACCGCGTTATCGAGGGCGGTTCCTCCGTGGGCGTCGTGTGCGCGGGCGCGGTCTTCCAGCATGTGCGCGAGGCGCTGCCCGAGGCGTCGGTGCTCAAGCTCGGGTGCACCTGGCCGCTGCCTGCGGCAAAACTGCGCGACTTCGCGGCAACGGTGGAGCGGCTCTACGTGATCGAGGAGGCCTCCACCTACCTGGCCGACGGCGTGCGGGCCTGCGGGGTGGAGGTGTCCGACACCCCGCGTCCCCTTCCCGGCGACGGGGAGCTCACGCCGGGTCTCATCCGCACGGCCTTCGGCATGGCCGAGGAGCCTCATGCTGACCTTCCCCAAGGCCTTCCGGCCCGGCCCCCCGCGCTCTGCGCCGGATGCCCGCACCGCCTGGTGTTCAAGGAGCTTTCGCGTATGAGGGCTATCGTGACCGGGGATATCGGCTGCTACACCCTGGGCGCTCTGCCCCCACTTTCCGCCATGGACACCTGCGTCGACATGGGCGCTTCCGTTTCCATGGCCCACGGCGTGGAGCTGGCCCTTGCGGGCACCGAGCATAGGCCCGTCGTTGCCGTCATCGGCGACTCCACCTTCGCCCATTCGGGGCTTTCCTCGCTCGTGTCTACCGTCTACAACCGGGGCTGCTCCACGGTATGCATCCTGGACAATCGCACCACGGCCATGACGGGACGCCAGGGAAACCCCTTCAACGGCGAGACGCTGCAGGGGCGTGAGAGCCGCGAGCTCGATTTGGAATCGGTGTTGCGCGCGCTCGGCATCGAGGACGTTGCCGTCGTGGATCCGAGCGACATGAGGGCTGTCCGGCGCGCGCTGAAGGAGGCGACCGCCAACCCCTCGGTCTCCGTCATCGTATTCCGCAGCCCCTGCG
>DBFAWQ010000263.1:0-6061 GCA_048242115.1 Eggerthellaceae bacterium
CTGCCCACTGCGCTGCCAGTCCCTATGCGGCCGCCTACGGAGTGTTCGCGCGAGGGGAGTCCGTGAAGCCGGAAAGCGGCGAGGGCTACTTCTGCGCGAGCCTGTTCGGCCGAGCGGTGCCCCAGGGGTTCGCCGGCGTGCTCATGGAGGCTTCCGTCGCAGACGATGAAGCTGTGAACTGGGCAGATGCCGAAGTGCTGGGAGCCGAAGCGCCCAAAGTGGCCCGCCAGGGAGCCGAAGCGCTGGATGGGGCGGCGGACCGACTGGACCGTCTGGCGAACCAGCTGGGCTCGTCCGGCACCATCCAGGGGCACGGACGCCTCGCCTTCGGGACACTCTTCGTAGCTGCCTTGGCTTTCACCATTGCGGTGGTAGTCCTGTGGCCCCTGTTCGAGCAAACCGCCTACGAAGCCAACACCGACGTCGCCTCCTCCCTCATCTGGGGTGTCGAAGCAGCTGAAGCACCTGATGAAGAAGTCGAATCCGAAGAGGGAGCCAGCGGCGAGGCGCCCTACCAGCTGTTGCTGCAGGATTTCTCGGAGACGGTGCGCTCCGTGGTCGGGCAGGGGAACCTAGAGCATCCGGAGCCCTTCGACGTCATCGGCACCTTCCCGAACGCTTCGCAGGATTCCGTGGTGGTGGATAGTCCGGACTTGGTCGTCTCGCCGGCGGGCCTGGCGCCGAACATGCAGTGGCCTCAAGCGGCGCTGAACCTGTCCGGCATTCCGCTCGGCGTGCTGCTGGGCTGGTCGCTCGTGGGATTCCTGGCTGCGGCCGCGGCGGTGTTCGCCGAGAAGATTCGCCATCTAGCTGCGGCTATAGGCATGAGCACACGGAAGGCCCGCCTGCGCTCGGCCGCCGAGGCCCTGCGCGAAGAAGCCAAGGCCGTCCGCGCGGGCACATCGAAGCAGCGCCCGTGGGTCCAGCAGCTACGCACCGATGCGGTTCCAGTTCGTGCCCGAACCGACAAGCTCGTCGCCAACGAGACCGCCTTCGCCCGCTCCCTCGGCCTGATTCCTGCCGGGGACTCGGACGAAGACGGGGACGGCCGCGCTGGGTCCAATGCGCACTCGTCCGGCGCCCGAGGCGCCGCCTCCGGCGCAACCTCGTCCGCCTCCGGCGGCGTCCCCTCTGCGGCTTCGACTTCCGCTGCAACTTCGGTTCCAGCCACCCACGCTCTCCGCCGCGGTGCCGGTTTCGCGCGTGCGGAGTCTCTGCTGTTCTGGGGCGGCGCCATCGCCATGATGGCCCTGCTGGCGCTGTCCACGGCCGCTGGCTTCGGCATCCCGCTCTGGGAGGAGTTCCTAGCCGTATTCGACTTCCTCCCCATCCCCGCAACCGACTTCGCCTACCAGGTATCGTACCTGGTCACCACCGCAGCTACCTTCGTTATCATCGCCCTGCTGAAAGGCCGTCGTCGCACCATGCCCACCCTGGCGTTCTTACTGCTTTCGCCGGTGGCCATCATCCTAGCGGCGAACTTCCTCGCCTACGCCATCCCCGTAGCCGTAGTCCTCTTCATCCTCTGGGCCATCTTCATCCGCTGACTCTATCGACCTTTGCTGGTCGCTCGTAGCGTACATAAGAAAGCGCCCTGCCTGGACGGGAAAGCTGCTTTATACTGCAGGGAAGCGCATGGAGAAAGGACGCCCTATGGAAGATAAGCGACTGGCCACCGAAAGCGTGCTTCTGGCGGAAGTACCCGCAGCCATCGAGCTGCCGGAAGAGCGGCCTATGAACCAGAAAATCGCCATCGCGGCAGTACTGGTGGTTATCGGGCTGATATCGCTTCTGGTCATCGCCGCCATAGCTTCGTCATCCGCCACCTATTCGGATATGAATTCGACGCTCGACGAGAAACGGAGCAACGTCATGGCGCTCGTGGCCACAACCACGGCTGCATCGGCCGCCGTCTCGGCATTACCTGGCGACACCGGCACGCCCATAGCCGAGAAGCTCGTCGATTTCAGCTTCTATTTCATGGTCATCCTGGCCGTTCTTTACCTGGAAAAGTTCCTGCTGACCACTCTTGGGTTCTTGGGCTTCGGCATTTTGGTGCCCGTCGCCTGTGCGCTTTTCGCGGGGTCGGTTTTCGCCCGTCGGGGCAGCATGGCGAAGGCGAACCTGCAGAGCTTGGGAGCGAAACTCGCTGCGTTCGGCGTGGCCATAGCCTTGGTGATTCCGGCGAGCGTGTGGCTGACCGACAGCATCGACAACAGCTTCGACGAATCTTTGGCCGCCGCCAACGTTGCCGCCCAGGAAGCAACGACGCAGCTGGAGGAAAACGCCCAAGACGAAGGGGAGGGCGAGGGGAACATTCTCGACAACGTTTTCGGCGCAGTCCAGCAGGGGGTTGAACAGTTGACCCAGGGAGCGCAAGAGGCGCTGGATAGTCTTGGGCGACAGCTCAACACCATGATCGACACGCTGGCGGTGATGGTGGTAACTTCCTGCTTGGTGCCGCTGCTGGTGCTGGCGGTGTTCCTGCAGCTGGCGAAAATGGTTGCGGGTTTGGATTTCGGCGGCGTCTCCGGGGTCATGGGAACGGTGCGCACGCGCGGGCGATCGGCGATTTCGTCGTTGAAGCGTCCGGAGTAGACGACGGAACGGACAACGGGAACGTTACCAGCAGCCTTCTGAAAGCTAGCTGCATCCCCCCATGTATAAGAAGGCGCCCATCAGCGGTGATGGGCGCCTTCGGTTCCAATCGTGCGTGGTCAGCAGCTGGCCGACATCACTGCCGTCAGCGGCCAGCAAGCGGGTTATTCGTACTTGCTGATGAAGTTCTCCACGGCCTCCATGCACTCGTCGGGGTGCGTGAGGTTGGCGATGTGGGGCGCGCCGGCGATGAGCGTCCACTCGCAGCCGGGGATGAGGTCCACGCCCTCCTTGATGACCAGGGGCGTTCCCTCGTCGTCGGTGCCGGACAGGGCCATGCAGGGGACCTTGATGTTCTTCACGCCCTCGCGGATGTCCCAGTCGCGCATCTTGCCGGTCACCACGAACTCGCTGGCGCCCTGCATGATCATGTAGCACTCGCCCACGCCGGCGAAGCTGTCCTGCAGGTACTTGGGGTAGTCCTTCTCGTACACGCCGGTGACGTGGCGCTTGTAGTACTCGTCGTAGGCAGCCTTGGCCTCGGGGGTGTCGTAGTCGCCGGTGCGCTCGGCCTCGGCGATGGCCTTCTGCATGTCCTCGGGCATGTAGCCGATCAGGCGGTTCGCCTCGTCAAGCCAGGTCTGGATGCGCACGGGCGAGGAGTTGATCACGAAGGAGTTCACGCCGGTGTCGTCCTTCATCATGCACAGCATGCCCAGCATGCCGCCCCAGGAGTTGCCGAACAGGTGGATGTCGTCCAGCCCCAGCGCCTCGCGCACGGCGTAGAACTCGTTGACCCACAGGTCGTAGTTGTAGAAGTCGTCCTCCTGGTGGGGGATGGCCGACTTGCCGCAGCCGATCTGGTCGTAGAAGACGATCTGGCGCCCGTACTTGTCGGCCATGTCGGCGTAGGGCAGCAGGTAATTGTGGCAGTCGCCCGGGCCGCCGTGCAGAACGAGCAGCGTCTTCTTGCCCGGCTGGTTCTCGCCCACGATCTTGCAGTAGGTCTTGAACCCGTTGTAGTCCACGTACTCTTCGCGAATCTCCGCCATGGAAAACCCTTTCTCTCTTCGGTTAAGGCCGACAATGGGGAAGCATAGCACAGTCTTGCCGCGCCGCCCCCGCAATTCGCCCATTCGCTAGTTCTTCTCGAGCAGGTCGATCAGCTCTTGGTTCGTATGGATACCGAGCTTTGCGTAGGCGTGGCGTGCATGGGTGTCCACGGTGCTTTTCGATATGACCAGCTTCTCGCGGATGTAAGGGCGCGATCGTCCTTGCGCCAGCAGCAGGCAGATCTCTATTTCCCGCGCCGTAAGGCCCTTGGCCTGGGCCAGGGCGGCGAACCGGTCGGTGACGGAGGAAGGGGTCTCGGGTGCCTGCACGTCCGCTTCCAGCTGCCTGGTCGGCGATTTCGGGCCAGGGGCGGTGTCGAGGGAGGCGGTTGCGGAGGAATTCGCCGTCGAAGCGTCGTTTCGGGTATCGGTTATCCGGCTGCGGTTCAACCGGGCGCGCGGCCGCTCGATGTCCGGGCCCTCCTCCCGCGGTTTCTCGGGCAGAATCAGCAGCAGGACGGCGAACAGCACGACCATGATGAAGACGTGAATGCTGGAGAGGGTTTCGGCGGACAGGTCGGTCGGCACGAGGGATCCGACGACGTTGCCCAAGGAGATGCCGACGATCATGAATCCCATGTACAGGGAAAACGACCATTGAGGGCTCAGAGCGCCGCGCTTGGCAAGGCTGAACGACCAGATGTAGAGGGCCAGGGTGAGGTAGGTGTTCGCGAATGCGTTCAGGAAGGCCCCGGCCAGCTGAATGCCCGACAGCATAAGCGGCAGGTTCATGACGGCGGCGATGATGAGCAGGGGCACCATGTGCCTAAACGTCGAGAGGATGTTGAACCGGCGCGACGAGGTGATGAGCAAAAGGCTTGTGGGTATCAGTATGGCGAAAGTGATGACAGTCACCACTTGGTAGTACAGGGTGAACGCTCCGAAGACGTTTGCGACGCTGGAAAGCAGCGGGCTTGCCACGCGGCTGCACGCCGCCACTTCGAACAGCACCGAGCAGACGAGGATTGATGCGACGAAGCGGCGCGAAGGGTAGGGCATCTCGTTCATGTCGGTTGGTAGCTGCGCGTGCTCGAGATGCGGCAGTCCGTGCCAGATAATCGCCCCGGCGCAGAGCGGCAGCAGCGCAACGAACACGATGCCGGCGGGAGTCCCTCCAAGGAAAGGGGCTGCGAACGCGCCGAGCAGCGCCCATACCATGTTGAGCGGCACGATGGTTTCCAGTCGGTCGGTCGTTTCGTATACATAGCCAAGGCCGCTCAGAACGTAAAGGATTCCCGACCCGATGCCCGAGGCGACGCCTCCAGCCGCAACGCCCACAAGTGTCCCCCGGGCCATCGAGAATCCGCTTATGAGGGTTCCCGAGCTCATGAGGAACGCGCCTGTGGCGGCAAGGGCGCGTTTGCCGTTTAAGGAAAGGCGTGATAGCAGGGGTGGCAGGGCGAAGATTGCGATGATGGCGAAAACGGAGTCTACCAGGTACGAGGGCGTCATCTGCATATTGGTTCCCGGGACGTTTCCGAACAGAAGCCCCGTTTTGTAACCGCAGAAACGCCAGGCCCACAGAAAGCCGATGCTCGAAGCGGCAACGAAGCGTGTCGCGGCCTGCCAAGCTGTTCCCGTGCGAAGATGCAAGAGTTACCTTCTCTCGGCCGAAAGCCGTTCCTCCCAATTCGCCAATTCGCGTTTACGCACCAATTATGACAGGCCTTTCGCGATGGCGATGGGTTATATGGGCCGACGGCCTCGCGCTAATGCAGTGATTTTTGCCGTCGCGGTGCCGAAATCGCGCTCTTCCCTCGATGCGGGGCTCTCGATCCGGACGATACGATAACGCAGCCGTAAGAGCGGGAGAGAGAAAGGGGTGCTTTATGGCACAAGCGATGAACAGCGCGCAGACGTCGAAGGGGATGTCTCGCCGCGCCTTCCTGTCGGCTGCCGGGCTTATGGGCCTTGCCGTCGGCGCAACGGGGACGTTCGCCGCAAGCAACGTAAGCGTAGCCCATGCGGAAGAGGCGACAGGCGCGCCGGCGACGAATCCGAACGCCGCCTGCATGGAAACGTTCGGCAAGGACACCGCGTACCTACCCGTGAAGAAGGCGCAGTGGACGCAGCTCAACGGCCCCATCGGCTTCGAGGCCGACCCCGTCGACAAGTCGAAGATCGCACGCACCGACACGTGCGACTTCCTCGTCATCGGCGTGGGGCTTGGCGGTATGGTGGCTGGCCTGCATGCCGCCGACGAAGGCGCCAACGTCATCGGCATCGAGAAGATGAACCAGGGGCGTATGGCCTGGGAGTCGGTTGGCGGCTACAACACCAAGCTGCAGCAGGAGATCGATAACGTGCCCGATCCGGCGGAGTACATGGAGGCCATCATGCGCGCCTCCATG
>DBFAWQ010000264.1:0-25856 GCA_048242115.1 Eggerthellaceae bacterium
CCACATTTTTCAGTACTTCATTCCCATTTTTTTCAATGGTTCGTTCCCACTTTTTTCAGTTTGGGGGGATTCGAGCGACAAACATCCCCTACTCTGCGACGCCGGCTATTACTATGAAGCGGGTGTCGGCTCCGAAGGTTACCTCGTCGCCGGGGCGCAGGGGGACCGGTTCGCTCTTCCAGTCGGAGCCGGCGCGGTCGGCGGCCGGGGGCTCCACCACCTTCGTCGTGCGGTCGGCGCCGTCCACGAGCGTGATGCCGTTGCGCGACCCCAGACCCTCGATGTACCAGCAGCCGTCCTCGGCGCGCCAGATGCGGGCGTGGCGCTTCGACACGTCGTCGCCCACGTTGCGCAGCGAGCCCTCCTTCACGGCCAGCGCGCCCACCTCGGTTTCCGACCCCGGCTCGGGCGACAGCCAATGGGGCGCGCCCACCACGTAGCCGTCGGCCACGCGCAGAAGCCCCAGGGTGGACGCTTCTTCCAAAGCATCGGCCCGAGCCGCCCGCTGCTCCTCGGTCGCGGGACCGGGAATCGGCGTCACCACGTCGGCGCCCCGCAGCGAGCGCATGTAGTCGATGGCGTAGCTTGCCCCTTTCTGGGCGCTGCCCGAGCACCCGACCGCCACCAGCAGCACCATGGCTGCCTCGGCTCGGGCGGACTCGTCCATTCCCTCGGCGCTGCGCAGGCGCGCGAGCAGGTTCCGCATAAGCGACGTGTCCTGTCCGTCGGCCGCCAGCATCCGCTCCAGGGACGGCCCGGCATCCTCGCACACCTCGTCGATGATCTGCTGGTTGGTCAGGCTGTTCTTCTGGCGCGACTTCAGCACCGACACGATCTTCAGCGCGCTTTCCCCGTAGTCGGCGAAGTAGGCCTCCTGCACCGCCTCCAGCGGCGCATGCACCACGTAGCGCGACAGCCACACGCGGTCGTTCGCCCTGCTGGCGGGCGTGACGCCGTTGGACAGCGGACGGTTCGACAGCAGGCGCAGCGCGGCCTCGCGGTAGGAGATGCCGCCCCATTTCTTCAGAATCTCGAATAGCTTCCCCACCGGAGTGCTCACGCTTGCCATCGATGCTCCTACCTTCCTGCCGGCCGCGCGGCCAGGGCAAACTCGAACACCATGCCGAACCAGGCCACCGAGGAGCAGGCGACCGACGCGCATATCAGGAACAGCTTCGACGCCGCGGGCGAAAGGGCGGCCGCCCCCAGCAGCGCGTCCACCGCAACGGTGGCGACCAGCAGCGCCGCACTTCCCCGCGCAAGGCCCGCACCCGTGCGCACGCCGCGCCACCGCGTCAGATAGCCGAGGGCCACAGGACCCAACAGCAATGCGGCTAGCAGGGGAAATCCCATTTCCAGGCCGAGTGAAGCCGAGCCCAGGCTTTCCACGTGCGCGCCGGAGCCCAGGAACCCGGCCACGCACGCCAGCGCCAGGGCCACGGCCAGAGCCGCCCATCGCCCTGTGCGTCCCGCCCGCTGCCAGCTTTCCGCCTGGGCCTGGTCGCCGCTGCGGTCGGGCAGGGCGCGCCCGCGCAGGAGCGGCTTTCCCCGCAGCGCGTTCGCCACGTTCTCGGGATACAGGGTCGCGAAATCCGCCAGGCTGTCGCGCATCTCGGCTGCCGACGGGCGCACGGACTGCTCCGCCTCCAGCGCCGCCAGCACGATCTCGCCCGCCAGCGCATCCACCGAGTTCAGAGCCGACTGCAGCTCGTCGTCGGAGGGATGCAGCCCTTCCGCGTCCAGCGTCCGGCGCACCTCGTCGGCCGGCTGGCCCTCGCGCTCCAGCGTCACGGCGATGTTGGCGCTCTGCCCGTGGGCGCAGCGAACGGGCTGCGGCAGCGACGTGGTCTTGCGCAGGTAGTCCGAAACCAGCTCGCCGTCGTCGGTAGCCCCGCCCGGGGCCGACGCCGCTGCATCGCCCTCGCCGGCCGCCGCGCCGCGTTCCGCAGGTTTCCCCAGGTCGAACGGTGGGCGCCCGCACAGCAGCAGGTAAACCACGCTGGCTGCGGCGTACACGTCCACCGCCGGGCTCTTGCGCATGTCGGCCACATGGGCCACGTCGGAGGTCAGCATCTCGGGCGGCGCGTAATCCGGCGTCGCCCCCTGGGGAGCCCCGTAGCGCACGGTCATGGACGAGGCCCGGGCCGGCAGCACCGTGGAGCCGAAGTCGATGAGCCTCAGATCGAAGGAACCGCGGGCCGCCTGCTCTTCCAGGGATGCCTCGCGCGTGCACACCATCACGTTCGCCGGCGAAACGTCGCGATGCACCAGGCCGCCGTCCACCAGGGCCATGCGCGACAGCAGGTCGAACAGATCGCGCCCGATGGCGGCTGCCACCAGCGGCGAAAGGCGCCCGTCGTCGTCCACGGACAGATGGCGCCGCGCCTCCTCTAGGGTCTGGCCCTCCACCCATTCCATGACGATGGCCGGCTGCCCGTCCAGCTTCCCCTGGCCGTACAGCTTCGGGAATCCGGCGATGCCCGCCAGCAGCCGGTTCGACTCGTATTCCCGACGGAAGGCCGCCTCGCGCTGGGCAGCCATGGCCGCGCGGTCCTGTTCGGGCAGGTCGGAGCTCGCTTCCGCAGCCAGCACCTTCACGGCCAGCCTGTCGCCCCAGGGGTTCTCGGCCTGCATCACGCGCCCGATGCCGCCCTTGCGTCCCCGACCGTCGGCCAGGAACAGCGTAGAGTACCGGCGCACCGCCGCGGCACGGTCCTGTTCGTCCACGGCGAAAGAGGGCTGGAAGTCCTCAAGCGCCACCATGCGCCGGCTTGCCTCTGCGGCCCCCTGCTCCTCCATGGCCCTTAGTAACCCCACACCCAGGTGTCCGTGACCTGATGCCAGATAGCCTGCGCGTTTTCAATATACTCCAGAGTTGCCCCGCCGTAAGGGCCGACCATCAGATGGCCCTGCAGCGGTCCAACGCAGCATGCGTAATTCTCTCCATCAGACGTCTCGCCAGGGCAGTTGTTGTAGTTGTTCATGAACGCCTGCAGAAGATACGCGGCCTCCATCACATCCTGCCAATAGGTTTGCATCTGAGCCGCATAGCCATTGAGCTCGGGGAATTCTTCCGAGTAGAACGACATTCCCTGATGCCGATCGCACTCCGCAATAACGTCGTTCAGTATCTGGGAAACCGATGCCGCTTCACCGCTATTCCAGAGATAATGATGCAGCGTGCCTCCGCCTTCATATCCTGTAACCGGCAAGCTCTGCACACATATGGACAGCATGTTGTCAATATCCCGCGTTGTAAGGCAGGTTTGCTCGAATTCGTGGGCTGCCGCCTGGTAGCGCTCCTGGCGAGCTGCCTCCTCGGCGGCCGCCAGCTCTTCAGCGGTGGGCTCGCTGTTCGCAGGCTCGGGAGTGGGGGCAGCCGAAGCCGGCGGCGCGGCTGCGCTTACGCCCGCGCTCGGACGCACGCCCGCCGACGAGCCGCCCGCTGCGGGCCGGGACGACCCGGCGGCATTGGTCCCGCCAGTTTCGGAATCCTCGGCATCGGCGTCTGCGTCTGCATCCGCTTCGGCGTCCTCGTCCGCGGTCGCCTTAGCGTCGCCTTTCGCATCGGATTTCCCGTCGAGCGCAGCATCCCCCACGTCGGAGGCCTGCGAGCCGTCCGCCGCACGCTCCGCGGCATCGCCAGCCCCGGTTTCGCCCTCCGCAGCCGCCGTCCCTGCCCCGTCGACCTGCTCCGGCATCGCGGCCGCATCGGCCAAGGCGCCGGGGAATTCGCTGCGCGCATCCAGCATGGGAGCGGCGGCGAAGGCGAAACCGGCGGTCGAGAAGACGGCCAGCGCGAAAGACGCCGCCAGCAGGACCACCCGGCCCCGAGCTCTCCCCTTCTTCCCGCTGGGCTGTGCCACCTTCGCTCCCTTTCGCCATGGACCATCGAACGATCAACGCATCGCGTTCCAGCTGTTGGCATACGTGCTGCGCCCGCAATCTCAAAACCATCCGATTCTATCACAGGACGCAGGCCTCATAGGGGAAGGCCCGAGCGCAAGCGGGCGACCGTCCAAACTGCCGCCCAACCTGGTGCCCAATCTGGCGCCCGAGGCCCCACCCGAGCTGCCGCAAAGGCGTACGCTTCCAGTTCCGTACACTTCGAGCGCGCGTTTCTCCCCGCGCACCGGTGACAACTTTGCGTTGCACCAGTTCAGAGAAAGGTGACAACGAAAAAGCAAGGAGTTCCGTACACTCGAAGTGCGCGGAACTCCTTTTACGTATGTGAAGCGACGTACGTGGAAAGCCGCAGCCGCGTTACTCCATGCCCATTTCCTTCTTCAAACGGGCCAGGTCGTCATCGACGGCGGCGGTCATGCCGGCCTTCTCGTACTTCTTCTCCAGGGCCGCGGCCGGGTCTTCAGGCGTGGACTGCAGGTCGACCATGGCGTTGCTGCGGTCCAGCATCTCGTCGGCCTTCTTCTCCATGCGGTCGAACGCCGCGCGGGCCCCTTCGGCACCGGTGCCGGCTGCCACCGCCTGGTTCACCTTGTCCTGGGTCTTCGCCACGGCGGCCTTGGCCTTGATGGCCTCCTTGCGGGCGTTCAGCTCCTCGATGTCGGACACCAGCTTGTCGTGCATGGTGCGCATTTTGTCGGCGTTGTTCTTCGCGCCCTCGTAGGCGATCTGCAGGCCCTCGGTGCGACCGGCCAGCTCCTGCTTCTTCTGCAGGAACACGCGGGCGTCCTCCTCGCTCCCAGCGGACAGCGCCTTGCGGGCCAGGTCCTCGTAGCGGTCCATCTCCGCCTTGTTCTCGTCCACCAGACGCTTGCAACGAGCTTCCTCGGCCATGACGCCGGCCGTGGCCTCGCGCACCTCGGCCAGCTCCTCGGTCAGCTCGCGCAGGTACTGGTCCACCATCTTCTGCGGGTCCTCGGCCTTGTCCAGCAGCTCGTTGATGTTCGCCTTCACAATGCTCGTGAAACGCTCCAAGATGTTCGCCATGCTTGCATTCCTTTCTCTATGGTTTCCGAACAGCCCCTCGGCCCCTCGGACTTTCCCTTTGCTCGGGGGATGCCATCATCCCCGTCCCCTTGACACGCGCGCTACTCCTGCTGCCTGCCCACACCTTACTCCTTCGGCACCCGGTCCGTCGCGTTCGGGGCCGGGGGCGTCGCGTCCGCCGTCTCGTACTTCTTCGCGCGCTCTTCCACGTCCCTGTCGCCGAATTGCTCCAGCGGCGTGTTCAGAATCTGCTGCATGCGGTCCGCCTCGCGCTTCTTCGCCTGGTTGTAGCGCATCACCACCACGAAAATCACGATGGCCACCACGATAACAGCCACCGCGACGGACACCGGCACCACCGGCGAAGGCGTTACCGACATGATGCGCTCGCCGGTTTCCGCAAACGCGTTGCTGAAGAACGTGTTCTCGTCGTTGTCCGCGAACCATTCCTGCTTCAGGTACGACTCGAAGATCTCCAGCGCCTCGTCATCCAGCACCGTGCGCGTTTGGCTGCCGGCCCAGAACGCCCAGTAGAAGCCGTCGTCGCGGGAGTCGTAGCAGAAGGTCATGAGGAAATGCGCGTCGTCGGTGAACAGCTGGCTGTACAGCTGCTCGGCGCGACTTTGCAGCTCGGCGGCCGACGTAACCGAGTCGTTCGGGAAGATGTAGACGTAGGGCTGGATGCCGGTGAGCTCGAAGAACTCCCGCAAGCCCTTCTCGAAGCGGTTGGGCGAGGTAATCCAGTCGCCGTCCTCGTCGGTGTAATAGTTGGTCTCCACCACCGCGCCCGCGGGAAGCGGCTCGCGGTCCTCGGTGGATGCGGGGATGTCGCTCGAGCAGCTGAAGGCGCCGAACGCAACGGCCAGCAACAGCACGATGGCCAGGATGGCCACCACGATGAAAGCCACGCCGCATCCGGAATTGGAATCCGAGCCCTGTGGCGAGCCGGGCGCGTTGTTGGGGTTGTTGGAGCCGCCTCCGCTTTGACCGGGGCCGTTCGGGCCGCCGGAGCCGTAGGGGCTGCTGGGAGGTATCGACGGGCGACCGCCCTGGCCGCCGCCGTTGTTGATGACCACGCGGGGCATGAAGATGGAGGGGAATCCGAAGCCGCCGCCGAACGAGGGGCCGTGGCCACCGTGACTGCCGGATCCGCCGAAGCTGCCGCCCGAGCGTCCGCCACCGCCGCCGATGTGGCCGCCTCCGCCGAAGCCGCCGCCGAAGGAGCTTCCTCCCCCGCCGAAGCCCCCGAAGCCTCCGCCTCCGCCGAAACTACCGCCTGACCTGCCCATAATCGCTCCTCGCCTTCGCGTCTTCGCCAAACGGAAGAACATTCCTATTATCCGCGAAGCCCAGCCCCGCAGCTTCCCGACCACGCACACCGACAAGAAAACGATACTAACCTTGCGTTTCCTGAAAGAAAGCCGCATCGGAGCCGGTCGCCGTGGACAAAAATCGCAGAAGTGCTGTTGGACGATGGACAGCTTTCGCTGAAGTGCTGTAAATATGTACCGTTTTTCGCAGAAGTGCTGTAGCCGTCCGTGCTGGCATACAGCACTTCTGCGATTTTTGTCCATCCTGCCCGCGGTTCGCTTCCTAGATGGAATCAGCTACAGCCTCGTCTTCGGCTAGGGCACCGGCTTCCTCCACGCGGTTCAGCCGGTCGGGCTCGTCGTCGCCGAACATGTTGGCACCCGGGCCGTCGTCGGGGCCGTTGGGGCCGGAACCGCCTGAACCGCCCGACTTCGGACCTTTGGAGTCCTTGGAGCCCGCTTCGACGCCGGAGCCTTCTGCCTTCGCACCGCTCTCGCCGCCGTCCTCGCCGGCCAACGTCGCGTTGCGCGGGATACCTTCCTCGCCCACTTCGTCGAGGTAACGCTCCATGGAGAAGCGGGTGATGTCGGAGCGGTTGATGACGCCCACGATGTGCCCGTCGTCGAGCACCGGCACCTTCTTCAGATGGTTCTCGCCCAGCACGCGGCACACTTCGGGCAGGTCGGCATGCACATCCACGCCGATGATGCCCTTCGCGCCGATGCTCTTCGCCGGCATGCGCATGAGGTCGTCCAGCTTGCGCTTGAAGTCGGAGTTCGAGCCGTCGGCATCCACGGTGCGCATGATCAGCACGATCGGGTCCATAACCACCGTCGAGCGTTTCGCCAGGTAACGCATGATGTCGCCGTCGGACACGAAGCCCACGGCCTCGCCTGTGGCATTCACCAGCGGGATGGCGCTCACACCCTTGTTCACCAGCAGCTCCATGGCCTCGGCAACGGTTGCGTTTTCGGAGAGCGTGTACACGTCGCGCTTCATGATGGCCTCCAGGACGCTACGGCGCGCGTTGTCCACGTCGCGGCTCTTGGCGTCGCCGGGCTTGTCCTTCACCAGACCAATCACCATGCCGAAGCAGATAATGCACAGCAGCGCCGACACTGCGAAGGACACGTCCACGCCGAAGAAACCGGCGGCCGTGGCACCCATAGCGGGCTCGGCCAGGTTCGTGGACACGGTCATGGCCGACACGATGACGGCGGTCCCCAGCGAGCCCGCCACCTGCCGCAGCGTGTTGTTGACCGACGTGCCATGGTTGACCAGGTCGTTCGGCAGCGCGTTCATGCCCCAGGTGGTGATGGGCATGTTCACCAGCGACAGGCTGAACAGGCGCACGGTGTACAGGATAGTCAGCCACACCAGGCCGGTGTCAGGTCCCAGGAAGCAGAATCCCACCGTGGTGGCCGCCAGCACGCCGGTGCCCACCAGCGACAGCACGCGGGGCCCGTGGCGGTCGAATAGCCGTCCGGCGATGGGGCCCATAGCGCCCATGACGATGGCGCCGGGCAACAGCACCAGGCCGGAGGTGGTGGCCGAGTAGCCCATCATGGTCTGCAGGTAGATGGGCACCACGATGCCCGCGGCCAGCAGCGCCGCCTGCACGATCATGCCCAGCACCGTGGCGATGAGGAACTTCTTGTTCTGCAGCACGCGCACCTGCAGCATGGGGTGCTCCATGGAAAGCTGGCGGCGGAAGAACAGAACCAGCGCCACCACGCCCACCACGGTGCCCACGGCCGCATCGATCGACACACCGTAGCTGCCGATGAGCGACAGCCCGTACAGCAGGCCGCCGAACCCGAGCGTGGACAGGATGACTGAGAGCACATCCAGGTGCACGTCCTTGCTCGTCTTTCCGCCGTGCTGCAGCACGAACAGCCCGATAACCACCACGGCCACGGAAAGCCCCGCGATGATGGCGAACATGTCGTGCCAGGTGGCGCGGTCGATGATAATGCCAGCTGCCGTGGGGCCGATGGCCGGTCCGAACGCCACCACGATGCCGAAGAGCCCCATGGCGGTGCCGCGCTTGTCGATGGGGAACGTCCACATGAGCACTGTCATGACCAACGGCATCAGGATGCCGGCGCCCATGGCCTGCACCAAGCGCCCGGCAAGCAGCACGGCGAAGTTCGGCCCCCAGCTGGCCAAAGCGCTTCCCACGGTGAAAATGGCCATGGCCACCAGGAACAGGTTGCGCGTGGTGAAGCGGTCGATCAGGAAAGCGGTAATGGGAATCATGATGGCGTTGACCAGGGTGAATCCTGTAGTTAGCCACTGAGCCGTGGCCGCATCGACGCTCATCTCCTGCATGACCGACGGCAACACCGGCGCCACGACCGTCTGGTTGAGCACCGTCACGAACGTGCCGAACACCAGCACGGCCAACATCACGATCTGCTTGCGAGTAAGTCCCATAGCAAAAGCGCCTTCCACAAAGTTCACGAACATATCCAACCTGAAGCAACACACCACAGCAGTCATGGCCGCAAGTACGGAAACCAACCGAGTCTCTGCTGCAGAATCAGCTGCGCGGATGCATCAACTGCAGCCCCATAAGCAGACTGCGCTGCTAAAGCCGACGCTTTAGCATACTCCCGAGCTCAACGTTTCATGGACTCTTTTCATTATTGACAAGAACTTGCCACCTAAGGCTAGCCTAGGACCACCTAGGACCACGCTCCCGCCCTGGCTACCAATTGGTAGAATCGTCGTTTTCAAAACCGTTTCCCCAGGTCGGCTGAAAAAAATCGACGATTCTACCAACTTGGAACACAAGAAGAGGCACCCGAGCGGGGGTGCCTCTTCGGAATGCTGCGTGTCGGCAAACGTTACGCTGCGGCCGCGTTGAGCGCGTTCAGGATGCCGGCCAGCTCTTCCTGAGACTGGAAGGGGCGCGCGTCGCCGCCCTTGCCCACCAGCACCACTTCGCCCTTCCACGTACGGGTCGTAGCACCATGGGCCGAGCGGTCGGCGCCATCGCTCTTGAACTCGGTGGTGCGCACGAAGCATTTCGGCTCGAACTGGCCCTTGGTCGGAAAGTCCTTGCGGTCGAAGGTGTACTGCAGGCTCTCCACCATACCGGCCATCACCTCGGGCAACGACGACCCCGAAGCCAGCGGCACAAGGCCAGTCTCGCTGTTGAACACGCTGCGCTCGCCCACGTACAGCGTGCGAATGCGGCGGCGACGCACGTTCTCGGAAACCACCACGGCCACGATGGCCGCCGCGATCACCGCCCACCAGACGATGGAGGCAACCAGGTCGGTCGGCGAATCGATGCGGTTGAAGCCCAGGATGTACCAGAGCGCCAGCATAACCACCGACCACACGGCCAGCAGTGCGAACACGATGACGTTGCTCTTCTTCATTGCCATTCTCCTCTGTCTGCTATTCGGCGCTCATGGCGATGGCCGGCTCGTACTCGCGATAGGCGGGAGCGTCCCCCTTGGCGCCGGAGCGCGATGCCGTGCCCGACGCCGGGGTGCTTCCGCTGGTCAGGTCGTCCTCCCACTCTTCCAGCTTACGGGAGAACAGAACCCGGCGCGTGACGGCGGCGAAACCGTAGATGATGGTCAGCACGATACCCAGGAAGATGACGTAGTGCACCCAGCAGGAATGAAGCTCCTCTTCGGAACCGGCAGCCAACGGCGTAGGCTCGTCCTCGATGGAGGCCGTCACAGGGGCGTCCTGAGCCTGCGGGGTGGTGCCGGGGTTCGCGGCCAGCGGGGTGGCCTCGTCCTGGATGGTCTCGACCGGCGCCGGCGTGGCAGCGGCGGGCGTAGGCGTGGCCGCAGCCGGGGTCGGCGTAGCAGGCGCGGGCGTGGCCGGCGTAGCAGGCACAGGTGTCGGGGTCGGAAGCGGGGCTGGCGTACCGCCGTCACCTGGCGTGGTGCCTCCATCCGCGGGCGTATCGGTACCGGGCGTCGGGGTGGGAACCACCGGCGCCGGCGTGATGGTGAAGGTGCCGGGCACGATAACCGGGTCGGCGTAGTTGCCGTTCGTGCGAACCACCCGAGCCGTCAGCACTCCCTCGTAGGTAGCCGCGTCCTCGGCGGCGTTGGTGCGGTAGTACTCGACGGTGCCGAAGTCGTCGCCCTCAAGCACGCCGCTCACCGTTCCGCTGAACTGCGGGTCCTGGGTACCGGCCACTTTCGCCGCGGAAGCCACGGTGATGGTCACGGGCGCCGGGTTGATGACCACGGTTGCCGACACCGGTTCGGTCTCGGTGTAGTTGGGGTTGGTAGCCTTCACGTACACCTGGTAGCTGCCGGCGTTCGTGAAGGTAGGCGCCTGCTCGGTCCATACCTCGCCATCAAGGGAGTACAGCAGCGTGGAGCCGGCCTTATCGGCCTGAGCGACCACGGTGGAGGGCTGACCGTTGTAGGTCTTGGTCAGGCCCTGGGCGTCGCCGGCCACCGTTACCAGGTTGTCCGTAGCGGCCACGATGGTGAAGGTGCCGGGCTCCACGGTCACGTCGTAGTTGTCGTTGGCGGTGAACTGGGCGATCAGGTCGTCGGCGTACACGCCCACGCTCTCCTGCGACGAGATGCGCCCGTAGGTGATCTGCCCCAGGTCGGCGTCGTTCACCAGACCCTCGACGGAGCCCTCGAACTCGGGGTCTTCGGTGTCGAAGGTCTTACCGGCGTCGGCCACGGTGATGGTGACCGGCTTCGGCGTGATGCGGTAGGTGAGCTCATCGATGTCCGCCAGGGTGCCGGCGTAGTTGCCCTTGCCGACCACCTGCACGGTCACGATGCCCGCGTTGGTGACGTCGTCGCTGTAGACCAGGTCGAAGTCCACGCCGTTGACCAGCTGGACGCCCGCGTTGTTGCGAACCGCGGGAATCTGGGCCTGCGCAGCGCCGTTGTACTGCACGTCCTGAAGCTGCTCGACGGTGATGCCCTTGTAGGCGTCGGGGTTGGTGTCGTCGGGAACCAGGGACTGCGGCGTCACCGTCAAGGTGCCGTACTCGACGGTCACGCTGTAGTTATCCTCGATGCGGGGATCGTCGTTACCGGCGGAATCGGCGATCCAGTAGCGATCGAACGTGTTCGACTTGCTTCCCGCCTGGGTCTGGGAAGCGGAATCGCCGAAGACAGCCTGGACGTTGTCACCATCCACCAGGCCGTAGTCGGCAGCGTGAGCCGCGTCGCCCTCGTAGGGCTTGACGCTCACCCGAGGCGCGGTCAGCTCGGTACCATCGTACACCTTCTCGGCAGTGGCGGTCTGGATGGTCACCGGACGCGCCGTGATGCTCACGAGAGCCTGAAGCTCCTTCGTGAACGAGCCGCGCTTCACCTTCACGGTCACGGTCTGCTCGGTCACGTTGGTGAAGCGAGCGTTCTCAATCGGCTGCTCTTGGCCGTTGGCATCGACGAACACGGCGACATCGTCGGCAACGGTGCCGTTCACCACGATGCCGCTATCCTGCGCGTCGTACACCTTGGAAATGCCCGTCACCGTCACGGCGTTGGCCGGCCCGTCGTTCCAGTTCGGTTCGAAGACCGCGCGGAACGTGGTATCCGCGAACAGACCGTCGGCCTCGTTCAGATTGGCCTTGACGTCCGCAGCGCTCAGCAGGTTGCCCTCGGCGGTGGCGGAAGCCTCGACGACCGTGCCGTCGGAAGCAACCTTCTGCCACCCGACGAAGCGGTAACCGTTGGCAGCCACGGGCCGGACCGAACCCTGCACGCCTTCGCCGGTAACCACCTGCACCTGGTCGGACACGGCGGCCTCAATGGAGCCGTCACGCATGGTGGAACCGCCCTCGCCCGCAACGAACTCGCCATCGGCGTAGACGCCGGCCTCGTAGGTGACGTCGGCAAGCTGCTGCTCGTCGGGGGTGTAGTACACGTTCACGATGTTGGCCGGCGCATTGATGGCCGACTCCACGCCAGCGGCCACGCTGAAGACGCGCGCATTGTCGCTGGCCGCCACCTTGTAGCCGGGGAACATCGCGAAGTTGATCATGGGAGCCACCGACACGGCATCATGCAGCCATGCCGATTCGGTAACCGCATCATCCTGCGCATCGTACCGGCCAGCAGCCGCCTTCGCCCGAGCCTCCTCCAACGTGTTGCCGTAGTAGTAGTTCACCTGGGCGGATACGTAGTGCTTGATATTCTCGTTCGCAATGTAGTACACGCGCACGGTATTGGTGTTTTCGAAGTCAAACTCGCCCGAAGCCTCGCCCTTCTTGACCATGAACTCGTAGTCAGCCGGATAGTTCTCGCCTTCGAGCTCCTGCGCCTCGTCATTGACAGTCACGAAAGCAACCTTGTAGCCAGAGAACTCGCCATCTTTGTTGAGGTTCGCCGTCACCGTCAGCGAGACGTCCTCGCCCAGCCAGCCTTCGGCCGTTGTGTAGTTGATGCGGTTCTCGGCGTTGCCGTACTCTTCGTAGGCATCCGGCTTCGGCTTGCCCATAGCCTCGTCAAGCGTCCGTCCGTAGTAGTACTCAATCTTCGCGCCCACGGAATGCTTCTGGTCGGCGTCCTTCACGTAGTAGACGTTCACGACCATGGGGCTGGTCTCGGACTCGCCGATGACCAGGGTCTTGGAAACGGTGTTGTCAGCGCGCAGATCAACGGAATCTTCGCCGATGAAGGCCGAATCAAACGCATAGCCCTTGAAGCCCGCAGCCTTGGGGTCGGTGCTATTCTGCAGGTTCAGATCGACCTCGCCGGAAGCGGTCACCTGGGAGCCCATCCAGCCTTCGCCGTTGTCGAGCGACGACTGGAACGTCTGGACGAAGTCGGCAGCATCCTTGGCCTGAGCTTCGACCAGCGTGTTGCCGTAGAAGTAGTTCACCTGGATGGTAGCCTGATGGGTGTCGCCCTCGTTCTTCACGTAGTAGACGTTCACGGTCTTAGACAGGCTGTCAACATTCTCGCCCAGCACCACCTGAGGCTCAACCTCGTTCGTACCACTGAAGGTATAGCCGGCGAATTTCGCAAGCAGCTCTGGGTCGTCGCTGTTCTGCAGGTTCTCGTCGATAGCCACGGAAGCGCTCACGGGCGTCTTGATCCAATCTTCGTTGGAGGCTGTCTGCCTATGAGCCGGAATCGCTCCTTCAACATCAGCCGCAGCTTTCGCAGCATCCAGCGTATCGCCGGTCCAGTAGTTCACCGTAACCGACGCGGTGTGCTTCTGAGTGTCGTCCTTCACGTAGTTGACCACGACCACCATGGGAGTGCCAGGAGTAGTCACGCCAGCCTGCACCGTGTTGGTCACCTTACCATCGGCAGCCAATTCGATAGGCTCGCCGTTAACGGTGACGGAGCTGAAACTGTACCCCTTGAAAGCAGCATGAACAGCGTTGTCGCTCTCGTTGAGCGCCTTGTTCACCGTGGCAGTCACAGTCGCATCCTCATTAAGCCAAACCGCCTCGGAGGTCAGATTCTCATTAACCTCGGTCGCTTTACCCTCAATCGTGTACTGCAGACGGATCGATGCGGTGTGCTTCGCCTCGTCGCTGTCGTCCATGATGTAGTAGACGTTCACGGTCTTCGAGTTGCTTGCCACGCCAGCCGCCAAGGTCAGCGTAGGATCACCGTCGGCACGCTCGAACCTGTAGCCCTTGAAGCCTGCAAGTTTGCTGTCATTGCTCGTCTCAAGAGCCGACTCGATCTTACCGCTAGCAGTCACCGTGGCGCCCATCCAGTCCTCACCATCATTGTCAGTGGAGAGGAACGTTTCCGAATGGTCGGGCGTGGCGTTATCGGCCGTAGCTTTCGCCATGGCTGCAGCCTCATCCACGCCGTACCAGTAGTTCACCGTGACGGTGGCCACGTGGGTCTGCTCGACATCCTTCTTGTAGTAGACGTTGACGACCTTCGTGCTGGACGCATCGCCGGCGGCCAGGCTGTTGGTCACCACGCCGCTCTCGGGCACCGTCTCGGTCGAATCGACGATTTCGGCGGAATCGAACTCGTAGCCCTTGAACTTCTCAGTGCCCTCCTTGGCGCCAGCGTCCAGCTTCTTGTCCACCGTCACGCTCGCGGAAGCGGGAGCGCCCATCCAGACCGCCGCAGGCGTATCGCTCTCGACGAAGTCGGACTCAGCCTTGGCCTTAGCAGCATCGACGGTTTCGCCATAGAAGTAGTTCACCACGACGGAGGCCGCATGCGTGTCGTTCTCGTTCTTCACGTAGTAGACGTTGATGACGTTGCCGGTGGAGCTGTTCTGGCCGGCTTCCACGGTGAAGCTGGGGCCGCCCTCGACCTCGCGCTGCTCGTAGCCGACGAACTTGTTGGCTTCAATCTCGGGGGTAACAGTCAGTTTCTCGTTTACCCAGTCCGTCTTCTCGACAAGGTTGCCGGTGTCGTCGGGAGTGCCTGCAACAGCCTTAGCCTTCGCGGCCTCAAGCGTGTCGCCGTAGAAGTACTGCACCTTCGCAGACACCGTGTGCTGCTGCTTGTCGTCCCTCACATAGGTGACCTTGAACGTCTTAGAGCTCGGACCCGCTTCGCCAGAGGCAAGCGTATTGACCGCGAGGTCGCCCTCGGCCAGTTCAGGGGTAACAGAGCCGAACTTGTAGCCCTTGAAGGCAGGAACGGCCTCGTTAAGCTTCTTGTTCACGGAGACCGAAGCCTTTGCGTCGGTATGCAACCACGTCGTGGCCGAATTCGAGTCGGTTTTGTCGGCAACGTCCTTGCCGTCGATGTAGTACTGCACCTCGACAGAAGCGGTATGCTTCGCCTGCTCGTCCTCGGTATAGTAGACGTTCACGGTCCACGACGCGGTATTCGACGGCTTCCCGGCCTCCAGGGTGTAGGTCAGCTCGCCTTCGGTCTCCTTATATATGTAGCCCTTGAAATTGGCCTGCGTCTTCTGAAGGGCCTTGTTCACCTCAGCCGTCACCGTTGCGGGGGCGCCCATCCAGCCGTTTTCGTCGGAGTTGAACTCGGCGGAGAAGTCGGGGGTCTTGAGTGCGCCCTCGGCATGGGCCTTCAGCTTCGCATCCGCCAGCGTCTTGCCGTACCAGTAGTTCACCCTGATGGTGGCCTGATGATGCTGAGTGGCATCCTTCACGTAGTAGATTTTCACCGTTCGAGCAAACGAATCGCTCTCGACGAAAGCGCCCAGCGTTTGAGAGAGCGCGTCGCTTGCCTGGGCGTCGTACTTGTAGCCAGGGAACTTGTCGGTGGTATTCGCCGTCAGTGTGAGCGTAATGGGGTCGCCCAACCACGCCGTCGCACTTTCCACCTCGCCGGTTTCCACAGCCTTGGCCGTTGCAACCGTCTCGCCAACCCAGTACTGCACCAGAGCACGGGCGGTGTGCATCTGCTTGTCGTCCTGGACCAAGTACACCTTCACCACCTGCGGCTCGGCAGGCGTCGCAGCCCCGGCGGCCAGCGTGAAGGAGGTGTTGCCCTCCGTCTTCTCATGCTTGTAACCCGGGAACTGGTTCAAGTCGATGGAGCTCGCAGCGTTCACGACTACTTCGTCTGCGAGCAGGCCCTCGGCGCCCTCCACCAACTTGTCCTTGTCAGCCTGATGCGCACCGTCCAGGTAGTACTCGATCCTGATGGAGGCCTTGTGCTTCTTGCTCTCGTCCTTCCTCCACTGGGCGGTGTACTCTAGGTTCTCCTTCACGCTCGGAGAAAGCTCGGGTGCCCACTTGTCGAACGTCCAACCAACTTCGCCGGCAAACGTGGGGGCAACGGCGGCAGCGCTTCCGCCGTACTTCACGGTCTCGCTGACCGACTGGGTACCAGCCGCCGCATGGTCGCCCGGCTTGAAGGTGACGGTGTACTCGGCCAGCTTCCACTGCGCTACATAGGTAGTGGGGCCGGCGACCTTGGCGGTGTTCGCATCGATAAGATTGCCATCCACAGCCCAACCGACGAACTCGTAGCCATCCTTCTTCGTGAAGCTTGCAAGCGCCTCTTCAGCAAGCTCCTTTACCGACGCGCCCTTCTTGATGCGATTCTTCGTAACAGCCTCGCCATCAGCGCCATCGCCCGGCTCGAAGGTCACATCGAAAGCATCGAGCACGTAGTAGACGTTGATGAAAGAGGAGCCGTCGTCCTTGACCACGGTGGAGAGGTCCTTTGCGGAGTCGAGCACGTAGTCAGTCTGCCAGTTCGTAGGAAGCTTGTCGGCCTCGTTGGCAAGCGCTGCATTCAGTCCAGCTTCCACAACGAAGGCCGTCTTGCCGATAGCGCCCAGCTGCTGCAGGGACAGAGCTGCCTCGCCGTATTCGCCGTTTTCGTCCGGGAAGTAGACGTTGACCTTGTAAGGAGCATCGGTGGCTTTGTCTTTCTCGGCCCACTGCGCGACGAAGGTGTAGACGAAATCGTTGTCGTCAACCGCGGTGGCCAGGTCCTCCGTGGCGGTGAACACCTGCGAGCCGGTGAACACGGTGTCCAGACCCTCGATCTTCCAGCCCTGGAACACGTAGCCGTCCTTGGTCGGAGGCGTCACGCCCTCGCCCACCAAGGCGCTCTTGCCCAGCTCGCTGGGCGCGCTAGTCCACTCTCCCTCGTCGGTCGCATAGGAAATGGTGTAGTTCTTGACGACTTCGAGCTTCTTGGCAATCACCGAAACGCGAACGTCCGAAGCCGTGTATCCGAGCGGATTGTAGCCCTCGTTGAAACTCTGCTTGTTTTCTGCCTTATCGCGAGGAATGTAAATGTAGAAGGGGGGCGTTGTTCGAAGAATTAACGCCTGTATCTTCCTTTATGTTGCTCCTTTTCCCTTCCTTCCCAATTGTGTTGCTGGCTTTAAGCCCGGCAGTACTACGCAACTCGCAAGGATAGGATTTCCCGTCGATGGTCACCGTCACAGTGATGTCGTCAGGATTGGTGCTGTAACCGGGCAGAGGCTTAATGTATATGTAAGTGCCGTAGCCCCCGTCACGGTCAAGGTGCTTGAATTGAGCCACGTTCAGTTCCGAGGCGCCCTTTTTCTCGTTGTACGCAATGGGGGTTTCCACGCCTTCGAAGTTCTTGCCCCAAACCTCGCTGCTCGTGTCGCTCTTGTAGTTCGTGGAAACGTAGATGTCGCCGTGGACATTGCCCTTTCCGCTTTCGTTGGCAACGGTAACAGTGTAAATCTTAGAGGAAATCGTTTTCCCGTTGAAATACCGGTTTTCATTAGCTTCGCGTTTCACCGTTATTGTGAGCCCATGCACATCCCGGGTCACCGCTTCGTCGCCCACGTTCGCGGGAATGTCGGCAGAGACAAAAGTTCCCTCTTCGCCGGTCAAACTAAAGGCAAGCTTGTTAAGGGTTTTGTTGTCGCCGGTGTTGTTCATGTTCCCCTCGAGGGTGAAGGCGAGGGGACTGGATGCCTGGTAGTTTACGGAAGCAGTGGTGCTATCCTGACCGCTCGTCTTGTTGCCCTGAGCATTCACCAGCGTGGTGTTAGACGACTTATAAAGATACAGCTTGTGCTGCTTTTGCTCGGTCACGTTGATGGTGACGTTGAGGTCGTTGGCAGGGTCGCTAGCGCTGGTTTCGACGAAATACTTGCCGTCGGCATCGGAAGATACCAGCTTGCCGTCCGCCGTTACTTCTACGGTGTAGCCCTTCTGGGGCTCGATGACGAACTCCAGAGTCTCGCCCTTGACAACACGCTTGGGCAGCAGCACGGTGCCGGGGAAGGTCTCTTCGGTCAGACCATTGCCAGCGTCGCCGGCGAAGGTGTAGTCGACCGTAAACTCTGTGTTCGTGGGGACGTAGTGCAGCTCGAGCTCGGTGGCGGTTTCAAGCTTCGTGCCGGAGACCGCGTTGTCGTCGTTGGTGACGTACAGGACGCCTTGGTACTCATCATACTCGATGCGGGTCACCGTCATGGACCCATAGGTGGCACGATCGTAGCGGTAACCGTCTATCTCAGGGGCAAGGTCCGAAATGAGAGTGCCTCGGGTAAGATCCAGGGTGGCATCTTGCGTCAAAGCATCGGCATCAAGGCCAAGCCTCGCGGTAACCTCAATGCTCGTGGGCGCAACGGCGGTCGCCGTGGGCTCGATCGCGCTGCCGTCCACCTCCTCATCGGACTGTGGCGCGGGGGTTGCCGCCAAGTCGCCCTGGCCGTCGGCCCCCTCGATCGCTCCGTCCGTGCTCGCGGGGTTCGGCGTACCATCATCGACGTCGCCCACCGCGAATGCGGAGGTGCTGGACAGGCCCATGGCCAGCACGAACGCCATGAAAACGGCGAACACCTTGCCGACAAGCGTGTCCTTGAAGCTCCATATGCTAATGCCCATTGCTACCACCAACCTCTTGCCCATTTCTCTGCCCAATGCCGTTCGGCCGCGCACTTCGCAGCCAGGGATCGCCTTCGCCATGGACAACGAGCGTCCGCCTATCCCTTACGGAATGTTTACCGGCTTTTAGCGCGCAGCCAACCGCCGGGAAACAGTCCAAGAACAGCATTTTATCAGTCTTTAAACAGGAGGTTCTTACGGCTTCGGAAGAGATGTAGACTATTTTTCCTCGTTTGTCACTTTTATATGACACCTACGCTCTGTCATTTACTGGGAATTTGCAGCCGACATACACTCGCTGTACCATTTATGGCAAAGGAAGCGTTCATATTTTCTTCACATTAGCTCTTGCAGGGAGAGACACGCAGCGCGCAGTTCCGCGTCGGCGCGCCAAGCATTCTAGAAAATTTGCAAGTGCTTGTTTTATTGACGCCAGACGGTCGCCAGCAACTCCCGGGCATGAGCGAGCGAGGCTTCCGTCACCGAGCCGGAGAGCATACGGGCGATCTCGGCTGGGCGGTCGTCGTTGGCAAGGGGCTGCAGAAGCGTTTCGGGGACGCCGGCGTCCTCCACCTTGCGCACCAGATAGTGGGTTTGAGCGCGCACCGCCACCTGTGGCAGATGGGTGACCACGATGACCTGGTGCGTTTCGGCCAGGTCGGCCAGCACATCGGCCAGAGCAACAGCCGTGGAACCGCCTACCCCGGCATCCACCTCGTCGAACACCAGCGTGTTCACCGCGTCGGCCTGCCCCAGCACCACCTTCGTCGCCAGCATGACGCGGCTTACCTCGCCGCCGGACGCGATGCGGGCCAAGGGGCGCTCCTGCATGCCCGACCCCGGCTTGAACAGGAACTCCACCGTGTCGGGACCCGCCTGGGTCCACCGGTCGCGCGGCAGCGGCTGCACCTGGCACACGAGCGTTGCGCTGCCCATTTCCAAACGGGCCATCTGGGCACTCACCGCTTCGGCGAAGAGCGGAGCCGCCTGGGCACGAGCCCGATGAAGCGTTTCCGCCACTTGGGACAACTCCTGTTCGGCCGCTTCCACCGCCTTGCGCGCTTGCTGTTCCAGCAGCTCCGCGTCGTCCACCAGCGCCACCGTTTCCGCCGCTTCGGCCCGGGCCGCCAGCACGTCTTCCATACGCGGACCGTAGGCGCGCAGAAGCCCCTGGAAGGCTGCCATGCGCTCCTGCTGCTGCTCCAGGGTCTCGGGGTCGAATTCGACGCCGTCGCCGTAGGCGTAGATGTCGCGCGAGACGTCCTCCAGCACGTAGCTAACCTCGCGCAGGGAATCGGCGTAGGGCTGCAGGCTGTCGTCGAAGCGGGCGCCGGACTCCAAGGCGCTGATTGCGCTGGCCAGAGCGTCGATGGCCCCTTCGTCGTCGGCCAAGGCTCCGTGGGCGCGGGCCGCCGCGGACGCCAGCGCCTCGGCGTGCTCGGCCCGGGCCAGGTCGGCCGCCAGGGTTTCGTACTCGCCCGGCTGCGGCGACACCTCGTCGATGCGCTTCAGCACGAACCGGGCTTCGTCCAGCTTGGCGTTGGACGCCTGGGACGCTTGCAGCACGCGGTCGAGCTTGGCCTGGGCCTGAGCAGCCGCGCGAAACGCCTGGCGGTACTGGCGAAGAGGGCCTTGGATGCTTTCGGCAGCCCACGCGTCCAGAAGCGCGCCGTGGGTGGCGGGGCGCAGCAGCTGCTGGTGCTCGTGCTGGCCGCACAGGTCGATGGTGGGCGCGATGACCTGGGCAAGCTCGGCCACGCTGGCCATCTGCCCGTTGATGGACGCCTGGGAGCGCCCCTCCGCCGTCAGCCTGCGAGTGACCACCAGCTCTTCAGGCTCAGATGCAGCCGCGCCGTCCGGAACCTCGCTGTCCGAAGCCATCCCCGCGGCCGCTTCCGAACCCGCTTCCGCATCGGCCGCCGCCCCCTCGCCAGGCGCACCTTCCGCCTGGGCCGCCTGGGGACGCACGAGGAAACGACCGCTCACCTGCAACCCGGAAGCTCCGTCGCGCACCGCGGCCTTGTCGGCACGCTCGCCCATGAGCAGCTTCAACGCCGAGAGCAGCGCCGTCTTGCCCGCGCCGGTCTCGCCCGTGAGCACCGTCAGCCCCGCCGCCGGCTCCATGGCCGCACGTCGAATGAGCGCAACGTTCTCAACCTGTATCTCATCGATCATGAGCCCGCTCCCAGCTTCTATTCGCAGGTGCATCGCCGCCCGACGGCTGCCAGCCGCCACATGCCGCTGCCCGCTGGCCGCCGCGTCCGCACACCGCCCGGCCATGCGTCCAACCGCCCGGCCGCCGCGCGCACACCGCCCAGCCGCACCCTTCAATTCGTCAGATGCACTATACCAGAGGCCGGTGTGTCGAACGTGAACGTTCCCCGCCACAATGTGGCCGGCCAATCACCATCCCTACACAAAAGAAGGGAAGCACCGGGAGGGCGCTTCCCTTCTTTGAGAGGCAGGCTGTTGGCTATGCCACGTAGTCCGACCGCGCCTTACAGGTGGCCGTCCTCCTGGCGAGGCCAGTCGTGGCAGGACAGGCACTTGTGGTCCTCGTTGACCACCTTGTCGGCGGCGTGGCAGTTCTCGCAGGTCTCGTAGCTGCCGTGCACGGAGTTGTGCGGGTTCGAGTCGCCGTAGTGGGCGGTCTGCTCGGCCACCGCCTCGTAGGACTCGTGGCAGCTCAGGCAGCCCTGGTCGAACTCGGGGATGGGGCCGCCGAAGCCGTTGGCCGCGGGCGGGTTCGCGCTTTCGGCAGCAACGGGCGCGGTGGCTGCGGCGTCCTTGGCAGCATCGGCGTCGGCGCTGGCGGTCGCAGCGTCAGCGCCTTCGGCGGCCTGGTCGGCCTGAGCCTCGGTCGCAGGTGCCTCGGTGCCCTTGTCGGCCGCCGGCACGTTCGACGAGCACGCGGCAAGTCCCATGCACAGCGCCACCGCCAGCAGCGCCGTCGCAACAACGTTCTTCTTCATGGTCTACTCTCCTTTGATGGCGTGGCGGGCGGCGACGAATCCCATGGTGGCGCAACGGCCCGTGGACGTGGACGGCAGGTGGCGCGGGTACATGTTGACGAACAGGCCGCCCGTGGAGTTTCCGGCGGCGTACAGGCCCGGGATGACCTCCTCGTTCTCGTCCAGCACCTGAGCGTTCTCGTTGATGATGAGCCCGTTCATGGTGCACAGGATCTTGCTCACCTGCTTGCAGGCGTACCAGGGGCCCTCGGTCATGGGCGCGGCCTTCGAGATGTCGCGGCGGAACATGAGGTCCACAGGTTCTTCGGCGTCGAAGTAGCTGTTCCACGTGTCTACGGTCTTCTGCAGGCGCTCGGCCGGCACCCCCATGGCCTTCGCCAGGTCGGCCAGGGTGTCGCCCTCGACCAGGATGCCCTCCTTCTTCAGCGTCTCGATGTCGTCGGGCAGGGTGGGCGCCTTCTCCAGCGTCTTGTTCACCAGGGCGGTGTCGAAGACGAACCACACGTCCTTGCCGTTGGCCCCCTGCGCGTTGATGGCGTTGGCGGCGAAGTTGTGCGGCAGCCCCTCGTTGGCGAAGCGGTCGCCGTGGCAGTTCACCCAGATGCTGGACGTGAGCAGCGAGCCCACCTTGTACTTGTCCATGACGTGGCCGGGCAGGCCGCTACGGAAGGACATGACGGTATGGGGCGTGGAATCCATGATGCCGCCCACGGCCATGCCCATCATCTGGCCGTCGCCGGTGGGACCCAGGCTGGGGGCGTAGTAGCAGGCGCTCTGGTACTCTTCAGGCTTCACGAGCGCCTGGACCATGGCCGGGTTCGCCTCGTAGCCGCCGCACGCGATGAGCACGCCCTTGGGAGCCTTCACCGCGTAGTAGCCCTCAGCGTCGCGCACGATGGCGCCGTCCACGCGGCCGCTGGCGTCCTGGGTCAGCTGCACGGCGGCGGTGTTGTAGCGGATGTCCAGGTTGTCGTAGGTGGAAGCGGTGGCAACCAGGGAATCCCAGGCCAGCGAGCCGGTGTACCAGCTCTTCCATTCCAAGCCTTCGGGAATCTTGATCTTGTGCTCGGCCTGGATGGTCTCCATGCCGTAGGGAGCCTGGTTCTGCACGGTGCTGTACAGCTCCACGCCCTTGCCGGCGGCCTTCATCTGCTCGTTCATGAAGTCCACGGCCTCGCCGGAGTTGTTGATGAACGCCCACACCACGTCGGGCCGGGCGCGCCACTGGGACGCGCGCAGGATGGCCTCAGCGTACTCGGCCGGGTCGGGGACGTTGTCGATCTCGCGCTGCATGGCGGTGTTGTAGCCGCCGAAGCTCTCCCAGGTGTGGCGGCCCTGGGGCATCTTCTCGACGCCGATGACCTTGGCGCCTTCCGCGGCCCCCTTCAGGCACGCGGCCATGCCGGCCAGGCCCACGCCCAGCACCAGGAAGTCGCACTCCTCCTGGCGGGTAAGCTCGTCGGCGCCGATGGTGCGGCTTTCGAAGGCGATGGGGCCTTCCATCTGGGTCCATTCCGCCTTGCGCACGGGGATGAACGCAGTGTCGGAGCCGTAGATGCTCAGGTACTGGTCGGCGTAGGTACCCGTGCCCGCGCCAGCCGCCGAGCCCGCGCCCGCGCTGGTGCCGGTTGCCCCCGCCTGGGGTGCCGCGAACGCCTGGGCCGGCTTGCCCGCATTCGCACCCGCGCCGAGCACGCCGGCCGCACCGGCAGCCCCGGCCACGAGCCCCGCGAAGCCCGCCGCGGTCAGAAACGAGCACCGCGAAATTCCTTCCTGCATATTTCTTCCTCTCCCTCTATGGGTTGCCCTGCACCGGCCCAGTTCCGTGGGTCCGAAAGTTCCGGCGTTTCCGAAACCGTGACCGGATGCCTAACGGTTCGCATCCTACCGAGGCGCCAGCGCGCTGTATTCACCGCCGCACAGTGAGATTGCGCAGCCCACGAGGAAAATCACCTCATTGCAGTGAGGAGAGGAAGGCAACGCGCCACCCGCGAGCCGCCCCCTAGGCGTTGCGGGTCATTTCCGCTTGCAGCAGGTCGATGAGCTCCTGGTTCGAATGGATGCCCAGCTTCGCGTAGGCGTGGCGCACGTGGGTGTCCACCGTGTTCTTCGACACGCACAGAAGCTCGCGGATATACGGGCGCGACCGGCCCTGGGCCAAAAGGCCGCAGATCTCGGCCTCGCGCGAGGTAAGACCGCCGCGGGCAGCGATGGATTGCAGCGCTTGGGCGAAGGTTGCCGCCGACGGGGGCGCACCGCCGGTTAGCTGAGCAGACGAAAGGGGCGCCTTCGAGAGCATCGGGGCCACCGTTTCGAATTCTTCGCCGGCCGCCGCACCGGTTACTCCCGAATCTGAGGAAGCAGCCGCGCTGGCCGCTCCCGAGCCCGAAGCGGCGCCCGCGTCGCAAGACGCCGAGCCCGAAACGAGCGCATCGCAAGGTTTCGACCCCGAGGCCGCAACCACCCGCGGCATCGCGTTCTGGCCATCCGCCGCAAGATCCCCCATTATTGCGACCGCCCCACCCTTTCCCGAAGCGGCCGCTTTCCGGGGTGTCGCATCCGTTGCGTCCCGCAGCCCATCCGTACCCGCTATCGACGGAGCGCCGACCTCAAACGGAGCGAATGCGGACGCCGCGCCTTCCGATTCCGAACAGAGACCCAGCGACGCCGGCACATCTTCTCGCCACTGACGGCTACCTGGGACCGGACGGTTCCAGAGCGGCGCCACCAAAAGCGCAACGGCCAGAATGCCCACGATAAGCGCAACCTGCACGGACAGGCGTAGCGAAACGTCGGGCACCTCCATCGTGGCCACCGTCAGTAGATTCCCCGCCAGCACGCCCACCTCGTAGGGCGCCATGAATCCCGCCACCGCGCAGTAGACGGGGATGGCGCGAATCTTCGCCAGCTTGATGAACACGATATAGACGATCAACGAGAAGTACGTCCCCGAGAACGCAATAAGGGCCTGGCTGGCCACGCCGGCGAACGGCACCGCCCCCAGCGGAAGCAGCACGATGCCCAGCAGATAGGTGGGAATGGAGATGCGGCAGATGTTGCTGAAGTCGATGCGCCGCGAATAGGCCATGACCACGAAGCATACGAGCAGCGTGGCCACGGACGCCAGGGCCATGGACGTTTGGAAGAAGCCGGCCAAGGATTCGAAGGGGGCGGGCAGGCTCTCGCTTCGGATGGTGGACAGCCTGATGGCGGTGGCCACGTGGAACAGCATGACAACCACGCCCATGGTCAGGATGTCGCGGCGCGGCGGTTTGCGGTAGATATCCAGCTGCGTGTCGGTGGAGGAGGCGTCGGGGTCGACGTCGGGCGAGGCCAACAGCAGCAACCCGGCCGCCAGTGGGAGCATGGCTACGAAAAGCACGCCCAGCTCGGTGCCCACCAGCATGGAGGCCGCCATGGAGGCTGCCGGGGTGAATAGCAGGTTCAGCAGTACCGCCGTTTCTAGCTCGCCCACCGTGAGGTTGGTGTACTGCGCGCCCACGAACGTGAGCAGCACGCCGGAGCCGAAGCCGGTCAGCATGCCCGAGGCGTAGGAGCCCGCGACCATGGCCCCGGTGCTTCCCGCGAACGCCGCCGACCCGCATACGCCCACCACCATGGCCGCAGTGGAAGCGGCCAACAGCACGCGGCGTCCCTTCGCCGTCATGCGCCTTGCCAGCAGCGGCGTGACCACGAACGCGACGATGACCAGGCACACGTTTGCCAGCCACGACGGATCGGAGGAGATGTTCGTGCCCTTCATCCCCGGGAACAAGAGCTCGGTCTTCCAGGAGCAGTACACCCAGGCCCACATGAGACCCAACGAGCAATATCGAATGTACTTCGCCACGGTTCCCCTTCGTCCGCGTCCATCCCGCGCCCCACGTTCCGCGCCGCTTCCGTCGCCCGAGCAGCAACGTTCGACCTCGCACCCGGTGCCCCGCGCCCTGCGCCGCGTCTACCATCCGAGCCTTGTTAGCCCTCCGCGCCGGCCCGAGACGCTTTCGTTTCGCCAAGTGTATCCAAGCGCACTATACCAGAGCGCACCTCCCTTCCTCCGCCTCAGTCAAGCCAAACCAGCGTTTGCCACCCCCTCCCTCCGAACAACGTCCCCTTGCCCCATCACCCGCACCCTCCGAAACCGCCCGAGGCACCCAAACGAGCGTTTTTTGGTAGGGAGAAACGGGGCATTTGACCTGGGGTTTTCCGAGTCCTCCCAGTTCAATCGGTATGTTTTACTCAACCAAAAAGCGCTCGTTTGGGTGCCTCGGGGAGCGAGAGGCCGTGGGGGCGGCCGGCATCTCGCGAAGGCGGCAAACGCTGGTTTAGCGTAGGTTCCTCATGCGGATGCCCATCTTCCTTGACAGTATACTATGTAACATATAGTA
>DBFAWQ010000265.1:0-6164 GCA_048242115.1 Eggerthellaceae bacterium
GCACTACCGGCCTTGGAACCCGTTTTTGAACTCATTGACCTCACCCCTTCCGGATTGTGGCTTCGTCGCCTGGCGCGCCGAAACCCGGCCATCGCGGCGCCAAGGGCGCCGAAGCGGTTCGGAGTCTCGCGCAAGGGGCGATTGCATGCCTGCCATGCAGTTTCGAAAATACGCCAGCACCCGGCGGGTTCGCTATCGGAAGGCCCGCATGTCAACGTTCCGTAAATGCTCGGGGAGTCGGGCGTTTTCTTTCGCAACTTCGCAGGTAACAGCCGCTTTTCCGTTTGGTGACAACGCGGCTTTCTCCCCTCGCCGCCCTACCCTGCCGCTGTATTCCTAGCAAAGCAGGAGCACAGAGTCGCGCCCGCAGGTTCCGGGCGCATGGAATCGCGCGTCGGCGCTTCGGCTCGCAGAACCGAGCGCGGAAACAGGAGGCAGCCATGCCGTGCACCACCTTGCTGGTCGGCAGGAACGCGACCAACGACGGATCGACCATAGTGGCCAGAAACGAGGACTGCGGGAACGGCTCGTTCAACGCGAAGAGCATGGTGGCGGTGCTTCCCGCCGACCAGCCGCGCACCTACACCGGGGTGAGCAGCCACCTGACCATCCAGCTTCCCGACGACCCCATCCGCTACGTCTGCACGCCCAACTCCGACAGAGCCGACGGCGTGTGGGGCGAGGCCGGCATCAACGCCGCGAACGTGTCGATGAGCGCCACCGAGACCATATCCACCAACGCCCGCGTGCTGGGAGCCGACCCGCTCGTGGCCTACAAGCCTGCAGCGGGCAAGCCGGGCGAGGCCGGATACGAGGCCGAGCGTCCCGGCGGCATCGGCGAGGAGGACATGGTCACCATCATCCTGCCCTACATCCGAAGCGCCCGCGAGGGCGTGCTTCGCATGGGCGAGCTTCTGGAGAAGTACGGCACCTACGAGACCAACGGCGTGGCCTTCGGAGACGAGCACGACGTATGGTACATAGAGACCGTCGGCGGCCACCATTGGATCGCGCGGCGCGTGCCCGACGACTGCTTCGTGGCGCAGCCGAACCGGCTGGGCATCGACCGGCTGGATTTGCGCGACGCCCTGGGCGAGGGCCGCGACAATCTGTGCAGCTCCGACCTGGCGAAATGGATGGCCGAAAACCATCTGGACGTCTCCTTGGGCACCCCGGGCGACGGCGATACCGTGGAGGGCGTGCCCGCGGTGTTCAACCCCCGCGAGGCCTTCGGAAGCTACACGTGGCTCGACATCGTGTACAACAACCCGCGCGCCTGGTACATCTGCAGCGTTCTGGCGGAAAACGCCGCGGACTTCAACGGCACCGGGGCGAAGTACGGCCCCGAGAGCATGGACATCCCCTGGTGCCTGAAGCCCAAGGCGAAGGTGTCGGCCATGGACGTGAAGAACATCCTGTCGTCCACCTACGACGGCACCGTCTACGACCCCTACGGGCTGCAGGGGACGGCGGAGAGCAGGCACCGCTTCCGCGACATCGGCATCAACCGCACCTGCGAGTGCTCGGTGCTGCAGATTCGCCCGAACGCCCCGGCGGCGGCCCGCGGCGTGCAGTGGGTGGCTTTCGGGTCCGGCCCGTTCAACACGGCCATCGCCATGTTCGCGAACGTGAGGAAGGTCCCGGCGTACCTGGCCACGGACCCCGACGCCGTCACCACCGACAGCTTCTACTGGACCGACCGCCTGGTGGCGGCACTCGCCGACCCCGAGTACTTCGACAACATGGAGGCCATATCCGGCTACCAGCAGCAGACCATGGCGCTGGGATACCGGAACCTCGCCAAGGTCGACGCGCTGCTTGCCGGAAGCGGCCTCAACGGCACCGACATGGACGACGAGGCCGCCATCAAGGCGCTGGAGACGGCCAACGAGGAGCTGGTCGCCCAGGTGAAGGCGCAAAACGACGACCTGCTGGCGAGCACGCTGTTCGTCCGCAGCCTGCACATGAGAAACGCCTTCGGAGCCTCCGACCACTAAGAGACGTCGCGGATGACGTTTCCGCCAAAAAGGAGTGTCGCTTGCGGCATTAGACCTGAGCTTGAGCTTGGGCTATGAGGTCGGAAAGCTCGCGGCGCGAGGCGCGGTCGGTGGCGTCCAAATCGGCGACAGAGGCCTCGGCCAGGCGTATGGCCTGGTCGGCCGAGGCGCTGCCGACGAACTGGGAGTCGCGGGCCAGCATGCCGAACTCGATGACGGCGGCGGCAAGCGACCAGTCGGCGCCCGGGTCTGCGGACCAGTCGGCGCGGCCTACCTCGAAGCGCTGCTCGCGGGGGGCCTGGGCAGCATCCTTGCCAGCAGGCTGGTAGCGCACCGTGCACGCGAGCCAGGGCGCATCCCCCTCGCCGCTTCGGGCCTCTTCGGTGAGCACCACCTCGTAGGCCACCGTCAGCTGCGAGCCGGCGCACACCTCGCCGGCGTCGGCGGCGTCGTTGCGGAAGTCCTCGTCGGCCAGGGCGCGGTTGTCGTAGCCCACGAGCCGGTAGCTCTCCACCATGACCGGGTCGAACTCCACCTGCAGCTTCACGTCGTCGGCCACGGGCACCGCCCCTGCGGCCAGGCTGCGGTTGTAGACGCGCACCGCCTCGTCGGCCGAGTCGATGTAGTGGTACGACCCGTTGCCGTTGTCCGCCAGCGCCTCCATCTTGGCGTCCTGGTAGTTGCCCGTGCCGAAGCCCAGCACCGACAGGTAGGTGCCCTCGCCGCGCTTCTCGCTCACGAACGCCTCCAGCTCCTCCACCGACGAGATGCCCACGTTCAGGTCGCCGTCCGAGGCCATGACGATGCGGTTCACGCCCCCCGGGATATGGTTCGACTCTGCCACCCGGTAGGCCATCTGCAGACCCGCCTGACCGTTGGTGGAGCCGTTTGCCTCTAGGCCGTTTACGGCGTCCATGATGGCGTTCTTCTCGTCGCCCGTGGCGCCCTCCAGCACCACCTCCTCGTTGCCCGAGTAGGTGACCACCGACACGCGGTCCTGGGGGCGCAGGCCCTCGACGATGCGGGCCATGGCCTGCTTCAGCAGCGGCAGCTTGTCCTCGTAGCCCATGGACCCGGACACGTCGATGAGCAGCACCAGGTTCGTGGCAGGCGCCTCTTCCAGCTGCTCGCCAGCGGCGATTCCCAACACCACGAGCTCGCTTTCCGGGTTCCAGGGGCACGCCCCCGCCCGGGCGGTGAGCGCGAAGCCCTCACCGCCTTCGGGACTGTCGTAGTCGTAGCCGAAGTAGTTCAGCATCTCCTCGATGCGCACGGCCCCCGGGTCGATGGTTCCGAAGCCGGCCCCTGCCCGCACGAGCCGCCGCAGGTTCGCGTAGGAGGCGGTGTCCACGTCGGCCGAGAAGGTGGACAGCGGACGTTCCGCCGCCGAGATAAAGCCGCTCTCGCCGGCGTCCGCGTAGCCCTCGCCGGAGCCCGCCCAGCCGTCGGCATCGGCAGCCGGGGCGGAGGGCACCCCGTACTCGATGGCCCCCGTACCGTCCCGGCCCCCCAACCCCATCACGGGCTGGCCGCTGAACTGGCTGCCCGAGCCCTCGGAGGCTGCAGTGGAACCGTCGGCCGCGTCCCCGATCGACTCCAGACTTGCCGCTGCTTGGGATTCGGGCGCGCTTCCCGCCCCCTTCGGAAGGTCGTACAGCCCGACGCCCACCACCAGCACCAGGCACGCCGCCGCAGCCGCAATCCCCCCAATCCACCAGGCCGGCCGCCGGGAACGTCTGCTCGGGGCGGAAACCGGGCGAACGCCTCCCTCGGCCGTCCGGGAAGGCGCGCCCGCGACCAAGCCTTGCGCGCGGGAGGCCCCGTCGCCGCGGACCTCTGACGCCCCCGCATTCCCGTCCGTCGGCGCGGCGGACGTCGCACCCGATTCCGCATCTCGTTTCGTCTCCGCGCGTTTCAGCGCGGTCAGCATGCGCTCCCGGGCCTCGGGGCTCGGGCCCATGGCCTCGAAGGCCTCGCGCACGCGGTATCCGAAGCCCTCTTCCCTCTCGTTCTCGTCGAAGCCGCTCATCGCGCCTCCTCTCCCAGCGCCCGCCTCAGCAGCGCCCGGGCCTCGCTCAGATGGCTTCGCACCGTGGAGGCCGGCGTGCCGGTCATGGCGGCTATCTCGTCGGTCTTGTACCCTTCGTAGTAGTGCAGGTACACGCAGGTCTTGTACTTCTCCGGCAGCCGCAGCACCGCGTCGGTGGCGTCTCCCGCCTCAGGCATCCCGCGCTCGTCGGGCACGTCGTCGGGCATGGGGCCGCGCCGGCTCACCCGCGCGCTTCGCAGCACGTCGCGGCAACGGTTCTGCGCACAGGCGATGAGCCACGCCTTCTCGTGGTCCGCATCCGCGAACGTGCGCGGGCGCTCCACCAGCCCCAGGAACACGGCCTGGGCGGCATCCTCCGCCTCGGCGGCGCTGCCCAGGAAGGAATAGCACAGCCGAAACACCGTCCCCACATGGCGACGGTACACGGCCTCGATATCGGTTGCTGCAGCCAAGGAATCTCCTTCCCTCTCCCCCAACACGAACGGAAAGGCTGAATTGTCGGATGCTTCTTTAAAAAACCTCCAACCCCCCACGCCGTCCCGGCAATCCGGTCGTATCCGTCCCGCAAAAACCAGGAGGCACCTAGCTGCGGTCGTCCGACTCCGGGGAAGGACCTCCGCCTCGCCCGGACGCACCCTCCCGGGCGCCCGCCTGCTGCTCCCTTTGGTCCCGGTCGTCCTGGCGGGCGTCCTCGCGGCGCACGTCCCGTTCTATCTTGCGCAGGTTGGCGTTCTGGAACTCGGCCACGAAGCCGGCCGAGAAGATGCCGCCGGGAATGGCCACCAGCGCCACGGCGAGGAACATGATCACCGAGCCCACGATGCGTCCCGCCGGCGTGATGGGCACAAGGTCGCCGTAGCCGGTGCCGGTGACGGTGGTCACCGCCCAGTACACCCCCGACAGCAGACTGTCGAACTTGTCCGGCTGGGCCGGATGCTCTATCTCGTACATCACAACGCTGGACACCACCACGAGCATCGCTATCACCAGAAACGCCGCCACTATCTCGTGGTAGTGCTTCGACAGCACGCGTCCTATGGTGCGCAGCCCCCGCATGTAGCGGGAAATCTTGACGAGTCGCACGAGGCGCACCACGCTGATGACGTTCTGCAGCGCGGGAGTGATGGGCAGGAACCACGCCGCCAGGTTGGGGCCGAAGGACAGAAGGTCGATGATGCCCCACCCCGACAGCATGTACTTGAGCCGCGCCCTGGCGGGGGCGACGTCGCCGAACGCCAAGTCGGCTATCCAGATGCGCGCCAGGTACTCGATGCAGAAGCAGACCGTGGAGAAGCGGTAGAAGCCCTGCACCACGTCGGCCGCCACCGGGTCGAGCCCCGGCTGGGCCGACGCGAACACCACCACCGCGTTCAGCAGGATGAGCACGAACAGGCCGTAGCCCACGATGCGCGCCGGCCAACGGGCATGACGCGGGTCCTCGAGCGCGTAGAAGGCCTGGCGCTTCACCTCCGAGGAGTTGACCAGGCGTCGGGTGCGTCCCTCCCGGCGGACGCGCTGCCGCCGGCGCCGCCGGCTGTCGGCATCGCCGCGGTCGCCATCGTAGCCGATGCCGTACCCGGAGGCGTTACCGTGCACGCCCGCATCGTCGGGCTCGCGCTTGCCATCGCCCTCGCGCACCTTCCCGACGTTTTCGACGTCGTCCGAACGCCCGGTATCGCCCATGGGAGCACCTCCTCTCGCATCAGCCCAATTCTAAGGAGATGCAGGGCCTGCGGGGCACGCACCGCGCAACCGTAAATAAGTTGGCGATTGGGCAGCCGGCCGACAGGCGACGGGGCCGTAAAAAAGCGCCCGGGGTTGCCGGGCGCCTTTTGCGATGCGAAACGGGGGAACCTCAGTACAGCTTGGCGCCGGCGGGGATGCGGTCGTCCACCATGAGCAGGTTCAGACGCTCCTCGGGCTCGCCGCCCTCGCCCAGCTCCTCGTGGATGGCCGACAGCAGCATGCCGCAGGAGTCGATGCCCATCATCTTGCGCGGCGGCAGGTTCGTGATGGCGATGAGCGTGCGGCCCACCAGCTCCTCGGGCTCGTAGTAGGCGTGGATGCCCGACAGGATGACGCGCTCGGTCCCCGTGCCGTCGTCCAGCACGAACTTG
>DBFAWQ010000266.1:0-3884 GCA_048242115.1 Eggerthellaceae bacterium
TCCTCCACGAAGCTCTTGGCGTAGCGCACCGCGTGCACGGCCCGCTCCACGCACTCGTCCTCGGTGATGCGCAGCTTGTCGCGCATATGGCTGGGGGACACGCCGATGCCGGTGTGGATGCGCGGGCGCTTGGCGTAGCGCAAAGCGTCGGCGGCCGACTCGATGTCCTTGTCCACGGCGCGCGTGAGGGCGCATACGGTGGCCGAATCGCCCGCCAGCTCGGCGATGCGGCGCACGCTCTCGAAATCGCCCGGGCTGGAGATGGGGAATCCCGCCTCGATGATGTCCACGCCAAGGCGCAGCAGCTGACGTGCGACGACGAGCTTCTCCTCGGTGTTCATGGATGCGCCGGGCGATTGCTCCCCGTCGCGCAGGGTGGTGTCGAAGATGTCGATTTTGCGGGTCATGGGTAGCCTTTCCTGGGATGGGTCCGAAGGGGTCGTACGGGCGCGCCTTACAGCTTCACGTGCCAGAGGTTCTTGAGGTCGGGGACGGTCTCGCGCAGGCGCCCGAGCACCTCGTCGGTGATGGTGCCCTCCACGTTCATGAACACCAGGGCGCAGCTCTCCAGCGGCTTGGTGCCTATCTGCATGGTGGTGATGTTGATGCCCGCGTCGCCGAGCACCGTGCCGATGACGCCGATGCGGCCCGGGGCGTCGGGGTACTCGAAGATGAGCGACTGGCGCCCCGGAGCGATGTCGATGCGGTACCCCAGAAGCGACACGATGCGCGGTTGGGATGCGGGGCCGGAGAGCATGGAGGTGATCTCCATGGCGTCCGCATCGACGCGAACGGTGGATGCGTACTCGTGGGCATCATGCTCGACGGCGGTGGAGGTGCTGATGCCATGGCGGTGCGCCACCGCATCGGCGTTCACGGGCGTGACCATGCTGTCGGACTTGTAGGACATGAGGCCCGAGAGCGTGCCGGCCATGAGCACCGACATGTCGGCGCCAGCCAGGGCGCCGGCCGCGGTGACCGAGAGCGACTTGGGCAGCGAGGCGTCCATCTGCGCGAGGATGCGCCCCATCATCTGGCAGGCGGGCACGTAGGGCCCTACCTTGCTGGCCGCCTCGGGGGTCACGGGCGTCATGTTGAGCGCCGTGGGCACGAGGCTTCCGTCCAGCGCCGCGATGACGTACTCGGCGATCTGGGTGGAGGCGCGGTCCTGGGCCTCCTTGGTGGCCGCCCCCATGCGGGGCGTGAGTATGACGTTGCCGAACTCGTGCAGGGGGCTTTCCAGGCACGGCTCCTCTTCGAACATGTCGATGGCGGCCGCGCCGATCTTGCCGGCGGCGATGAAGTCGGCAAGGGACTTCACGTCGTAGATGCCCCCGCGGGCGGTGTTCACCAGGATGACGCCGTCCTTCATGGCGGCGAATTCGTCGGGGCCGAACATGCCGATGGTGTCGGGGGTCTTCGGCATGTGCACGGTGATGAAGTCGGCCTGGGGAAGCACCTCCTCCAAAGTGGGCACCAGCTCCACCCCCAGGGCGTCGGCCCGCTCGGGGCGGCAGTAGGGGTCGTAGCCGATAAGGCGCATGCCGAAGGCGGCGGCCCGCTCGGCCACCAGGCCGCCTATGCGGCCCAGCCCGAAGATGGCCAGCGTCTTGCCGTACAGCTCGCAGCCGACGAAAGGCGCGCGGTCCCACTTCCCCGCCTTCATCGAGGCGTCTGCCTGGGGGATCTTGCGGGCCGCCGCCAGCATCAGCGCCAAGGTGTGCTCCGCGGTGCTCATGGTGTTGGAGGTGGGCGCGTTGCAGACGATGACGCCGCGGTCGGTGGCGGCAGCGACGTCTATGTTGTCGGCGGTTACGCCGGCGCGCCCTACCACCTTGAGCCGATCGGCGGCATCCAGAACCTCGGGCGTGACCTGGGTGGCGGAGCGCACGATGAGGGCGTCGCAGCCCCGAACGGCTTCCAGCAGCTCCTCGGAGGACATGTCCAGCCGCTCCCGCACCTCAAGGCCCGCGTCCTTGAGCACGTCGATGCCTGCGTTGCTGAGCTTCTCGGTAACCAGTACGGTTTTGCCCATTGGACGAACAGCCTCCCTAGTCGCGCGTTTGCTTCCCCATGGATGGGCCAATGATATAGCAACCGCGCGTCTTCAAGGCGAAATGCCTGAAAAACCCAACAAGGGGCGTCCTTGCTGCGGACTGCTGCCGCGTCTTGGTCGGCCGCCCGGGAAGGAGCTGGGGCTGGTATAATCGGGCGGTCGGAACCCCGATTCGCGAAAAGGAGGACGCCGTGGAGCTTGTTGCGAAGATGTTCGACGAGCTGAGCTTGCGGGAGTATCACGAGCTTCTGAGGCTGAGGTGCCAAGTGTTCGTGGTGGAGCAGCAAAGCCCCTACCAGGAGGTGGACGACGCCGACAAGGAAGCGCTGCACCTATGGCTTTCGGACGGCGGCAAGATGGCCGCCTACGCCCGGGTGCTTCCGGCCGGCATCACCCACGAAACCCCCTCCATCGGGCGCGTGATAGCGGTTTCGCGCGGTGTCGGCGCGGGGCGGGCCGTCATGGAGGAGGCCATCCGGGCAGCTCGGGAGCGCTTCGGCGCCGAGGAGATAACCATCGAGGCCCAGGTGCAGGCTAAGGGTTTCTACGAGAAGCTCGGCTTCGTCCAATCCTCCGACGAGTTCGACGACGCGGGAGTCCCCCATATCGAGATGCGCCTGACCTTCGACTAGCTGCCCTTCCCTCCCCCTGCGACGAAAAAGGCGCCCCGCTCGTTGCGAGCGGGGCGCCTTCGCATGCGGCGTGCGCCTGCCGAAGTTTCGGCCCTACACGATGCCCTGGGCCATCATGGCGTCGGCGACCTTCAAAAAGCCGGCGATATTGGCGCCCATGACGTAGTTGCCTTCGTGGCCGTACTCCTTGGCGGCGTCGTCGGCGGCATGGTAGATGTTGCGCATGATGCCGTGGAGCTTCTCGTCCACTTCCTCGAATGTCCAGCTCAGACGCTCGGAGTTCTGGCTCATCTCCAGACCGGAGGTGGCCACGCCGCCGGCGTTGGCGGCTTTGCCGGGCATGAAGACCACCCCTTCGCCCTGCAGGTACTGGGTGGCGTCGAGCGTGGTGGGCATGTTGGCGCCCTCGGCCACGATCTTGCAGCCGTTGGCGACCAGCTTCTCGGCGTCCTCCAGCAGAAGCTCGTTCTGGGTGGCGCAGGGAAGGGCGATGTCCACGGGGATGGACCACACGCCGCGGCCCTCGTGGTACTCCACGCCCTCGCGGCGCTTGGCGTACTCGCTGATGCGGGCGCGCTCCACCTCCTTGACCTGCTTGAGCAAATCGACGTCGATGCCCGCCGGGTCGTACACCCATCCGGTGGAGTCGGAGCAGGTGACCACCTTGGCGCCGAGCTGCTGCGCCTTCTCGATGGCGTAGGTGGCCACGTTGCCGGAGCCGGACACGGCGCAGACCTTGCCCTGGAAGCTGTCGTCATGGCACTTGAGGTATTCGTCCACGAAGTAGATAAGCCCGTAGCCGGTGGCCTGGGTGCGGGCCAACGACCCGCCGTAGGACAGGCCCTTGCCCGTGAGCACGCCCACCCACTCGTTGCGGATGCGCTTGTACTGGCCGAAGAGGTAGCCGATTTCACGCGCGCCCGTGCCGATATCGCCGGCGGGCACGTCGGTGTCGGCGCCGATGTGACGCGAGAGCTCGGTCATGAAGGACTGGCAGAAGCGCATGATCTCGTTGTCGGACTTACCCTTGGGGTCGAAGTCGGAACCGCCCTTCCCGCCGCCCATGGGAAGGGTGGTCAGGCTGTTCTTGAACACCTGCTCGAATCCGAGGAATTTGATGATGCCCAGGTTCACCGAAGGGTGCAGGCGAAGGCCTCCCTTGTAGGGGCCGATGGCGCTGTTGAACTGCACGCGCA
>DBFAWQ010000267.1:0-6143 GCA_048242115.1 Eggerthellaceae bacterium
CACTCTGCGATTGGAGCCATGCCATAGGCAGGAAGCCCTTGGTTGTCAACGGTGCACGCCAAGTGGGAAAGACGTATTCCGTCCTGGCGTTCGCCCGACAGAACTTCAAACGCGTTCTTCACATCGACTTTTCCGCCCAGCCGCTGTATTGCGCCCTTTTCGAGTCGGACATCACGCCGGCAGCCCTTCTTCCGCAGATAGAAGCATTGTCGCGAACCACCGTGGACCCCGCCGACACCTTGCTGTTCTTCGACGAGGTGCAGGCGTGCCCCCGCGCGCTCACTTCGCTGAAGTACTTCTGTGAACAGGCGCCCGAATACCCTGTGATTGCGGCGGGCAGCTTGTTGGGCGTTGCCCTGGCCCGGAAGGATTACTCGTTTCCCGTCGGCAAGGTGGACCTGCTGCACCTTTACCCGTTGGACTTCGAGGAGTTCCTGTGGGCCATGGGAGAAGAGGCGCTGGTGCGCCTGATCCGGGACTGCTTCTCCCGCGACGCCCCCTTGAACCTGCACGAACATGCGCTCGACTGGTATCGAAAGTACGTACTGGTGGGAGGTTTGCCCGAGGCGGTGCAGACATACGCGCTTGGTCAGGCCTTTCCGCAGATCAGAGGTATTCAGGATGCGTTGACCGACGCATATCTCGCCGATATGACGAAGTACGCAAGCCCCATCGACAGCGCGAAGATCCTCAACGTGTGGCGAAGCGTGCCGGAGCAATTGGCGAAGGAGAATCACAAGTTCCAGTACGCGACCATTGCGTCCTCGGCCCGGGCGCACCAGTACGAAGCGGCCATCAATTGGCTTCAAGCTGCTGGCCTGGTCATGTACTGCTACCGGGTGGACGCGGGCGTTCGTCCGCTCAAAGCCCATGTCGAGCGTGATTTCTTCAAGCTGTATCTGTTCGACGTGGGGCTGTTGTCTGCGCTGCAGGGCGTTTCGGCGGACGACCTGCTTCCGGCGTCGGACAGGAATGCGCGTTTGCGCGGGGGCATTGCGGAAAACTACGTGATGCAGCAGTTGCAGGCGGCGGGCATGTTCGCGTGCTATTGGGGAACGACAAGCAAGTCGGAAGTGGACTTCGTCGTGCAGAAGGGGAACGACGTGATTCCCATCGAGGTGAAGTCGGGCGGCAACGTGTCGTCGCGCAGCCTGGAAGCCTATCGCAAGGCATACCGGCCTCCCTACGTGATGCGTCTCTCCACCAAGAACTTCGGGCGAGAAGGGGGCGTCAGGAGCGTCCCTCTGTACGCGGCGTTCTGCATCGGATAGAAAAGTGTTATCTACAAAATAGAATAGTGCTGTCATAGTTTGTCATACACAAACCATTGCCTTTCACAAACATGTATGGCAAACTATGACAAACAGAATCCGGCCGGTTCTGACATTGGTGGGGAATATCGGGGATACGACGGGCTGATTCGTCCGGGGTTCGCAAGCAAGGCGGAAGAGGCGTCAGCGCGCAAGGCGCGATATGCGCGACGATGCCATGTCACTTTGCAGGTGGGTTTCGCACGGCTTGGCCAGCGATCGTTGCCAGAAGGGGAACCGAGTTGCCGCAGCGCTGAAGCGTCGAAGCGCTAGGATGCCGAAACGCCGAAGCGTCTCCTTCGTCCGAATTCCTCGAAAGCATTCTTTTCTCGAAGAATGGAGGAGGAGACATGTCAGGAGCGAATGGTTCGCGATCCGGGCTCACGCGCCGGAGCTTTCTGAAAAGCACCGGCACCGCGATGGGCGTTGTGGCCGCAGCTGGTGTGGCGGGACCCTCGATGACGGCTCTTGCGGCGCAAGAGGGGGACGCGCAGGGTTCCGGCAACGAAGAGCAGTTGTTCAGCTGCATGTGCCGTTCCAACTGCATGGGGTCATGCCGCTACTACGCGCACGTGCGTGATGGGAAACTCATGAAGCTGACGCCGGCCGAGTATCCGGTCGAAGGCTACCGCGGAAGCTGCCTCAAGGGCCTTGCGTACATCGAGCGCATCTACAGCCCGACGCGCGTCAAGTACCCCATGCGGCGCGTAGGTGAGCGCGGAGCGGATCAGTGGGAGCAGATAAGCTGGGACGAAGCCATCCAAGAGATTGCCTCCAAGTTCACGGAAATCAGCGAGAAATACGGTCCGAAGGCCGTCGTCTTCGACTCCGCATCAGGGCAGTACGGGTTCCTGAACGGAATCTACAATCCACTTGGCCGCTTGTCTGGCGTGATGGGGGCCACGAAACTGGCGGTCAGCTACGACTATGCTGCCGGGCATGGAATCGACCGCGTGCTGGGCACGGGCGATTGGTCCTACTGCAACGAGCCGAACAGCGTGATGGATTCGTCTCTCGTGGTAATCTGGGGAACCAACCCCGTCTTGTGCGCTCCCCAGAACTGGCGTTGGATTCAATGGGCGCACGAGAAGGGGACGCGCATCATCGACATCGATCCCATCAAGTCGGCCACGGCGCACAAGGCCGACGAATGGATTCCTGTGACACCCGGTCACGACGGCTATCTGGCGCTGGCCATGTGCAACTATCTCATTGAGAACGACCTGATAAACACCGAGTTCCTTCTGGAGAAGAGCACGGCGTGCTTCCTCGTCCGCCGCGATACGCTGAAACATCTGCGCAAGAGCGACTACGAGGAAGTCCCCGTGGATTCCGCCACCAAGAAGCCCGTTGACGATTTCTACGTGTGGGACAACGCCACGGGCAACATAGCCCTTGTGGGCGAGGCGCAGGACCCGGCGATGGAGGGGTCGTTCGCCACGTCAGACGGCATCGAGGTCGATACGGCGTTCTCCCTGCTCAAAGAGCAGCTGAAACAGTACAGCATTTCCAAGGCGAGCGAACTCACGGGGGTTCCCGAGGAACGCATCGTGAAGCTCGCCGAGGAATTCGCCGGCGAGCGGGCGGTGTCTGTGAACATCACCTATGGCCTCGACCATTACGTGAACGGCTACCAGAACACCTGGGCCATCGCGACGCTTCTGGCCCTGACCGGGCAGTGCTGCCGCGACGGCGCGGGGTTCACCGGCGTGTTCACGGCGACGTACTCGCCCAACACGCTGGCCATCTGGGCGGGAACGCCCGAATTCAAGGCATTGAATTCCCAGATTCCCAACGGCTTGGTGGCCGAGGTCTTCGGTTCGCAGAAGCTGGAAGGTAAGGATTACCCGCTGAAGGCCATGATTTCGTATTGCTCGAGTCTGTTGAGCAACCAGCCGTCCCAGAAGGAGTGGATGGAAAAGGTCCTTCCCAATATGGAGTTCTGGGTGGTGCTCGACACGGAATTGAACGATTCGGCCCGCTATGCCGACATCGTCTTGCCGGTCGCCTCGTGGTACGAGAAGGAAGACGTGCGCGTGGCGTACAACAACCCCTACATGACGATAAACGAGAAGGCGATCGAGCCTTTGTACGAGTCGAAGCCCGAATGGGAAATCGCCAGCCTGATAGGCCGGGCGATGGGGTACGAGGCGTCGTTCCCCGAAGACTGGGGGGCGGACGACTGGATGAACCTGCTGTTCACTGACGCCGTCTCCAAGCAGCGGGGCTACACCCTCGAACGCCTGAAGAAGGAGAAGGTGATCCAGTTCACCACCACCGAGGTGGGCGAACCCCACATCAGGGGAAAGAGCGCTCCGCTGCCTACCGAATCGAAACGCGTCCAGCTGTACTGCGAGAACCCGAAGCCCCGTCTGAATTGGGGGCAGGACCTTTCCGGGCGCGAGCCTAAAGAGCACATCGTCTACTACCAGCCGCCGGAAGAGGCGGGCGCCGACAACCCCTTGGCCGAGAAGTACCCGCTCGTGTACCTTCAGGAACACGCGCGTTTCCGCGTGCACATCCAGTGGTGGGAGACTCCCTTGCTGCGGGAACTCGATCCCGAGCCGCTTGCCAAGGTGAACGGGGCGGACGCCGAAGCGCGCGGCGTGAGCAACGGCGACATAGTGGAGGTGTTCAACGACCGGGGCCATGCGGTGCTCAAGTGTCTCGTTGACGAGTCCATAGCGCCGGGCGTCATATCCATTCCGAAGGGCTGGCAGAGAAACCAGTTCATCGAAGGCAGCTACCAAGAGATGACGCAGCCGAAAATAGACCCGTATCCCGCGGCGTCTTCCTTCTATGACAGCCGAGTCGATTTCAGGAAGTGGGAGGGCTAAGAGATGACGCATTATGGATTCGCGGTGGACACGCGGCGCTGCATCGGGTGCCACACCTGCTCCGTCGCCTGCCGCATCGAAAACAACCTGCCCAAGGGAATCTGGTGGAATAACGCCCTCACCGACGGCGGCGAGAACATGGACACCCCGTCCGGCGTGTTCCCCAATGTGAAAATGAGCTACGTGACCGTGGCCTGCCAGCACTGCGAGAACCCCGCGTGCGTGAAGGTGTGCCCCGTGGGCGCTACCTACAAGGACCCGGAGACCGGCGTGGTGCGCCAGGACTACGACAAGTGCATCGGCTGCCGCATGTGCATGGCGGCCTGCCCCTACACGGGCGTGCGCTCGTTCAACTGGGAGGAGCCGAAGTACACCATCGACTTTTCCGTGGGGAGCGTAGAGGTTCCCGTTCATCAGAAGCATGTGGTGGAGAAGTGCACGATGTGCTGGCACCGCCTGGCGAAAGGGGAAGAACCTGCCTGTGTCGAGGTATGTCCCGGGCGCGCTCGCTTCTGGGGCGATCTTGACGACCCAGCGAGCGAAGTGTCGCGGCTCGTTCGCGATCGCGAATACCAGCAACTGCTCGCAGAAGAGGGCACCAAGCCCTCGGTCTACTACCTCGTCTAGGCGAAAAGGAGAGAGACATGTCTGAAAACGCACAGGCGACCTCCGTCGCCGGGGCCCCTGCGGCCCGAAACGGGGGAACGGGCGCGGCGAAGCGCTCCGGGAAGGGCGGCCGCGGCCTGACCGTCGGCATCGGCGTGGGCGCCGTGCTCACGGTTGTGGGGATCGCGCTCTGGGCCGTGCAGCTCTCCGGCGGCATGGCGCAGACGGCCATGAGGAACCTGGATTCCTGGGGCCTCTACATCACCTGCTTCATGTTCTTCGTGGGGCTCTCCGCCGGCGGCCTCATCATATCGTCGGTGCCCAAGGCGCTCGGCATCAAGGGCTTCGGGGGCATCTCCAAGGTCGCCATCTGGACGTCCGTCTGCTGCACGGTGCTGGCCATCGGCTTCGTGGTGGTGGACCTGGGCCAGCCGGCGCGCCTGTGGGAGCTGTTCGCGTACTCCAACCTGGGGTCGCCGCTCATGTGGGACATCATCGTGCTGGCCATCTACCTGATGCTTTCCGTCGTGTACCTGTGGGCCTACCTGCGCCACGAGGCGGGCAGGGTGTCGGCCGCGGCCCTGCGCGTGGTGAGCGTGATCGCGCTCGTGTGCGCGGTCATGGTCCACTCCGTGACCGCATGGATCTTCTCCCTCCAGCAGGCGCACGAGATGTGGCACACGGCGCTCATGGCCCCATGGTTCGTGAGCTCTGCGCTCGTGTGCGGCACGGCGCTGGTGCTGGTGGTGTGCATCGCGCTGCGCAAGTCCGGCTACCTCTCGCTCGGGCAGGACAGCATCGTGAGAATGGCGAAGCTGCTCGGCGCGTTCGTGGTGGTGGACCTCTACTTCTTCGGCTGCGACCTTCTGACCGCGGGCTTCCCCGGCGGCTCGGGCGCCGAGGTCGTGGGCATGCTCGCGTCCGGCCCGCTCGCGCCGTTCTTCTGGACGGAGGTCGCGGGCTGCGCGCTCGCCGCCGTGGTGTGCTTCGTGCCGCGCCTGCGCACGAACCCGCTCCTGGTGGTGGCGTCGCTTCTCGCCATCGTCGGCATCTTCTGCAAGCGAGTGCAGCTTTTGGTGGGCGGCTTCCAGCTCCCGAACGTGGAAATGCCCGGCGCCGTGACGCAGTACACGGTGACCAACTGGCAGGCCGGCATGGCCGGCGCCTACCAGGGCATGGTCTACTGGCCGGCCCCCATCGAGTGGGGCGTTACCCTGGGCGTGGTGGGCCTGGGCGTGCTGCTCCTGTGCGCGGGCCTGAAGTACCTGCCGCTCCGGCCTGCGGGCGACGCGGCGTAGGGGGAGGCGGCGCCGGCCGCCAAGGCCTCGCGCAGGTCGGGCGGCCGGCGCCGGACGGCGCTGGAGAAGGCGAGGTTCTTGCATGGTGCGGA
>DBFAWQ010000268.1:0-4364 GCA_048242115.1 Eggerthellaceae bacterium
CCTCTGCTCCGGGCAGCGTCGCTCGCCGGCGCGCCCGGCGCAAGGCCCGCTGCGGCCCCAAGCAACCCGCACAACCGCGCAAGGGCGCCGCGGTGGTGCAGGTTCCTCGGAGCCTCCGCTTTCCGCCCTGCCCCGGGCGCGTCGGCGAGCGACGACCCTCCACGTCGGAGGGGATGCGGCAGCGGGCCGCCCCCGGTTCATAGGAGGTTGTCATGGATAAGGTCTTCTTCAACTGCGGTTCGCTGGACTCGATCGTCTCCTGCGGTCGGCTCTGCTGGGCGGCCACGGAGTGCGATTGCGAGGAGCCTTCCATCCGCTTCTACGACCCCGAGGGCTTCGCGGTCCTCCAGGCCGGGCTGCTCGTCCGCTCTCACGTGCACGAGACCGCGAGCACCGAGGAGACGATGGACCCGAAGTCGGGCGCGTGGTACGCCGAGGAGGCGGATTTCGGGAACGGATGGTACGGGCGGTACCAGATCTCGCAGGCACCGGCCTACCCTGAGTACGAGGACGGTACGGTGGTCGGAGACCTGGCCTCGCTCCTGAACCGCGCCGTGGCCGAGGGCGTGCTCGGGGCGCGCGAGCGCGAGGTCTTCGCGCACATCAAGGAGCTTCGCTGGGATTCGGCGGACGGAGTGCTGGACGTCGCAAGCTGGAAAGGGGACGGTTGCAGCTTCCACGTGGACGGCGGCGAGCTGGTCTGCGTCGGCTAGGGCGAGTCAACGGGGCTGCATCCAAGACCGGCGATGCAGCCCCTTGTCATCATGCAAGCGAGACGGCGGGCACGGGGCCCGCCCCGGAAAGGCTTTAGGAGGCTCAAGATGGAAGAGAAGAAGGAAACGGCGCAGATCCTGCGGGAGATCGCCGATGCGATGGAGGGAACAGCCGCACCAGCCGCCCTGCTCGGCGGCCCGCTGTGCGACAACTTGCGCAAGCTGGCGGGCATGATCGAGGACGAGGTCGAGCATGCGTACATGGAGGGCACCGGCCATTACTTCGATATGATAGCGGAGGAGAACGACTGGCCGAAGGTGCGCAAGGGCGAGCTCATCGAGCATTACATCAAGCGCTGCTTCCTGCCCGTGCCGCGATACGAGAGTGGCGAGCCGGTTGCGGTGGGCAAGGTGTGCGAGTTCGGCACGATAGCGATGGCCGAAGTGAGGATGACCGACGGGGGCTGGGGAAACTGGACCCTGTACACGGAGGAGCTGACCGAGCCCGTTGACGGGACGCTCTCCGAGCGCATCGGCTACGGGCAGCTCGTGGACGGGAACCCGGTGAGCAAGGGCGACGTGCTCTGGTTCGGGCGCGTTTCGGTAATCGTGGACTGGGTGACGCCCTGCGGCCACATCATGACCGACTACACCACGACCGATGCGGAGGGCGAGGAGATCGCGTACCCCTTCGAGCCTGAGGAGCTTTCATGGGCGCCGGAGCCCGACCGGAAGCCCTGCCCCGACAGCGTAGGCCGGCTGCAAGCGGATGCCCGGAAATTGTACGCCGACTATTGGGGCTGTGGGGACGAGCCCTGCGACCGGTGCCCTGCTGCGGTCGGGGGCGAGAACCCCAGAAAGCGCTTTGAGGTGGCGAGTTGCAGCAAGGCCCAGATGCTCGACATCGTGCGGCGTGCCGAGGAGGTCGTGCTGAGCGCCGCGGGCGGCGCTGCCCTGTACGAGCTGCCGGGCGGCAAGGGCTCGTGCTCCGAATGCGGGAGCGTAATACTCTCCCCCGAGACAACGGCGTTCTGCCCGCGCTGCGGCGCGGCCTTCGTGCCGGGCGGACGCGGATAGGAGGTTCGGCGGCGTACGGACGCGATGCGGGGCGAACGCCCCGCATCGCGCCTGCAGGGCCGTACGTACAATTCAGAACGATCGCGCAGGGGTCGCTTTTGCGGCCCCTGTTTTTTTGCGTTCCCCCCACCGCCTGGGCGGCGGTGCTTCGCAACGGGGTGCGGGGGCGCGGGCTTGTGCCCGCCCGCGCCCGGCGGACGGCCGCCCTGGGGTCTGGGCGTCTTACGGCGGGTGCGCGCAGCCGCGTCCCGCGCTCTGCCCATCCCCAGGAGACCCGCGTGCGACTGCCCTGGCGCCGGGTCCGGCTGCCGTCCGAGGCATGCGCCTTGCGGGCGGGCCCCGGGCGCCGATCGGCCTTCGGGCCCACCCGCAAGGCGCATGCGGAAGACCGTTGCCACCGGGACGGCTTCTCCTCCGGCGGATAGGTGCATGCTCGCGCGCGGAGGGCGCTGCGGCGCGAGCGACTTCCCATGGGGCGCAGGCATGCCTTGCCGTATGGCATGCCATGCCTTAGCATGTGGCACAAACATGCCTTATCACGTGGCATGCATGCCTTAGCATGTGGCATCATCCGGCCTTGAAGGCGCCTCGGGCGGCCCTCCGGCATGTTTTGGAGGTGGCTGTCTCTGCATAATGCCATATGATAGGGCATACATATGCCTTCTCATGTGGCATACATGCCCTATCATGTGGCACAAGCATGCCTTATCACGTGGCATGCATGCCTTAGCATGTGGCAAAACGATTGGATGTTCGCTTTTCGGATAGAGCAGCGAGCCGGTTGCGGTGGGCGACAAATCGAACGTCGTTTCGTACGGACGGCTCCGGAAACAGGGGACAAGGCCGAAACACAGGTAAAAAGTACGAGTGCCGTATCATATCCGTACAAAAGCATGACCGCAGGTCAGCTTTGTACGTACTATGATACCGACCGGCTTCCCCGGTCGCTCGCAGCCGCCTCTCGGCGGCTGGAAACCCGATTTTCCGTCCGCTGCCGGCCGAAAAACGTCCTCTCGGACTTGAAGAAACGAACCTCATCCTCTCGGGTGAGGTTCGGGCGGGGATTTGCGATGCATAAACTTGACCGGATAATGAATAAATGAGACCATGCCAAATGATAAGGCATGGATTTGGCGAAAAAGCGGCGTTCTGTACGGACGGGGTTTTTCGGGGAAGGGGCTGCTATGGCCGAAGCATCTCGCAGGGAGGAGCCCTTACGGGGCTGGATGGACATATACAGCCCGGACCCCGACGCGGTCTACGGGCTCCTCGACGTGCTCAACGCGGCAGGGATCCATGCGGATCTCGCCACACGTGGCGACTCCGAGGGCAAGGTGTTCGTCCTCTTCGAGACCGACCTCACGCCCGAGGGGGCGCGGGCGCGCGGGGAGTGCGGATGGGACAGGTGCCCTTACCCGGAGGTCCTTCCGTACGATATGACTTGCGCCGAATTCTGCGAGGAGGCTGCATCGCCCTACGTTCTCGCGAAGCGGATCGGGGTGAGCGTTCGGACGGTCTACCGACGGAAGGAGGCGGCCAAGCGCGCGATAGGGCGTGCGGAGTGGAGGGCGGCGCAAGGGTTCGACCCGGGCCCCGCGCCCCTCATGAGGGAGGTCTGGTAGACCGCCTCGTTGCGGGCGCAACGAGGCCGCTACTGCGTCCGTACATCCGGGCCGCGCAGGGCTTCGGGAGCTGTTTTCGGAGCGTCCGGACGGTTTGCCTGAGGTACGGGCCGAAAAGTGCTTTACGGTTGGATACCGAACACGGACATCAGCCTCCTGAAGGTATCTTGTCCGTCCAAGCAGGTGTCCGTCAGATAGCCTTCCTCCCGCTCCCATTCGGACAGCCCTCGGTAATAGTACATCTTCTTGGCATCCTCGATGATGAATGGAACAAGCCCGAAGCGAAGGCATTCTTTTAGCGCGATCAGCCTGCCGACCCTGCCGTTGCCATCCTGGAATGGATGGATGCGCTCGAACGCGTAATGGAATCGGATGATGTCGTTGATTGTGACGGCAGATGCGGCTTCGTATTCGGAGAGCAGGGCTCTCATGCGCGGAGCGACCTCCTCAGGCTTTGCGGTTTCGCGGCCGCCGACCATGTTGGCCCTTTTCTTGTAATCCCCGACGGCGAACCATGCGAGAGAGGAGTCTCTCGTGCTCTGCTTCAGAATGCGGTGCAGCTCTTTGATGGTGTCCTCGGTAAGCGGCTCCTCTGCCGTGTCGATGCAGAAGTCGATGGCTCGGAAGTGATTGACGGTTTCGATGATGTCATCGACGGGGATGCCCTCTGCGGCGCCTATCGTGTTCGTTTCGAAAATCAGCCGGGTCTGATCTTCGCTGAGTTTGCCGCCCTCTATATGGTTGGAGTTATAGGTCATCCGTACTTGGAGCTCATGGTACAGGCCTCCTGGCATGCGGGCGGCTTTCTCGTCCCTGAGCGTTTGAAGCAGCACGTTGTCCGAAACAACCTGGCACAGGTCGCTTGCGGAGCAGTCGAGGAAGACGGCTATTTTCCCAAGGACGTGACCGGCGATCCTCTCTCCCCGCCCGATTTTCGCCACGGTGCGGGAGG
>DBFAWQ010000269.1:0-11421 GCA_048242115.1 Eggerthellaceae bacterium
CTGGCGCCGGCGCCGGCGTCCGAGCCCTGGGGCGCGCACCCTGCCAGACCCGCCACCCCGGCGCCAGCCACGGCCAAAGCCGCGCCCTTCAGAAACCCGCGTCGCGTCGTCTCGATTCCGTTGTTCTCCATGATCGTTCCCCTTCCAGAGATGATGACATTGCGCCCGGCGCCGCGGCGGCGCCAGACGAGGGGGACTCTACGGCGCCACGGGCCTGCCGCCATCTTCCAAAGGGGATGAAAGCCATCGCCCAAAAGACATTATTTCGAAGTTTTACCTGATGAGAGACTTACGAATTCTGAATAAGCGAGATGAGCTCCTGCTTGGAATGCACGTCGAGCTTCTGGTAGATATGGCGAATATGGGTCTTCACGGTGCCGTCGGAAAGGTACAGTTCGCTTTGGATGAACGTGCGCGAGCGGCCCTGGGCCAGAAGGTACAGCACCTCCGTCTCGCGCGGGGACAGGCCGCGCTGGGCGGCCACGACTTCGCAGGTGCCCTTAAGGGGATCCTCCCCCGGCAACACCGGGGCGCAGGCCTCACTGATGGACTGCGTGCGCCGCAGCAGGTACCACACGACGAAGAGCGTCCCGTAGGTAGCCGCAGCAGCCACCACCCCCTGCTGGGGCCCGCGCCCGAACAGCGCCACACCCAGAAGGAGCGCCGCCGCGCTCATGCAGCCCTCAGCCACGCCGACGGCCCGGTAGGGACTCACACCGCCCAGGCGCATGGCGGCTATCATGGCCACCCAGAACAAGAACTGGGAGAACAACTCGGTGGCGATGGAGGCCTGGGCGGCCACCACCGACGGCAGGCCGAGGGCGTTCACCAAGGCGCCGTCCTGCAGGAACAAACCTCCCAGCACAATGAGGAACAGCACCACCAACTGCGACAGCATCGCCGATTCGCGCAACCGGAAGAACGCCACGTACACGGCGATGGCCAAGGCTATACCCACGGGTAGTACCAGCGTCACGTACTGGGCCCCAATCACGTTCTCGCGGCCCCAGAACCCCAGGTCGCTCACCGAGCGGGCCACGGCCGAGAGCACCGCCGCGGCAACGAGGAACACGTAGGCAGTTCGCGTGTCGGAAAGCGCCGACCAACGCGCGAAGGGAAGCCCGGCCATGCCGCGCAGCAACGTGACCCGGGCTGCCCGGTCAGCCAGGGCCGAGGCGACGATCACCGATGCGCCCGTCAGCACGGGCGAAAGACAGGTGCCCACCACCTGGAAGCTCTCGGGAAGCACACCGGTCACCGTCACGAAAACCATCTTCAGTATGCGGCTCGCCGCCAGCACGAGCACGATAGTGGAGAACTGAGGGATGCGACCGACCATGGCAATGAGCCGCACTTCGAGCCAGCCGTAGCCGGCGGCCGTAAGCACCGCGCACAGGGCCGCGCCGGCAAAGCCGAGCCCCGAAGCCTCGCTGTTCACGTACAGAATCGTGGCGAGCAGGCCTGTCACGGGAACCACCACGGCCAACGGCCGATCCAACTTTCGCGTGAAGGCGGGGAAGGCCGCGATGAGGAAGGCGCCGACCGCCAATCCGAGCGACCAGAAGAACCGTCCGTTGAGACCGAGCGCCGCGAACAAGTCGTTCACACCCACCAGCCCCGCGGCGTGCCCGAGCATATCGGGCCACATGTCCATGCAGGCGAGTCCCACGACAAGCGCGGCCACGAACCCGATCTCAAAGCTATGGGAAGCTGACTTTTCCATGGCCGACATGATAGCGCAACGATCCAACACGGACGACAACCAATACGCGGCATATCGGGAATGGCCGCCGCTTCCCGTCAGTGTTCCACACCCTCACTTCCCTGCCAGAGCCTGGTTTTGGGCGGAGAGGCGCGGGAGGGCGAAGTCTTCGAAGGCGGCCAGGGCCGGGGAGAGGGCGCTGGCCGGCGTGGCGACGCCGATTTCGATGTCGGTGCGGGGGGCCAGGGGCATGAACGCGATGGCCGAGCGGGTGTCGCGGGCGTAGATGTCGTTCATGAGCGTGATGCCGAGGCCGGCTTCCACCAGGGCGAAGGCGGCGTGGGTGTCGCGCACCGTGTAGCGCGGGCGGGGCTTCACGCCGCAGGCCGCCAGGGTGCGCGCGTTGTCGCAGTCCTCGCCGGGGTACACCTCGATGAAGGGCTCCTCGGCGTAGCGCTCGATGGGGAACGTCTTGCGGCCGGCCCAGGGATGGTCGGCCGGCAGCACGGCCACCATGGGATCGCGCAGAAGCGGCGTCCAACGGTGATCGCCCTCGCGGCGGCTCATGATGGCGAAATCCAGCTCGCGGCGCTCGAGGCTGGCGAGGAGAATGGAGCTGTTCGCCTCCACGAGGTTCACCGCGATGCCGGGGTGCTCGTCGTGGAAGGCGGCGATGATGCCGGCCAGCTGGCGGTAGAACTGGCGGTAGGCGCTGCCCACGGTGATGCTGCCGCACACCGCGCCCCGGATGGCCGCCGCCTGCTCATCGCAGGCCCGCTGGGCGGCGACGAGCTCGCTGAGCGCCGGCAGCATCGCCCGGCCGTCGGGCGTGAGCGTCACCCCGGCCTTACTGCGCGTGAATAGGGGGAATCCCAGCTCGGCCTCCAGAGAGGCCACGGCGCGGCTCATACCCGACGCGGTGTAGCCCAGCGCCTCGGCGGCAGCGGTCAGATTGCCGAGCTCCACGGTCTTCAGCACGGCGGCGCACTTCGCGGTATCCATGGCAAGCCCCCCCTTCTTTGCGAATTTCACAATGATGATATGCCACAGTGTCGCTTTTCGCAATGATACGCCATCGCTAAGATGACCGCAACAGGGCACTACCCGGCAGAGAAGGGAACCGGCGATGACGGCACGACATGCGGCATGGCTCCTCGCGGCGGTGATCGCCGCCCGGGCCACCTCGTTTCTGTTCAGCACGATCCTCTTGGCGGATATGGGGCCGCTTACCCTGCTGGGCGTGCGCTTCACCCTCGCCTTCGCCGTGCTGGTGCTGCTGTTCTGGTGGCACCTGCGCGGCCTATCGCGCCGCGCCGTGCTTCACGGCTGCCTCATGGGCGCGGCCTTCTTCGCCACCATGGCCTTCGAGCTGCACGCCCTCACCCGCGCGCCCTCCTCCACCGTGTCGCTGCTGGAGAACCTGGCTATCGTCATCGTGCCCCTCGCCGAGGCGCTGCTGCTGCGTCGCGCGCCCCGGTCGACCGTGGCCGTGGCCGCCACCCTCGCCGTGGGAGGCGTGGCCTGCCTCACTGTGGGGAACAACCTCGCAGGCACGGCGCCCTTCGGGCCCGGCGAGGGACTCGCGCTGCTGGCCGCCCTCTGCTACAGCGCCGCCATCCTCGTCACGGCGCGGTTCTCCCGCGAAGGGGACGCGCTGGCCCTCGGCATCGTCCAGATCGGCGTCATGGGGGCGCTCGGACTGGCGGCCGCCTTCCTGTTCGAGCAGCCGACGCTGCCCGCCGGCCCGTTGCAATGGGAGGCGCTGGCCGTGCTCGTCGTGGTGTGCACCGGGTTCGGCTTCACCCTGCAGCCGGTGGCCCAGCGCCACCTGTCCGCCGAGCGCGCGAGCCTGTTCTGCGCCACCACGCCGCTCGTGGCCAGCCTGCTCGGCATCACGCTCCTCGGCGAGCCGGCCGGCCCCGCCACCTTCGTCGGCCTCGGCCTCATCATATCCGCCATGGTCGTGGCGAACCTGCCCATGCGGAAGCGAACCGGAGTAACGCAGGCAGATGCGAAGGCGGGCGCAGCGAGGCAATGGGGAGCGGGCGCCGACGCAAGATCAGGCAGAACCCGCGGCGGCATCAAGTCGGACGGCACCCACGGCGGCGCGCGGACGGACGGTGCCCACGGAGGAGTTCTTCGCTGGGCTATTCGCCGTCGATGAGGTGGATGAGCTCCTCGCGCTTGTTCACGCCGAGCTTGCGGTAGATGTTGCGGACGTGGGTGCGCACCGTTGAGATGGAGAGCACCAGGGACTTCGCGATATAGGCCGGCGTGAAGCCGCGGGCCAGAAACACGAGCACCTCGGCCTCGCGGGGAGAGAGGCCGCGGGCCGCGGCCACCTCGGCGCAGCGGGCCTCCAGGGTGTTCTGCATGCTCGGCTCGGCCAGCTCGAAAGCATCGCCGGACGCGTTCGGACGGACGGGGGGCTCGGAACCGTCGGGGGCGCCTGCGCCTTCGAACTCTTCTCCGTGCGCCGCGCCGACGGCACCCCCGCCAGGGGCGTCGCCGGTGCCCGATCTTGCGGCCAGGGCCGGCTCCTCCGCGGCGGCCGACTCGCGGGGCGCCACCAGCTCGTTCCACGACGTGCGGCCGAGAAACACCAGGAGCACCGCCACGAACGCGCCGGTGAGCACCGCGAGCCACGGGGCGAAGTCGTCGGTCACCGTAAGCACCTGGGAGAGGATCTGCCCCAAAAGCGCCGCAGCCGCGGCCACGCCGCAGGCGAAGCCCGACGCCACGTTCGCCGGCAATTCGCGGTTGCGCACCACGGCGAGCAGCACCGCGCACCCCAGCAGGGCGAGGACGATGTAGAACACGTAGAGGGCCACCACCGAGGCATCCCGTGGGAACGTGCCTGCGGGAAACGCGCCCAGCACTACGAACGCCGCCGCCATAAGGGGCACGAGGATGCGGTAGGACCAGGGCAGCAGGGGCGTGCGCCCCCACAAAAAGCAGACGCCGAACATCACGAGCGCCGCAACCGCTCCCCCGAGAAACGACGCCTGCACGACGCCGAAAGCGCTATGGGCCATCACGTCGGTCATGAACGCGTACACGGCGAACCCCAGAAGGGGCAGCCAGGTCACCGACACGAGGCGGCGCATCGTGTCGGCGGGACGGGCGAGAGGAAGCGCAGGGTCGCCCATGCGGGCGGCCACCGGCGGCACGACGACTCCCGCCACGAGCAGCAGGCAGAACACGGGGACGAGCGCCGAGGGCGGCAGCAGCGCGAGAATCCAGCCGACAAAGGAGGCCGTCAGCACGACGAAAGCGCACAGGACGAGGGCCTGGTCGATGGGGACGGCCACGGCTCGGGCCCATTCCGCCACCAGCAGGGGCAGCGCCGCCCCCGCCAAAAGCCCCGCGCCTACGGCCGCCGCCGGCAGCGGCATCGGGGCGAACAGAAGGCCCACGGCGCCCATCGTGCCGAGCAGGTAGGCTGCGGCCGCGATGGCAGTGACCCGGGCGCGTGCGAACACTTTGCGCGGGCGCTGCAAGCCGCGCAGGAGCACCACGACCGACGAGGTGACGGCGGCGAGAAGCAGCGCGAACAGAAACGTGTCGGCGATTACCTCGAACTGAGGGGCCTCGGCGAACGCCCCGATAGTCGGTGCATGGGCGGGCAGCGTGGCCACAAAAGCAACGAGAGCGAGATGAATAGGGCGCAGGGCGAGCGGGGCGTGTCCATCGTCGCCGGCATCGCGCAACGCGAAACCCTCCATGGCCTTTCCGCCTCCTTTCTTCGCTCCGGTACCTAGACGAGATGTCCGCACATCGCCGGACGATCGTGCGACACAGCGCACCGAGCCGGCGCGCTCCCTTCCAAACGCCGATTCTAGCATCGCCGCGGGATAGCGCCCGTCGATCCGGGAACTCGTGGCCGACCTGTGATAATGCAACCGGACGCATCTGTTTCCGACTGCGTTTTCCACAATACCCAAAAAGTGCGATGCCCTTACCCATAAGCGGCGATGGCGCCCGACGGCCGCGCTCCCTATAGTGGACGTCGTTCCTCTTGGAGGCGGACTCCCACGACTTGGTCTTCTGGGGCCATTGAGGCCAGGCCGCTCCGCCTTCACCAAGGGCTATGCGGGAACCTGGCGCAGCGCGCCGGGAACTCGAGGGGCGGCGGTTCTCCTTTCTGGCCGCCGCCCGCTTTCTTTACCTTGTGCTAACTCGGAACGGCCGCGTATCATCAGGGGGACCGCGGCCGGAATCGCAGGGCCGCCGCGTCGGAGAGAGACGCAGCGGCCCTTCTTTTTTCGGCGAGGCCACTCTAGAACGGGCTCGTATAGAGGCGCAGGCCGTCGGGGAGGCGCACGAGACCGGCATCCTGGAGCCACGAAGCGGCCGGAGTGGCCAGAACATCGCGGCCGTTGAAGTGCTCGACGACGATCTTGCGTCGCGCGGCAGAGGCGCCCTCGCGCTTGAGGGCGGCGCGCACCGAGGCGACCAGGGCGGCGACGGCCGCCTCCAGCAGTTTTTCGTCGCCTGAAAACGCCAGCAGCGATTTCAGACGCGGCGCGGCCCAGAGCACCGGCACACCGTCGGCGATGACCACCATCGCCCCCTCGCGGCGGGACGGCCGCGCGGCCACGACGGCGGAATCGACCGCAGGGGCGTCGCCCGCCGCACCCCACGCCACGTCGGGCCAGGAAATGCCGGCGCCGAAGAGGCACGCGGGGTCGTCAGCGGGAAGCGCGACGAGGGAGACGGGCGCTGACGCATCCGCAGGCTGGGCGAAGGCGCGCAGGGCCTCCACGGTCTCGCGCTGGGCAAACTGGGCCGGCCCCATGCCCTCCACGAACATGCCGCGCGCCAGATCGCCCGCGTCCTCCATGGCCTTGAGCACCGGGTACAGCGTCGTAAGCCCGCCGGGCACACCTGCCGCCAGCGCGATGTCGCGCGTCACAACCCCGTAGCGGTCGAGCAGCGATTCCACCAGAGACACCGCTTGTACCGTGGAACTCTGGCCGCTCGGCGCCAGGGCCGACCAGCGCCCGGCGAGGGCGGCGTCGAAGGCGGTCGCCGCAACCTGGCGGCCCACCACGGCCGCACGGGCCGCCATGCGGGCCTCACTGCGAAGAGACCGGCCCCGCCGGCTGCTCGCCCGCCGCCGCGAGGGCGAGGGCGTCTGGCCGCTGGCCGCGGACGCCGATGCCGCTGCGGCCAGCCCTCCGGCGCGGGGAAAGCCCAGACCGTCGCTGGTCGCCTTCCCCTGCCACACGAGCCGCTGCAGCGCCTCGGCCACCTCGCGATCCGTCGGCGCCACGGGCCCGGTGAGCCGCGCGGCGCCATCCGCCAAGGCGCGAAATGGAAGCAGCCCTTGGGCTGCCAGCACGTGGCGCACGATGACATCCAGCGGAGGGTCTTCCAGGGCGCCTGCGTCATCTTGGCCCGGCTCGGCTACAGCGACTTCCGCCACGCCCGCCTGGGCGTCCAGAGACATTGGCGCCAGGGGCGAGTCCGTCGGGAAGAACGAGACGAGGTGCGCCTCCCCCGCTATCGACGCCGCCCACAGCACTTCGCCTGCGGCGATGAGCTCGTCCAGCATGGCAGGCCGATAGTCGGGCACGCGGGCCGGCAGCACGTCTCTCTCCCACTGCTCCATGGGAAGGGCCGCGCCCTCGAACTGCGCGATGACCTGGGCTACGCCGTCGATGCCCGCAAGCGTCGGCTCACCGGTGCGCGCGACGTCCTGGCGATCCAGCAGGAAGCGCACATAGGCGTCGGCGGGAACGGGGCGCACCGCCTCGCGGGCCCGGGCGAGGGACCGGCTGCGCAAGCGGGCGAGCACGGTGCCGTCCGCCCAGCGGTCGGGCCCGAGGCGCACGAGACGCCCCTCGGCGGCCAACCGCTCCAATGACTCCGCCGCAAGCGCCACGCCGACCCCCAGGCTAAAAGCGGCCTCTTCGCTGTCGAAAGGCCCGTGGGTGCGGGCGAAGCGGGCCGCGAGGCCATCCAGGGGGCGGGACAGCTTTCCCTCCCTCTGAGCCCAGGAGGGAACCGCAATGCCGAGCACCGCGCTCAAACGCGGGCCGTCATCGGCGGCGACCCATCTTTCCGCTCCGCCGATGACGGCGGGGAAAGCCCGCCGGTCCGCTTCCAAATTAGCAAGAAGAGCAGCCGCATCAGCGCCCGCGGAAAGAGCGCCCGCCTCGCCGTTCTCAGTGCGCGCAGCGACCTCCTCCACCGTGAGCGGCCCCAACTCCCGCAGAAGGTCGGCCACGCCTTCCGCGCCCCGCGCCTTCCAGCCCGCGGCCGTCCGCTGCAGCTCGGCCACGGTGCGCGCCACCACCTCCGCATCCAGCATATCTTCCACAGCACCGGTGCCCAGAAGCTCGCCCAGAAGCGCCGGATCCACGGACAGAAGCGATGCCTGGCGCTCGGCATGGGGCAGATCGCCCTCGTAGAGGTGCTCGCCCAGATACCCGAACACGAGCGGCGCCGCGAAAGGCGACGGCGCGGCCGTGCGAACTTCGCTCATCTTGATGGAGCCCGAGACAAGACCGTCCATCACCTCGCGCAGGGCCTGCAGGTCGAACACGTCCTGCAGGCACTCGCGCAGAGCCTCCAGAATGATGGGGAAATCCTCCTCGCGCCGGGCCGCCTCCAAAAGCTGACCGCCCTTGAGACGCTGCTGCCGGAGCGGCGCCCGCTTGCCCGGGGCCGTCGGCGCCATGAGCAGGGCCCGGGCCGCGCATTCACGGAAACGGGCGGCGAACAGGGCCGTGAACCCCACGCGCTCACGCACGATGGATTCCAGCTCGTCGGAATCGAAGCGGAACAGATCGCTTCCCGGTAGGGCGTCCTCGGCGGCGGGCACGCGCAGCACGATGCCGTCGTCGGAGGCCACCGCCTGCGGGTCGAAGCCCAGCGTGGAGGTAATGCGATGGGCCACGGCCAGCGCCCAAGGCTCGTGCACGCGGCGGCCGAAGGGAGAATGCAGGATGACACGCATATCACCCGTTTCGTCGGGGCATGCCTCCACCACGAGCCGCCGATCCGTGGGCACCGCCCCGGTACAGGCGCGCTGCGCCTCTATGAGGGCCGCCAAGTTGCGCCGGGCGTCCTCGTCCAGCCCGTCGGCCGTCAGGCGATCGCGCAGCGCCGGGGCCATGGCATTCTCCTCCGAACGAGCCTCCGGCGCTTCGTCCCGTTCGGCAGCACGCGCAATGCCGCCGTCGAGCGCCCGCACAAGAGCCCCCCGGGCGCGGCCCGTCTCGTAGGGGCGACCAATGGCCTCGCCGTGCCAGAAAGGCAATCGCGCGGCGCGTCCCGGGGCCGCTTCCACGATAACCCGGTCGGCACCGATCTCCTTGATGCGCCAGGTGCTCGTACCCAGGGCGATGATGTCGCCCACACGCGACTCCATCACCATCTCCTCGTCCAGCTCGCCCACACGCCGGCGCCCCTGACGGGCGTCGCCCTCGGGCAGCACCACCGAGAACATGCCGCGATCGGGAATGGTACCCGCCGCCGTTACGGCCAGGCGCTGGGAACCGGGGCGCGGCGTGAGCAGCCCCGTCTCGCGATCCCACAGGATGCGCGGCGCGAACTCGGCCACCTCGCCCGAGCCGTAGCGCCCGGCGAGCATGTCGAGCACTCCCTCGAAGGAGCGTCGGCCCAAATCGGCATAGCAGGCCGACCGCCGCACGCAGGCGAGCCACTCGTCGGCCGCCAGACCGTCTGGCGTCATGGCCACGGCGGCCACGGTCTGCTGGGCCAGCACATCGAGCGCATTGCGCACAAGCCGCGTGCTCTCGATGGCGCCGGCCTCCATGCCCTCGGCCATGACGGCGGCATCGATGACCTCCACCCGGGTACGCGGGAAGATGACGCCCTGGGAGCGGCCGCCCACCCGGTGGTTCGCCCGTCCCACGCGCTGCAGCCCGCTGGCCACCGAGGGCGGCGCGGCCACCTGCAGCACCAAATCGATGGAACCCATATCGATGCCCAATTCCAAGCTGGAAGTGGCCACCACGCAGGGCAGCTCTCCTGCCTTCAGCTCCCGTTCCACCTGCAGCCGCTTCTCCTTGGAGACCGAGCCGTGATGGGCCTTCGCGATGACCACCGCGGGCTCGGTCACCAATTTGGTGGTGGAGCCGATGTCGGAGCGGAAGCTCGCTCCCGGCGCGCCTCGCATGGCATCGGCGCCCGTGGGCACGCCGCGCACCGCATCGTCGCCGAAAGCCGTCGCATCGCCGCTACCCGCAGCGGCCCAGAAGCCGGCCACCTCGGAATGGGGCGCATCCAGGCCAAGGCGCTTCGCGTACAGCTCGTTCAAACGTGCCGTCAGCTTCTCGCACAAACCGCGCGAGTTCACGAAGACAATCGTGGATTTATGGGCCAGCACCTCGTCCAGAATGGCCGCCTCGATATGGGGCCAGATGGAGGAGCTGCCCAGGCGGCTGTCAGGATGCGGCGCGGGCGACGCGCCCTCGGCCATGACGGCCCGCAGCGCCCGATCGGATTTCCATGCATCCTCGACGGGTGCCCGGCGCGGACCGGCGCCCCGCTGTCGCGTGCCGTCCCCGGCACCGGCAAATCCCCCGAAGGCGGGGACGGCCGTCATGTCGCGCACGGGCACGCGCACCGAAAGATCGAGACTCGGGGGCGCCTCCGTGGACACCACCGTCACGGGCCGCGTGCCGCCGAGGAACCGGGCCACTTCCTCGCGCGGGCGCACCGTGGCCGACAGCCCGATGCGCTGGGCCGGAGCCTCCAGCAAATCGTCTAGCCGCTCCAAAGACAGCGACAGGTGCGCCCCGCGCTTGTCGCCGGCCAGGGCGTGCACCTCGTCCACGATGACCGTCTCAACCGTGCGCAGCGCCTCTCGGGCCGCCGAGGTGAGCATGAGGTACAGCGACTCGGGCGTCGTGATGAGAATGTCGGGCGGATTGCGGGCGATCTTGCGGCGCTCGTCGGCGGGGGTGTCGCCGGTGCGCATGGCCGTGCGGATTTCGGGGGCTTTCGCACCGCAACGCGCGCCCTCAGCGGCTGCGAGCTCGGAAATGGCTGAAAGCGGTCCCTGCAGGTTGCGGTCCACATCGGCACCAAGTGCCTTTAGCGGCGATACGTACAGCACACGCACGCCGCGAACCCACTTCTCGCCCGCCTCGGCGGTGCGCGCCTTCTCGGCCATAAGCGCATCGATGGCCCACAGAAACGCCGCCAGCGTCTTGCCCGAACCCGTCGGCGCTATCACGAGCGCGTTCTCGCCCCGCGCGATGGTCTTCCACGCCTCGCCCTGCACCGCCGTGGGCGCCCCGAAGGCATCGGCGAACCAGTGGCGCACCGGTTCCGAGAACGAGGCCATGGCCTCAGCATCATCCATAGGTAAGTTCCCCTATCAACTACTGCTCTTAAGCCACGTCCACTGATGCAAGGTCTTTGTCGACAAGCCATCGCAAATAGTCGGAGCGCTTCATGCCTAAGCTATCCGCCCGCTTATCCATGCGCTCGATCTTCTGCTGTTTAGCTAAATGGTAGGACGAAACGATCCGCTTCTCAAGCGCTGTAAAGAAACGCAGAAAATAAAGCTTCGGCCACTTTACTTGCCTATGAAGCCGAGACGGGCGCCGCCTCCCCCGTTCCCTCCTGATAGGACTCGATGAGATCGATGAGCTCTTGCTTGGAATGCACGTCGGTCTTGGCGTATATGTGCTTAATGTGCGTCTCGATGGTGCTCTTGGAAAGGGTCATGACCTCGCGCA
>DBFAWQ010000270.1:0-4027 GCA_048242115.1 Eggerthellaceae bacterium
GATGACGATCTGTTGGATGATCTTGTTCACCGAGTTCATCTCCTCGCGCTCCACCTCCGTGGGGGCGATCTCCACCCCGAAGGCGTCCTCGATGCCCACCAGCACCTCGATGGCCGCCATCGAATCCAGGAGCCCGGCCTCGAACAGGTCGATGTCCCGCTCCTCGTAGACGACCTCGTCGTCGCAGACCTCCGCCAGAAGCTCCAAGGTCCTCTTCTCGATCTCTTCCTCGGTCACGTGTCCCATCCTTCTTCTTCGCAAAGCGCGTCCAGCTCAAGCCGCGTAGGCACTTTCGGCCGACCGCTCTTTCTCTCCGTAGCCGAAAAATGGTATCACGGACTCCGCGGCCGGTCTACGAAGGCTCACCCGCCAGCACAAAGGCTGCACGGGGCCTGCAAGCCCTATGCGCCACCGGCAAAAGCCGACGCGTCCGACCGCCCTAGCGGCGCAGGATGCGGGCTTGACGCGAGAACGCGAAGCCGAGGGCGATGACGCTGCCGCACAGGCAGGCGGCCATGGCGAGCGGTACCGCCACGGCACCGGGTATGGCCTGCACGTTCACCGTGACGTCGCGGACGGCGCCGCTCTCCGGGCAATCGTCGTCGCGCAGGCCCTCCCAATCCCAATCGTCGTCCCCCCACAGGGCCGCATCCTCCAGGTCTCGGTCGCTCACCAGCACGGCACCCGGGGTCATGGGCTGTCCGCAGCAGGTCATCGTGCTGCCGTCCGACCCGCTCACTTCGGCCGTGCACCCGCAAACCTCGCACTTCATCATCTTCACCATGGCTTTCGCTCCTCTCGCACAGGGCCGTGCGCGCAGGCGTCCCGGGAAGCAGCCATTCAGCCATCCTTCCAGACTGCGCTTTCGGACCAGCTTTTCCCGCATGGCCTTCCGAGCATGCGCATCCTCTATTGTACCCCTTTTCCCGTCCGGGCCCTCCGGTATCGGCCCCCATCAAGGCTTCAACCGCTTATCAGCTGCGTTTTTCGATGGAGTCCGAGCCGCTGCGCCACCCCCCACGACGCAGATCATCGCGCTTCTCCCGGACCGGGGAAGAGGTGGCGAAAAACCGGCGAACTCACCCACGAAAAGTCAGCCGTGGTGTCGTTTGCCAATCGGGGGGATCGTCGTTTTCCGTACCCCCGAATTGGTAGAATCGTCGTTTTCAAAACCGTTTCCCCAGGTCAGCTAAAAAAAGTCGACGATTCTACCAATTTTCGACCGCGAAAATAACGATTCTGCCAAAACGCGCGGCCTTGAGATATGGACGCACGCGGCTGCATGCGGGCCGTATCGGGCGGTCGCGCGGTCGCTCTGTAAAGAAGCTGTAACCTTTCCGGCTGCCCGCGATGGGAAGGACGTGGCAAGACTATAATCGCGCGCGTTCGCATGAAGCGAGAAAGGATCGGAAGGCATCTATCTGTGAATCGCGCGCCGCACTCTCAAGACCCCGACGACACGGCCTCCGGCCAGGCGTCACATGCCTGCCCGGCTGGCGAGCCCCCCGACGCCCGCGCCACAAGCGACGACGCCGGAAAGGCTCCCGAACGACTCCGGGTTTTGAATCGTATTCTCGCCGCCCATGAAGCATACTTCGATGTACGGCGGGACTACGAGTATTCGGGCCGCATCTTCGACGGATACGCCGAGTTTCACTCCCACGGCCAAAAGTACGTGCTGGTGAAACGTGCGACGCTTTGGGAGGTCGACACCCACGAGTACGCGTTCTTCTGCGCGATTCCCCGGCTCGACCTGCCCTGGCTTCGCGAGGCGACGGCGTTCATGGAAACCGAGGCCCTGCGCAAGGTGGATCCCAAGCCGAACCATATGAGCTCGGCGATCACGCTCGTCGTCGTGGCCGACCGGGCCGACGACGATGCGTGGAGGGAGCTCGCGCGCACGCGCTTCCGCAAGAGCTTTTCCTGGGGCATCCGCGGCTGGTCGGACCTGAGGCTTGCGGCCGCCGATCTTTCCCGCAACCGTGCGACGGCAAACGGGGCAGCGAAACCCCTGATCGAGACCGTCCGCTCCTGCATGCCCTAGGGGGCAAGCGCAAGCAGGGCGGCATCCGGGGAAAGCGCTGCCGCAACCGCACAGTTTCGAAAGGCAGACCATGAACGCAATGCTCATCCTGCTCGTTGCGATCGCGGTCCTCGTCGTAGGCTACGTCTTCTACGGCGGGTGGCTCGCGAAGCAATGGGGCATCGACCCGAACCGGCCCACGCCGGCCCACGAGCTGGAGGACGGCAAGGACTACGTGCCGGCCGCCCCCTACGTGGTGCTGGGCCACCACTTCTCCTCCATCGCGGGGGCCGGCCCCATCAACGGGCCGATCCAGGCCGCCATCTTCGGCTGGGTGCCGGTGCTTCTGTGGGTACTCATCGGCGGCATCTTCTTCGGCGCCATGCACGACTTCGGCGCCCTGTTCGCCTCCATCCGCCACAAGGGCCAGACCCTGGCTACGGTGATCGCCCACAACATCGACGACACGGCCAAGAAGCTCTTCTGCATCTTCGCCTATCTGACGCTGATCTTGGTGGTGGCCGCCTTCGCCTCCATCGTGGCCAGCACCTTCGCCGTCGCACCCATCCCCGCCGACGCCACGGCCGCAGCCGCTGCGGCAACCGAGGCCGCGAACCTGGCCAACATGCGCACGGCTATGATCTCCATCCTGTTTATCGTGGTGGCCGTCGTCTACGGCATCGCCACCCGCGGGCGCAACATCCCCGTGGCAGCCAACGTGGTCTCGGCCATCGCCATCATCGTTGCCGTGGTGGCCGTCGGCTTCAACTTCCCCGTCGTGGCCCTGGACAACACCGCCTGGATGGTGCTCGTGGGCCTCTACATCCTGGTGGCCTCGGTGGCCCCGGTGTGGATCCTGCTGCAGCCCCGCGACTACCTGTCCAGCTACCTGCTTTACGGCATGATCGCGCTGGCGCTCGTCGGCATCATCGGCTCGGGCGTCATGGGCGCCTCCACCAACCTGGAGATCCCGGCCTTCACCGGCTTTGCGGCCAGCTCCGAGACATCGAAGGTGGCAGCCAGCGGCTTCCTTTTCCCGGCCCTGTTCATCACCATCGCCTGCGGCGCCATCTCCGGCTTCCACAGCCTGGTGGCGTCGGGCACCACCTCCAAGCAGCTTGACAAGGAGGGGCAGGCCCAACCCATCGCCTACGGCGGCATGCTGCTGGAGTGTCTGGTGGCCGTCATCGCCCTGTGCGCTGTCGGGTTCGTGTTCGCCGGCTACATGGACGGCACCTACGCCTCGCCCACACAGGTGTTCGCCGCGGGCCTCTCCCAGATGATCGGCATCATCCCCGGCATCGGGGGCGCCCAGGACATCGCCTACGCGCTGCTGGTGCTGGCGGTGTCGGTGTTCTGCCTGACCTCGCTCGACACCGCCACGCGCCTCGGCCGCTACATGTTCCAGGAGCTGTTCACCCCCAAGGGCATGGCGCCCTCCGACCTGACCGGCTGGCGCGCCGTGCTCGCGAACCCCTGGGTGGCCACCGTCATCACCGTGGTGTTGGGCGTGGGGCTGGGTATGACCGGCTACCAGCTCGTCTGGCCGCTCTTCGGCGCCGCCAACCAGCTGCTGGCCGCCCTGGGGCTGCTGGCCGTGTGCGCATGGCTGGGCAACGCGGGCCGTAACAACAAGATGTTCTACTTCCCCATGGCCTTCATGCTGGCCGTCACCCTGTGCTCGCTGGCCATCACCGTCTGGACGAAGGCCGGCGCCCTCATGGGAGGCGCGGTCACCCTGGCCAACGCCATGCAGCTCGTCATCGCCATCCTGCTCATGGTGCTCGCCGTCATCCTGGCCGTGAAGGGCTGCAAGGTCATCTTCGGCAAGAAGGGCGCGAAGGACGCCGCGGAGGCGCAGTGATGTCCGAAACGGGGCGCGAACTGTGGAGCAACTATGGTTTGCGCCTCTGCCCGCAAGATCGCGGGAAGTTCCTTCTTGACGGACGGCGGTCGTTTCCATATCATACTAACTCGCGCTTGCATCTGACGAACGTTGGAGGA
>DBFAWQ010000271.1:0-44495 GCA_048242115.1 Eggerthellaceae bacterium
ATCAAGCAGCGCGGGCTCCTCAAGCTCGGCGGCGAGGTGCGGAAGGCGGTGAAGGCGCTGTGAGCAAAGTAGCACCGATCACGGTCAACGTGGACGAGGCCCTGGCCCTGGACAAGTACGAGGTCGACGAGGCGAACGCCCACATCGAGGTGGACCTGGAAGGCGATTTGGAGGAGTTCCTGAAGCTGGTGCGCGTGTGCCCGGCCGCCCTCTACAAGATCGACGAGGAGGGCAACCGCTCCTTCGACTACGCCGGCTGCCTGGAATGCGGAACCTGCCGCATCGCCTGCGGCGACACCATCATCAAGAAGTGGGAGAACCCGCAGCCCACCATGGGCATCGAATACCGCTTCGGCAGGGGTAGTGCTAGCACGAGGGACCCGGCATGGCGCGAAGGCCAATGCCGACCCTCTTTCGCGTCTTGCGCACTCGTCAGGAACGCTCTCAGCTCGAAGCGGCCCGCTTCGGGGGCGATCGATGCGGGCGTGCGGCGGAGTGCGGCAGTTCCTTCCGTGCCCCCATGTCGTAAATCACGTTTCTACCAATGAAACATGTCGTTGATCGCGTTTCTGCCAATGAAGCACGTCGCAAATCACGTTTCTACCAATTTCGAGCGGCAGAAACGTGATTTGTGACATTCGGGGACGCTTCTGTTTATGCGCGCTTGAGGCGTGCGTTTCTTGTTGCGCCGGAGTGACAACTTAGAATACTGCCTGGTCAACATAGGATAGCAATATGGAGCATGGGAGTTCCGTACGCTTGGGTGGTGAAAACGTACGGAACCCCCAGGAGCCAAGGCGGTTTGTTCTCGGGTGCTCGGCGGTTTCTGACGGCCTTGGTCCGTTGCGTGCTATCTAAATTCTGGGGCGTGCTCGGCGATGGCTGCGACAGCGGGTGGCTAGAGCGATGGCGCCGGCCAAGGCGGCTATGGCGAGCATACAGTTGCCGACGAGCGCTGCGGCGTCGCCGGTACGCCCGAGCTTGCTTGCGATAGTAGAGGTGTGCCTGTCTGCACTGACCTCTCCGGCGACGGTTCCTCCGGAGAGGTCGGTGCCAGGGGCGTATGCGGGTTGGGATACCACCTTCTCGACCGAGCGCTCGAAAGCACCCCAGGTAGGCGAGGGGACGAAGGGCTCGCCGGCTTCGGGATGAGTCCCCTCCGGGTCCCAGTTCGAGGGCGGTTTGCCGTAGCCCACGGCCACGTTGCCTATGTCCGTTCCCACCGCCCTCTCGGTGACCAGTGCGTCGAAGCGAAGAGCCACGCGCTGTCCACCGTAGAGGTGCCCGGCCGCTACGGCCAATACGCGTCTTTCCGCATCGTAGGCTGCGTCCGCCACTGCGATCTCATGCCCACCGGGCAGTAAAAGCACGATGGTGTTCGAGATGGGCTCCAGGCCCTCGGGCATGTCGTCGCGGAGCACGACATCCATCCAGCCGCTGTAGGGACCGCGGTTTTCCAGGGATATCTCGTAGCGTAGCGTGTCACCGACCTTCGTAGTGCCGTCATCGCGGGAGAGGTTTGCGGCTTCCTTGCCGATGGTTAGGTCGTTAGAGGCCGGATCATCGGGGATTACGGGTGCGGGAGAGACGGGATCGGTTCGGACTGCAGGCTCGCCGGAAGGCACGGGAGCGGGTTTGCCGGGCTCGGGGTCTTCGGATGCGGCATCGGGCTTCTGGGAGGGTACCGAGCCGTGCGCCTCGGCGATGTTGTCTATGCTGGCGCCCAGGGCCTCTTTGGCCACGGTGCATTCGAAAGCAAGTCGTGCGCACTGGCTTCCCCAGAGGTTTCCGCAGGTGACGGCAAACGTCCGAGTAGCCCGGTCAAAGGCAGCGTCGGGTACGGAAACCGCTTCGCCGCCGTCAAGGAAGAGATGTGCAGAGCCGACGACGAACTCCAGGCCCTCGGGCAACGGGTCGCTGATGACGGCGCCGAGCAGGCAGCTGTCGACATCCCCCTTGTTCGCGAGCTCGATGGTATAGCGAAGGCGATCGCCGACTCTCGTGGTCTGGGCGGACGGCGCTGTTAGATTCTCCACGGACTTCGACAAGGCGGGTGCGGGATCGCCCGGCACGACGATGCCGCCCGGAGGGGTTGCAGGTGGAGTGGGGGAGGGTGCCACCGGCCCCACATCCGGACCATCCGGCTCGTCAGGGTTCGGGCGCTTGCCCGTAGCCGAGGCCACGTTGGAAAGGTCGGCTTTCGCACCGTCCGAGAAGTCGATGCCTTCCCGCACATTGCACTCGAAGGTAACGGCGGTGCTTCCGTCGCCGGGAATGGCGCCTATGGGTACCTCGAACACGCAGCGTCCATCCGCTCCAGGTGCTGATAGCGCGAACCTTCCAATATCGTCGGCGCTCACGGACAAAGCTCGGACAAGAGCCTTCTTGGATGCCCCTGCATAGGGATTGTCCAGCATGACGGAGTTCTCGTTCAGGACAAGGCAGGTGGGAAGCGGGTCGGATATTACGACGTCGGTCCACAACGACCCTGTCGCTCCGTTCGAAGCTGTTATGGTGTAGCGGATGCGGTCGCCTGGCTGGGTCGGCCCCTCCGGGTGCGTCAGGTTCTGCGCCTGTTTCTCCAGGGATGGCTCCGGGGCGATTTTCGGCTCGGGTCGCACGGTGACGTCGTAGATCCAGGTGCTGCTGGTGTAGATGCCGTTGGGCTGTTGTGCGAAAGTAAGTCGGCCGTGCCCAACCGCCGTGGGGTCGAGGATGAGCGTGTAGTCGCCTTTGTCGTCGCGCACGGGGTTCCCGTCGGCATCCCTAGCGAACTCGGCCGTGAAAACGCTCCCGTCCGCTGCGGTTACACTGATGGGAGCCGAGGAGGGAGTACTCACCTTCAGGACCACTCGTCCCGGGTGCGGGTTGGTTTCCGAAGGGGTTCCCCAGGTGGTGACGATGGTGCCTCGGTATGTTTTGTTGCACGGCTTGTCGGGATCGACGCCTGGGTCGTCCGGCTCGCCGTTGTCGGTCTGCACCTCGGGGGAGGGTGCATCGGGGTCGGTGCGCTCGGGGTCATCTTCCGGAGTCACTGTCGGCTGCGGGTCCAGGGGCTCGACGGACACGGGCACCTGGGGCGCTTCTGCTGGGTTGTCGGGGGGATTTGCGCTGGCCAGATAATTCGCTGGCTCTCCAGCTTGCTGCCGTTGCTCGTCGGGTGGCAGGAACCGCAACGACAGCACGTGGGTGTTGTCGTCGGTGGCAAGGGGAAACATGGTGTCGGAATCGGCAGGGGTGAATTCGTATTCGATATGGGCGATTGACCCGCGTCCATCCTTCGGATTCGTCACTTCCCGGGCATTGGCCGCTACGGGGTTACCGTCGGCATCGGTGCCGTCGGCGTAACGGATGGGCACAACCGGGCCAGCGGGTTTTCCATCGATGTAGAGCTGGAACGATCCTCGCGGCGCCTTGCAGGTGTTGGCCGTAGGCGTTCCGTCGTCGAAGGCGCCTCCGCTTATGCTCGCGGCTATGCGGAGCGTTCTTTTCGCAGAGTGCTCCACCGATCCGGGCTTCTTGTCGGCATCGACTTCCCCGACCCATTCGGCCGTCATCTCCGATACTCTCGACGGAACGGGCACGATCTGGCACCAGCCCGTGGCTCTATGACCCCAGTAGCTGTTGGCGAAGTCGGCCAGGGCCGGGTCGGTTGAGCCGGAGTACTCTCGCGATACCATGGTGAACTTCATGACGCCCACATCGGTGGGCATGTTCCTGCCGTTGTCCACCTCGGGTCCGATGGGCGTGCCGTCGCGTTTGTCGTAGAGCCGATAACTGTAGGTCACGTCATCGGTATTGGTGAGCCAGCGATACTCGGTGGGGTTGCCGTTCTCGTCGCGGCTGAGCACCTCGGGGGTGCGCAGCGGGTGCTCGGGCGTGATCTCGTAGGTCTTGAAGGGAAGACCGTCATAGGGTTTCACCAGGCTCTTCAGATAGTCTTCCGGCAACGCGAAGTCCTCGTAGCGTTTCAGCGTGTCTATCTGGCCGGGGTTTCGGAACAGCGTGTCGAAGGGGTGCGCTTCGCCGTCCGCTCCGCGATAGGAAAGGTCCACCGAAACCGTTTGCTGGGTAGCGGATTTGGGCAGCCACAGGTACAGCTTGCCGTCAATCAGTCTGGTAGGTGCGCCGTAAGGGTATTCGTCGCCGCCGACTTTCAGGCTCCAGCTCTCTATCAGGTTGTCTCCTGGCTCGCCCGCCGCGACCATGTCTGCCTTCAGATCGACGGTGACCATAAACACTTTGTTCGGGTCGTTTGGGTTGTCCGGATCGTAGTTCTCGGCCAATGCCGCATCGTTTCCCCAGGCCGTACCTCCGACGCCCTGGAAGGAGCCGTTGGTGTACACCGAGCCGCCGGTGATGATAACGTGTCCGCCGTCGGCGTTGAAGTCGGGAAAGCCTTCGGAGGAGGTGACGGTGGGGTAGAGGGTGCCTCCGGTGATGCGGATGACTCCGCCGGTGTTGGGGGTGGAGGCGCAGCTGTTGCCGAAGCCGGAGGAATGCTCGAAGCCGGTTGACTTCACGAAGCCGCCGTTGATGGTTATGTTCCCGGCGCGTACGTTGTCCATGCCGTAGTACCAGGTGCTATCGTAGGTGATTTTGCCCGACTGGCGGGAATCGCAGGGGATGTGATCCGGGGCAATGGCGTAGTCGTAGGAGAAATCGTATTTCGCTCCGGATCCCGACCCGATGCCGCTAGCATGGTAGTTGCCTATGGCGTTCACGGTTCCCGAGTTGAAGGTGAGGGTACCGTCGGTTCCGCGGCCCCAGCTGCCCCCGCCTATGGCGGCGCCGGTTTGAAACAGGTGGTTCTCCCTCCAGGCGTGAGAGGTGATGGAGCCTCCGTTGAAGGTCATGGTGCCGCCGTCCTCTTCGTTGGCGCCTCCGATGGCGGCGCACTGCTGGCCGCCCCATACCTCCAGGCTTCCGGGGTTCGCGCTGTCGAGAGCCGTGTGCGGGTCGCCGGCCGTCAGGACTTTTCCGCTGATGAGCACCGTGTCCTGGTTGATGACGGCTCCGACGGGCACTACAGGATCGCCGGCTGTGTCTATGTTGCGCTCGCCATCGTCGATGATGAGGTCGCTGCCTTCGCCACAGCGGATGGCTGGCATGTTGATTTCACGCACGGCCAGGTAGTTGGTGGTTCCATCGGCAAGGGTGAGATGCAGGCTGGTGCGGTTGCGCACCTGCTCGCTCGACTTGGCCCAGGTGCCGGTGGCGGCGTCGTAGATGTTCGTCATGACATTGATGGGTATGTTCTGGCTGCCGTTTCTGCCGGGCGTCGTGTTTATGTTCACGCCGGCCAGCGTGAGGTCGGCATGGTTGCCCGGAGCAATGAAGATGCTGGTCGTAGCGGCGTTAGGCGATTGCCCATCTGCGATGTTGGTCCCTTCGGCGTTCTTGACTATGAGAGGCTCGCTCGAAAGCACCAGGATGAGATCCGATTTCACCGTTCCGTTGTAACCAGCGAAGCCGTAGTTCACCACCGTTCCATCCTCCTTGGGGTACTGGAACAGGTCGGGGTAGTACAGGAAATCGGTGCCGTAGCCGCCGCCCTTCAGGCGCAGAGTGCCGCAGGTAATCCAGCCGTCGGCGTCGGGCGCGTGGTTGGTTGCGGAGCTGGCGTTGGCTGCGTTCAGCGCCACTAAGCCCGAGGTCGTTGGCTTATGTATTGTGGTTTCGAAGGTGGTGACGTTGCCGGAAAGCGGAGCTTCGGAGTCGTTGGCAAGTGCGGGAAGGGAAGCAGGCGGCTCTTTGACGGCGGGGGAATCATCGGGCTGTACGGCAAGAGTGGGATCGGCTGGTGCGCCGGCTGTCAGAAGGTCGGGAGCTGCGAAAACAGCGCTATGCAGGACGGTTTGGGCGATGGCCGAGCCATCCGTTCCTCCATCGTCGAAACGCGAATCGAAACTGCTCGCGTCAACGGCTGCTAAAACCTCGATGGGGGGGGGTCTGCTCTTTTTTGCCGTCGGCTGCGAACGCTGCGGCGGGAACCAAACCGCAGGCAAGGATCATCGCCAGGCCGATGCGAGAAAGCGACCTCAGATGCTTTCCGGGCATGGTGCACTCCTTCTCCAGGATAAAAGTAGCTAGGAATATACCCCAAGTCTTTCGGTTCTGCAACCATGACGTTGTGGGTCAAGGGCTGCGTGCTCGCTTCCGTTTTCTGGACCGCGTTTGTGCCCCCTCTCCGCATTCCCGTTGCTAAGGTTTCGGGATGCCGAGGGTTTTATCTATAATGAATGCTAGTCTAGGCTGTGGGGCGCGACCGATGCGGCCGAACCGATTGCGACGCCGATGCGGCGTGGCCGATTGCGCCGACGATGCGGCAAAAGCGATTGCGGAGCGCTCTTGAGCTGCGGAAACGGAAGGTGCTTGGAATGTACGTAGTGATCGCCGGCGGTGGCAAGGTAGGGGAGTACCTGGCATCGGTGCTGCTGTCCAGCGGCAACGAGGTGGCCATCATCGAGGAGAACCTGGCCACTGCCAACCGCCTGTCCGCCGAGCTGCAGGGGCGCTACCTCATCATCAACGGCGACGGCTGCGACTCGAAGTTCCAGGAGGACGCCGGCATCCGCCACGCCGACGTGTTCGTGGCCACCACCGGCCAGGACGACGCGAACCTGGTGTCCTGCGAGATCGCCCAGCGCGTGTTCAACGTTCCCCGCGTGGTCGCCCGCGTGAACAGCCCGAAGAACATGCGCATCTTCAAGGAGGTGGGCATCGAGTGCATCTCCTCCACCACGCTGATCGCCAGCGTCATCGAGGAGGAGACGCTTCTGGGGTCGGTGTCGGTGGCCACATCGCTCACCCACGGCAACGTCATGCTGGCTGAGATCAACGTGCCGCGCATGCGCCGCCATTCCAATGACGAAGGGGTGCGCGTCTCGCAGGTGGACATGCCCGAGAACTCGCTCATCGTCGCCATTTCCCCGAAGGACGACGACAACGTGGAAGTGGCCACTCCCGCAGCCGTCATGTTCCCAGGTGACAAGGCTATCGTGGTGGCAGACAGCGACGTTTTGGACGCGGTGCGCGCCGTCTTCCGCGCTCTGTAAGCGCCTTTCCGAACCTGCTCGCGGGCTTGGGCGCGTTGCCGACACAAGCCGCCCTTGCGCCTTGGGCCCTCGGATGCGCGGGCCCCAGCTTGCCGTCCGTCGGCGAGTTCCGATGCCCTGATGCCGCTTCCGCTGCGGCCGTGTCCTTTTCCTTGGGGTGGCCTGGGAAGGCTTCGACGATGGGGCGGGTCGTGGTATGCTTTCGGGAAGCGAACCGAACGAGAGAAAGGTGCCAGCGTCTATGATCAACCGTTACACGCGTCCGGCCATGGGGGCTATCTGGGAGCTGCAGAACAAGTTCTCCATCTGGAAGGAGATCGAGGTGCTGGCTTGCGAGGCCCAGGCTGAGCTGGGCAAGTCCGGCATCACGAAGGAGGAGGCGCAGTGGATTCGCGACCACGCCGACTTCACCGTGGAGCGCATCGACGAGATCGAGAAGGTGACGAACCACGACGTCATCGCCTTCACCACCAACATGGCCGAATACATCGACGCCGACATCCCCGAGGGCTCCGAGCCGCCCAGCCGCTGGGTGCACTACGGCATGACCTCTTCCGACCTGGGCGACACGGCGCTGTCCTACCAGATTGTGCAGGCCTGCGACATCATCATCGAGGACATCAGGCAGCTGGGGGAGACCTGCAAGCGCCGCGCCTTCGAGTTCAAGGACACGTTGTGCGTGGGGCGCACCCACGGCATTCACGCCGAGCCCATGACCTTCGGCATGAAGTTCGGCAGCTGGGCTTGGGCGCTGAAGCGGGCGCTGGTTCGCATGGAGCAGGCCCGCGAGGTGGCGGCCACCGGTGCCATCAGCGGCGCCGTGGGAACCTATTCCAGCATCGACCCGTTCGTGGAGCAGTACGTGTGCGAGAAGCTGGGGCTTAAGCCCGACCCGCTGTCCACCCAGGTGCTCGCCCGCGACCGGCACGCCCAGGTCATGTGCGCCCTGGCGGTGACCGCATCCACGCTGGAGTCCATCGCCATGCAGGTGCGCCTGCTGCAGCAGTCCGACGTCATCGAGGCGGAGGAGCCGTTCACGAAGGGTCAGAAGGGCTCGTCGGCCATGCCCCACAAGCGCAACCCCATCACCGCCGAGCGCGTCTGCGGGCTTGCGCGCGTGGTGAAGGCGAACGCCCAGGTGGCTTTGGACGACGTGGCCCTGTGGTACGAGCGCGACATCTCGCACTCCGGCGCCGAGCGCGTGGCCATGGCGGACAGCTTCATCGCGCTGGACTACATGTTCGGCAAGATGCAATGGATGCTGGACGGCCTGCAGACCTACCCGGCGAAGATGGAGCACAACCTGTGGCGCACGAAGGGCCTCATCTTCAGCAGTAAGGTGCTGCTGGCCCTGGTGGATACCGGCATCAGCCGCGAGGACGCCTACGTGATCGTGCAGCGCAACGCCATGAAGGTGTGGGAGGATATCCAAAACGCCGTGGACGGCCCCAGCTACCGCGAGCGGCTGGAGGCGGACCCCGAGGCGAAGCTGTCGGCCGAGGTGCTGGACGAGATCTTCGACCCGTGGGACTTCCTGACGCGCAAGGACGTGGTGTTCGAGCGCCTGGAGGAGCTGGAGTTCTAGGGAGTTGGCAGCCTGCGCGAACGGTGGCTGCAGGGTTGCGGCCCCGTTCGCGCCGTGCGAGCTAAGCTGCCTGGACTCTTTCGGCAGAGTTCGCGTTGGGGATTTGCCGGGCCGGGGCGCCCGCTGATCTCCGGTTGGGGGCTTGTTGTTTTTCGAGAAAGGGGCATCGCTATGATCGTTACGACTTCGGATGTGGTGGCCGGCCAGCAAGTGCAGATTATCGGCCTGGTGCGCGGCAATATCGTGACCTCGAAGAACGTCGGCCGCGATATCATGGCCGGGTTCAAAAGCATGGTGGGCGGCGAGATCGAGACCTACACCCAGATGACCGACGAGGCGCGCCAAATCGCCACCGACCGCATGGTGGCCATGGCCCAGTCCATGGGCGCCGACGCCATCGTGGCCACCCGCTACGCCAGCGAGACCGTGGCCGAGGGCACCATCGAGATGCTGGCCTACGGCACGGCGGTGAAACTGCTCTAGCGCCCGACGCCGCCGGGGATGACGGCTGGCAAGCGGGAGCGCAGGTGCGTGGGGCGAAGCTGCTCACCTGCGCTCAACAGTGCACAACTGGAGGGTTCGGAGCGATTTCGCGGAAAACCCTTCAGTTGTGCACTGTTCCGCCCATGCGCCCAGGGGCGGAGGGCTGGCAAGGGAGCTGTCGGCTGCAAGCCTAGTCGGCGCCTACGATGGAGTTCACGATGGCGCTGACGATGGATATGACGATGCTGGCCACGAAGGCGCTTCCGAACGATGCGATGAGGAATCCTGCGCCGAACAGCCCGTTCGCGAGCCATGCGGCTACGTAGAGCAGCAGCGTGTTCACCACCAGGTAGAAGATTCCCAACGTCAGCACGGTGATGGGCAAGCTCAAGATCTGCAGGATGGGCTTGATAGCGATGTTCACCAGGGAAAGCACCAGCGAGAACAGTGCGATGGCTATCCACGCCGAGTCGCCGCCGATGATTTCGAACCCGGGAACAATCCAGACGGCGGCGGCGACGGCGATGGCGGTGACGAGCCAGCGAATGAGGAAGTTCATGGCGACTCCTTTCAATGGGCGGGGTCTCGGTCTCTCGATAACATATTCCATGGGAAACTATAGGTGAAGGGCCTGCGCCGGCGGCATGTCGTAGGCTATCTGTTAGGGGATGGTGACGCGGGGGTGACCTACCCTTAAGAAAACGATGGCAAGCTCCATTTTGCGGAACAGACGAATGGACGAAAAAAGCGCCCGGCGGGGGTGCCAGGCGCTTGGTTGGTGCGCGTGCTTGCGCGGGTGCTTGCTTGCGCGAGCGGGGCTAGAAACGCAGGGACAGGCAGGACAGGCCGCCGTCGAGCTTGCGGTACTCGCTGGTGTCCACGGTGAGCGTCTTGTAGCCGGCGTCCTGGACGGCCTTCAGCACGGCCGGGTAACCCTCGGGCACGATGACGGTGCCGTTGACCCATATGCAGTTCGCGGCGTAGGCCTCGTCCTCGGGGATTTCGATGAGGTTGTACTGCTGGAAGTCGGGCTTCGTCACGAACTCGCCGCTGACCAGCATGTTCCCGTCCTCGAGGTAGTTCACGCCGGTCTTCAGGTGCAGCACGTACTCCAGCGGCACCTCGGAGCCTTCGAGCCCCCAGCCTTCCAAGATCTCGATGAACTGGCGGATGCCCTCCTCGTTTGTGCGGGCGGAGCGACCCACGTAGAAGTGGTCGCCCACCATCATGACGTCGCCGCCCTCCAGGGTGCCCGGCGCCACGATGCGCTTGATGTGCTCATCATCGAAGAACTGGCGCACGGCCGGCTCGATCTCGACCTTCTCGCCGTTGCGGCTTTCGGCGCCGGGATTGGTGATGATGGCTCCCATGCGCGTGATGACCGCGGGATCCTCCACGAAGCAGCTGTCCGGGTACTCCTCCAGCGCGGGCAGCTCGGTGACATCGACGCCGCACTGCTTGAGCGCCGCGATGTAGTCGTCGTGCTGCTTGCAGGCCAGCTCGTAGTCGGGCTTGCCCAGCTCGGGCGCCGACGTGATGCCGTCGATGAGGGAGCGGGCGGGCTTGCGGACGATAACGTGCGAAAACTTGGTCATGAAACTCTCCTTACGGTTGCTTGGTTCATGATTTCCCCAATGCCTATACTATAATCCAGCGAACGGAAACCGGCGGACGGATGCGGATGACGAAGAAGAAACAACAGATAGCGACAAAGAGCTGTTCGGAGGGGCCACAGTGCCCTGTTGCTCGCCAGTGCGGCGCCTGTCAGTCTGTGAACATGCCTTACGCCGAGCAGTTGGCGGTGAAGGATCGCGCCATGGTCGAGCTTTTCGCCGATATCGCTCAGTCGGATGCGCTGCACCCCATTCTTGGCATGGAAGACCCCTATCACTATCGCAACAAGGTGACCTCGCCCTACGCGCCTGTGAAGCCGGGCAAGGTGGCGAAGTCGGGCAAAGCGGCTGGAAGGAATTCTTTGCAGGCGCGCTCCATCGCCTGCGGCATGTACGCCGCGGGCACCCACCGCATCGTCGACACGCGGGAGTGCCTGGTGGAGAACCCGGTGGCCAAGGGCGTGGTGCAGGCCGTCCGGCGGCTTATGCCGCGATTCCACATCTCCCCCTACGACGAGGACACCGGCGAGGGCTTTTTGCGTCATGCCGTCATCCGAGTGGGGCATGAGAGCGAGGAGGTGTTGGTCACGCTGGTGACCAACGGCGAGGCGTTCCCCGGATCCCGAGGGTTCTGCCGCGAGCTGGTGCGCTGCTGCCCCGCCATCACCACGGTGGTGCAGAACGTGAACACCCGTCAGACCAACGTCATCCTGGGCGAGCAGGAGCGCGTGCTCTACGGCCCGGGGTTCATCCTGGACACGCTCTGCGGCCTGAGCTTTCGTATCTCGTCGCAGTCGTTCTACCAGGTGAACGCCGCGCAGACCGAGGTGCTGTACCGAACGGCCGTGGAGCTGGCGCACCTGACGGGCTGCGAGGCCGTCATCGACGCCTATTGCGGCACGGGAACTATCGGGCTGGTGGCGGCGAAGGCGGGTGCGGCGCAGGTGGTCGGAGTGGATACCGTAGCCTCGGCCATCCGCGACGCCCGGGAGAACGCCCGGCACAACGGGGTGGAAAACGCGGAGTTCGTGGTAGGCGACGCGGGGAAGTTCATGGAGGCGCTGGCGGCGCGGCGCGCGGAAGGGGCCGGCAGGGGTCCGCTCGTGCTGCTCATGGATCCGCCGCGGGCCGGCGCCAGCGAGGAGTTCCTGCGCGCGGCGGCCGCGCTTGCCCCCGAGCGCATCGTCTACATCTCCTGCAGCCCCGCCACCCAGGTGCGCGACATCCGCTTTCTGCGCCAGGCGGGCTACAGCGTGCGCGTCGTGCAGCCGGTGGACATGTTCCCCCACACACCCCACGTGGAGTGCGTGGCTCTCTTGGAGTGCGAAGGGACAGCGGAAGCGGCGGGAACCGTGGCAGTGTCGGGATGCGAAGGGTAGCCGGCGATGCAAGCCGGAAGCGCCGGGGTTGCTTTCGGCGGGGCTGCTTCTGAGCGGCGAGAATGGAAGGCGGTGCTTGTGGACGACGAGGTGATGCGCTCCTTGGAGGATGCGCTGCGCGACCGGGAGCTGGCGGGACCGGAGAACCCGGTGCTGCTCATGGTGTCGGGCGGATCGGACTCCACGGCCCTGGCCTACCTGTGCGCCCAGCTGCGCGATTCGGGGGCGCTGGGTCCGCTGGCGATGCTGCACGTGAACCACAAGCTGCGGGGCGCCGAGGCCGACGAGGACGCGCGCTTCGTGGCGGAGCTGGCCCTGCTGCTGGACATCCCCCTCTTCTCCTGCGAGATCGACGTGGGCGCCATGGCCCGGCGCGAGGGAGCCAATGTGGAGGCGGTGGCCAGGCGCGAGCGCTACCTTGCGGCCAACGAGGCCCTGGCAAGCCTCTGCTTCCACGAGGGCTACCCCTTGAGCAGCGGGCGCATCTTCACTGCCCACACGGCCGACGACCGCGTGGAGACCTTCTACATGCGCTCCATCGTGGGCACCGGCCCCGGGGGCTTTAGGTCCATGCGCTACCGCAACGGGCCCGTGTGCCGGCCGCTTCTGGACGTGAGCCGCCAGGAGTTGAGGGATTATCTGGAAGAGCGCCGCGACCGGGGGCTGCCCATGGTGCGCACGACCTTAGGCGCGCGCGGCCGAAACGCGGATGCGGGCGGTTGCGAGGCGCTGGCGGAGACGATGCTGTGGCGCGAGGATGCCACCAACGCCCACACGGACCGCTTCCGCGCCTTCGTGCGCCACGAGATCGTCCCGAAGGCCAGACAGCGCAACCCCCAGCTTGGCCGCACGCTCGTGCGCACCATGAACCTCATCGCCGACGAGGACGACATGCTGGAGGCCATGGTGGACGACCTGCAGGAGCGCTTCGTCCGCTGGCTCGGGGGCGAAGTTTCGTCGGGTGCGGGCGAAGGGGTGCCGAAGGACGCAGGCGAGGATGGAACCGCCGGCGCGTCCGACGCGTCCGAGGGCTTCCTGCTACTGCCCGAGCTGGGCGAGCAACCGATTCCCCTGCGCCGCCGCCTGGTGGACCGGCTGCTCCAGCGGATGCTGGGCCCCGACGCCCGCGTGGAGGCAGCCAGCGTCCAGGCGGTGCTGGACGGATGGGCGCCGGCGACGGAGGGCCACGCCGTGAACGGCGGTTACGTCGCCAACATCCAGGGGGATCTGGCGGTGAGCGCCAACAAGCACGGCGTGCGCGTGGAGCCCATGGCCGCTTTCCGCACCCGCCGCAAGCGCGCCTAGCCCAGAAGCCCCACCAGGCGCCGCTTGCTGACCAGGAAGGATTCCGTCAATGCGAAGTCGGCGGTCTTGCCGTCGGGATGGGCTATGTCCACGGCGTCGGCGACGGTGCCACCCTTAAGCACCAGCACGCAATCGGACAGCAGGATGGCCTCGTCGATGTCGTGGGTGACGAACAGGGTGGACAGATGTATGCGCGCCATGACGTCCAGGTACCAGCGGTGCATCTCGGCCTTCGTGAGGGCGTCCAGGGCCGAGAACGGCTCGTCAAGCAGGGCGACCCCGTTGCCGCGCAGGGTGGCGAGCAGGTAGGTGCGCGCCAAGGCTGCCCGTTGGCGCATGCCGCCGGAGAGCTGGCTCGGCCACAGCTGACCCGCCTCCGCCAGCCCGAAATCGGGCAGCAGCTGCTCGGCCCGACGCCGGCTCTCAGCCTTGGGAACGCCGGCGAGCCGGGCCGGCAGCGCCACGTTGTCCGCGATGCGGCGGTTCGGCAGCAGCAGGTCCTTCTGCATCATGTAGGCCACCGATCCCGGCTTGCCCGTGATGTCGCGCCCGTCCAGGAGCACCTGCCCCTCGTCGGGCTGCAGCAGGCCCGCGATGATGTTGAAAAGCGTGGTCTTGCCGCCGCCGCTGGCCCCCACGATGCCTACGACCTGGCCGTCAGCCAGATCAAGCGAGACGTCGTGCAGAACCGGCCGGTCCCCGAAGCGGACGGAGACGTCGCGCACCTGCAGCAGGGAGGCGCCGGGGGCTGCGCCTTCGCCGGACGCACGCGCCCCGGCGAGGGCTTCGCGCGCATCTGGCGTCAGGGCGCAGGGGCTGTTCGGGCGGGAGTTCACGGGGTTCCTAGTTGCTGCTGGGCAGGTAGTCGTTGGTGAAGCCGGACGCCGGATCCAGCGTGCCCTCCACCAGCTGGTTGTCGTTCAGCCATGTGTAGAACGCCTGCCAGCGGGCCGGGTCGAAGACCCCCCAGGCCGCGGCGTCGTCGATGTAGCGGTCGGCCAGGTAGCGCTGGCTGGCCACCACCAGCTCGCGGCTGCCGGCCAGCTCGGGCACCTGCTGGATGAGCAGCTCGGCAGCCCCGTCCGGGTCGGCTGCGGCGTCCTCGTAGCCGTGGGCGAGGGCGGCCAGGAAGCGCTTGGCGGTGTCGGGGTCGTTCTTCAGGAAGTCGTTGTTGGCGATGACCACGGGGGTGTAGTAGTCGAAGACCGGGTCGATGTCGGCGAAGGCGAAGTAGTCGGTGTCGAGCCCCGCCACCTCGCAGGCCATGCCGCCCCAGGCGTAGAACACCCAGATGGCGTCCACGGACTTCGACTTCAGGGCCGACACCTCGTCGGTGACGGTGGAGGGCACCAGTACCAGGTCGTCGAAGCTGCCGCCGTCGGCCTCCACAACCTCCTCGATGGTGGCCTTCTCCACGGGCAGGTCCCAGGTGGCGTAGGTGTGGCCCGCCATGCCGGAGGGGCGGTCCATCCCCTCGCCGGCGCGGGAGATGATGCCCGAGGTGTTGTGCTGCACCAGTGCCGCCACCGCGGTGATGGGCAGGGCGCTCTCCTTCGTGATGGCGGGGGCCATGGTGTCCTGGAAGCTGATGCCGAACTGGGCCTTCCCGGAGGCCACCAGGGCCTCGGCGCCGTTGTCCGGCGGCTGCACCACGGTCACGTCCAGCCCCTCCTCGGCGAAGTAGCCCTTGGCAAGGGCCACGTAGATGCCGGTATGGTTCGTGTTCGGCGTCCAGTCGAGCACCACGGTCACGGGCTCGCCGGTCCCGTCGGTGCCAGCGGGTTGGGAACCCTCGGGCTGGCCGCCTTCGGACGAGCAGCCGATGAGCGCGACCGCTGCGAGCAGGCAGACGGTGAGGAGGACGGCAAGCGCCGGGCGCAGGACTCCGGCGTGGAGGGTTTCAGCGGAATCAGGGTATGTCATGGGATGAGGCTCCTTCTGAGTCGGGGTTGGATGGGGAAGGGGCGCGGGCGCCGAGGTCGGTTTCGCCGCCATGCGGGTTCGGGATGCCGGTGGCGCGCGGAACGGAATCTTCGTCGAGGTCCGGGGCGCAGCTGCCGAAGGCGGTCGGTGCGGCTTCGGCGCAGGCCCCGTCGGCCGAGTTTGCGCGGGCACGTCGCGGCTCCTTCGGGAAGCGGTAGGGCATGGCCCGGCGCTCGATGAGGCTCACCAGCCCCATGAGCAGCAGCGATATGGCGGAGATGAGGATGATGACCGCGAACATCCTGTCGAAGGCGAAGGCCTTCTGCACGCGGGTCATGTACACCCCCAACCCTCCGAAGCCGCCCAGCCACTCGCTGATGACGGCGCCCACCATGGCGTAGGTGACCGCGATGCGCAGCCCCGAGAAGAACTCGGGCAGCGCCGCGGGGATCTTCCCGAAGCGGAACACCTGCCAGCGGCTCGCCCCCATGGAGCGCAGCAGCGCCACCTCGTCGGGGTCCACCGACGTGAGCCCCTGCAGCAGCCCCACGGCCACGGGGAAGAACGTCATCAGCGCCACCAGCACCACCTTCGGTGCCGTGTCGTAGCCCAGCCACAGCACCAGAAGCGGCGCGATGGCCACCACGGGCACCGTCTGGCTGAGCACCAGCAGCGGGTAGACCGCCCGGCGCAGCACGGCGAAGGCGTCCATGGCCACGGCCACGGCGAACCCGAAGGCCACGCCTGCGGCCAGCCCGAGGGCCGCCTCCTGAAGCGTGATCAGCGTATGCTGGGCCAGAAGCGCCCCGTCGGTGGGGAACACCGCCAGCACCTGGGCCGGGGAGGGCAGCATGTAGTCGGGCACGGCGCCGCTGGCGGACACCAGCTGCCAAAGCGCCAGAACCGCCACGATGGCGATGGCGGCGGGCAGGTAGGCTGTCAGGCGGTGGGGCATGGGGTGCTCGGTCGGGTTCCTGCGGCTGCGGCTCGGTCTGCGCGAGGGGCACTACCGGGCGTCGTCCCGGTGATGCTTGGTCACCTTGCGGTCGATGGACAGGATCTCGCCTTCGGGCTTCCACTCCACCTTTATGTAGGCGCTCACCTTCGGGGCGCCGGCCTTGATGGCGATGTGCTGGCACTCCTTGAGGACGTCCATGATCTGGTCGTAGTCGTCCCCCTCGATGGTGGTCTCGAACGGGCCCACGTAGCAGGAAAGCCCGGTGCTCTTGAGGTAGGCGATGACCTCGTCGACGATGCGGACGACCTCCTCGTCGTCCAGGGTGGCGGGCAGGACCTGGATGGCTGCGCTTGCTTGCATGGCACGCTCCTTCGCGTAGATAACGAAACCCCGCCTGGATATGCAGACGGGGTTGCAAGGACGCGTAACCGGTTTTGGCGCTTGTTCCTCCGCTGGCATTACCCAGATCAGGTTTGCGGGTCGCAGGAAGGTACCTGCCTCTCAGCCCGTCGTTTCGAGCTCCCCGTGCACCTGCAGATTCTACCTTATGCGCAGATTTTTTCGCCCGTTTTCCTACATTATGCAGATTTTTTCACGGCCGGAATCCTCCGTTTTGCAGAGTTTCGGCGCGCTCGCATTCGCGCCTTTGTCTGCGTGCCCCTATGCGCCGGCGGCCGCCGCCAAGTCCGGGAAGTCGGCGAGCAGGCGCTCCACGGGCAGGCCGATGACGGTGGAGAGGCTGCCGTCCACGTGCTCGACGAGTGCGGCGCCCTCGCCCTGCACCGCGTAGGCCCCCGCCTTGTCGAAGGACTCGCCCTTGCGCAGGTAGTCGTCGATCTCCTGGTCGGAAAGCTCGCGGAACGTCACGCGGGCGATGTCTATGAAGGTGCGGAATCCCAGCGACACCCTCTCGGCATCCGGGGCGCTCACCAGCCACAGCGATACGGCGGTCATCACCTCGTGGGTGCGGCCCGAAAGCTTGCGCAGCATCCCCTTGGCATCCGACAGGCTTTTGGGCTTGCCGAAGATCTGGTCGTCCAGCACCACCATGGTGTCGGCGCCGATGATGGCGGCCATGCCGGTGAAGCTGTCGGCCAGCACGTCCTGCACCACGGCCCCGGCCTTCTTCTCGGCCAGCTTCTTGCAGGCCTCCGGCGGGCAGGCGGCGATGTCCGGATCCAGCGAGGCCAGCGACTCGTCCACCGGCGTGAGGGGTGTCTGCACGCGGAACGCGACCCCGGCGTCGGCCAGCAGCTGGCGGCGGCGGGGGCTTGCGCTCGCGAGGATGACCTCGAAGGACTCCCGGGGTTCGGTCGCTTCGCCGGGTTCGCTTTCGCACCCGACCTTGCCCGCGTCTGCCGTGTCGGCAGCGGGCACCCCGACGCGTTCGGTTACGGCTTCGGCGCCCTTCTGCTCCTCGCTCATGCGCGCTCCTGCTCCGTCTCGTTTCCCTTGCTGTCGCCCGCATCGTCCGGGGCGGGGTACGGCTTTCGCGCGGTGTGCACCGCCGCGATGCCGCCCAGGTAGTTCTTCCATGCCACCTCGGTGAACCCCGCCCTCCTTATAAGGTTCGCGAGCCCCTGCTGGTTCGGGAAGGCCCGGATGGAGTTCGAAAGGTAGACGAAGCCTTCGCGGTCCCCGGTCACAAGGCCGCCCCAGAAGGGGATGAGCCGTCGCAGGTAGAAATGGTACAAGGCCCTCCATGCGGCGTTGGTCGGCGTGGAGAACTCCAGGCAGATCAGCTGGCCGCCCGGTTTGAGCACCCGCAGCATCTCGCGCAGGGCACGGGGGCGCTTCGGCATGTTGCGGATGCCGTAGGCCACGGTCACCGCGTCGTAGGTGTTGTCTGCGTAGGGGATGTCCTGGGCGTCGACCACCTCGAAGTCCACGGGCACGCCGTCCGAGGCGCCGTCGGCCATGTGGTCCTTCGCCACCTCAAGCATCTCGGGGACCAGGTCGGTGCACTGGATATGCCGCGGATGCTTCGCCTTCGCCACCGCGAACGTGATCTCGCCGGTTCCTCCCGCCAGATCCAGCACGTCGGCATCCGGGCCGATGTCCGCCTGGCGCATCATGCCCGCCACCCAGGCCTTGTAGGCGCCGAAGCTGGAAAGGGCGTTGAAGCGCTCGTACTTGCGGGCGATATGCGAGAAGATGTCCTTCACGCGCTCCGAGGACAGCTCGGCGTCGGCTTCCTTCCCTGTGGCGGTGTCGATGGCCATGAATCTCCTGTCGGTGCCGGCTGCGACCGACCCGGCTTGCGGGAGGAGCGGGTCGGCGGCGATTTGTCTCGTTCGAGCGCGGAGGCGGTCGCCCTCGCGCGGTGAGGCGGTTTGCCGACGGGCGGCTTCCGCAGAACGGAGTATAGCGTGCTGCCGAAGCGGACGAAAACCATCTATCGATTCGCGGCACAGAAAACCCCGCAGTCGTACGCTAGATGCAAGGCGTCAGGCGTGGAAGTGCGCACAACTCGCTCACTTGTCTGAGTTTCGTGCCAAGTTGGCGAGTTGTGCGCGGTAGGGAATGGGCTGCCGCTGAATCTGGGGAAGCGCTTGCGGCTAGCCTTCGGTGTCTGCCTGTTGCTCCCGTAGGGCTTTCAGGATAGCGCGTTTTCTGGCTTGCTTCTGGTCGTAGGCGGCCCGCTCGGCTTTTCGGGCGGCGGCCTTCTGCGCCTCCTTTGCCCGGGCCTCGGCCGTTTCGGCTTGGCGGCGTGCCTTCTCCCGGTCGCGCTGGCGTTTGCGCGCCTCGCGCTGGGCCTGCGTCTCCTCCAGCGAGAAGCGGCAGCCGCAGTAGTTCTGGCGGTACATGCCCAAGGCGGTGCTGCGTTCGGTGGCGGCGGGGTAGAAGGGGCGGAAGTCTTCGAAGACCGGCACCACGCCGGCGGCTTCGGCGGCGCGGACGAGCTCCTCCTCGATGGCGTCGGTGTGCTGGTAGGGGCTCACGGAGAGGGTGGTGGCAAGCCCGTCGAAGCCGTGGTCGGCGGCGTAGCGGGCCGCCTCCTGGAAGCGCAGCCGGTAGCAGGCGCGGCAGCGGGGCTCGGTGCGCGCGTCGGGGGCGGGGACGTGGCGCTCGGGTTCGCCCTGCGCTTCGGGATGCGCGCTTTCGCACGGGGCCGGCTGCCCTTCACCGCCTTCGCCTTCCGCCACGGCTTCCGCTTTCCGCAGCGCCTCGCCCACGGCGCCGGCGGTCGCTTCCCAGCGGGCTGGCTCGTAGATTCCCTCCACCACGGGAACTCCCTGATCGACAGCCCAGGAAAGCAGTGTCTGCAGCCGGTGGTCGTACTCCGCGGGCGGGTAGATGTTGGGGTTCGCGTAATAGATGGTCAGCCGGTGCCCCTGGTCGGCCAACAAGCGGACGGGCTCTAGCGAGCAGGGCCCGCAGCAGGCGTGCAGCAGCAGCTTCATGAGACGGCCTTTCCGGAATCGTGGGCGTGATGAAACCTTGGGCGTTACCATATCGCATCCTTCGGTTTTCGGGTCAATGGTACACTAGGTCGTTGAAAAAGTAAGCGAATAGCTTCTCGAAAGGTTCAGCGTGCACGAGGACATCGACTACATTCTGTATACCCAGGAGGATATCGAGGACTGCGTCCGGCGCATGGGCGCCCAGATCACGGCTGACTTCGCCGACAAGGCCGACGAGGGAATCGTCCTCATCTCGGTACTTCGCGGCGCGGCCCTGTTCATGGCCGACCTGTCGCGGCAGATACAGCTTCCCCTGGAGATGGACTACATGGCGGTTTCCTCCTACGGCGATGGGGTGAAGAGCTCCGGCGTCGTTCGCATCGTGAAGGACCTTTCGTCGCAGATCGAAGGCAAGCACGTGATCATGGCCGAGGACATCATCGATTCGGGCCTTACGCTCACGTATCTGCTGAACATGCTGGCAAGCCGCAACCCCGCCAGCCTCACGGTGGCCGCCTTCCTGCGTAAAGACGTCCCGAACCAGGCGCCTATCGACTGCCCCTACCTCGGCTTCACCTGCCCCGACGCCTTTGTCGTGGGCTACGGGCTGGATTACGCGGAACGCTACCGCAACCTGCCTTACGTGGGTGTGCTGAAGCCCTCGGTCTACGCCGACTAGACGCCCGACACCAAGGAAGAACCTACTATGGCAGACAACGACAACAAGCAAGGCGGCCAGAAGCTCCCGCCCCAGCTGCAGCAGCCCAACGTGCGGACCACCATCATATCCGCGCTGCTGTTTTTGCTGGTGGCCCTGTTCGTGAGCCAGCAGCTGTTCGCCGCCAACCCGCAGGAATCCAAGCCCACCGACCAGCTGATCACCTCGGAGTTCGTGCAGGCGGTGAACCAGGACCGCGTAACCAAGGTGGTCTACGGTGCTGGCGACGGTACCGTGACGGGCACCTACTACCCGGCGGTCACCGCGGGCGCCACGGGCGTGGAGGCGTTCAACAACGCCATCAGCAGCCTGGACGCGGCCATCGCCCAGCTGAAGGACCCTGACACCGGCAAGGCCGCCCAGGGCATCGGCACCACCGACATAGACATCGTGCAGCTGGGTGAGGAGCACAACTTCGTGTCCACCTACGCCGGCGGATCGATCACCGAGCTCATGGCGGCCCACCCGGACATCCCCTACGAGGTGCAGCTGCCCAACGCCTTCGGCGACATCCTGCTGTCGCTTCTGCCCATACTGCTTATAGGCATCATGCTGTTCTTCCTGTTCAGCCAGATGCAGAAGGCCAACAACTCCCAGATGAGCTTCGGCAAGGCGAAGGCCAAGAAGTCCGTGGAGGAGCGTCCCGACGTGCGCTTCGACGACGTGGCCGGCGTGGACGAGGCCGTGGAGGAGATGCAGGAGATCAAGGACTTTCTGGCCAACCCCGCGAAGTACCAGTCCATGGGCGCGAAGATCCCGCGCGGCTGCCTGCTGGTGGGCCCTCCGGGCACCGGCAAGACGCTTCTGGCCAAGGCCGTGGCCGGCGAGGCGGGCGTGCCCTTCTTCAGCATTTCGGGTTCCGACTTCGTGGAGATGTTCGTGGGCGTGGGCGCCAGCCGCGTGCGCGATCTGTTCTCGCAGGCCAAGGAGGCGGCCCCCTCCATCATCTTCATCGACGAGATCGATGCCGTGGGACGTCAGCGCGGCACGGGCCTGGGCGGCGGCCACGACGAGCGCGAGCAGACCCTGAACCAGCTGCTGGTGGAGATGGACGGCTTCGAGGCGAACGACTCGGTGGTGCTCATCGCCGCCACGAACCGCGCCGACGTGCTGGATCCCGCGCTGCTGCGCCCCGGCCGCTTCGACCGCCAGATCGTGGTGGACGCGCCGGACGTGAAGGGCCGCGAGAAGATTCTGAAGGTGCACTCCAAGGACAAGCCGCTGGGTAGCGACGTGGACCTGGAGAGCGTGGCGAAGCTGACCCCCGGCTTCACCGGCGCCGACCTGGCGAACCTCATGAACGAGAGCGCGCTTCTGACGGCGCGCCGGGGCAAGAAGATCATCACCCAGCAAGAGGTGAGCGAGTCCATGGAGCGCGTCATCGCGGGCCCCGAGCGCAAGGGGCGCGTGCTCGACGAGCATACCAAGCACACCATCGCCTACCACGAGAGCGGCCATGCCCTGGTGGGGCACCTGCTGGACCATGCCGACCCGGTGCACAAGATCTCGATCATCTCCCGCGGGCGCGCGCTCGGCTACACCCTGTCCATCCCCAAGGAGGACAAGGTGCTCAACTCCCGCAACGAGATGCTCGACGAGCTGGCCGTGTTCATGGGCGGCCGCGTGGCCGAGGAGATCTTCTGCGACGACGTGACCACCGGCGCCAGCAACGATTTGGAGCGGGCCAGCAAGATGGCCCGGGCCATGGTCACCCAGTACGGCATGAGCCCGCTGGGCACCCAGGTGTTCGGCCAGCCCAACCACGAGGTGTTCCTGGGCCGCGACTACGGCAACACCCAGGACTACTCCGAGGAGACGGCGCGGCGCATCGACGAGGAGGTCGCGCTCATCATGCGCGACGCCCACGACCGCGCCAAGCAGATCCTGGAGGCCCACCGCGACCAGATGCACTTGATGGCATCTGTGCTCCTGGAGCGCGAGACCGTGGAGGGCGAGGCGTGCCAGGCGCTGCTGGACAACAAGTGGAGCGAGTACCTGGAGCGCGAGGGCGACATCATCGCCCAGCGGGAGGCCGAGGAGAAGGCCGCCCGCGAGCGCGACGCGCAGCTGGCCGACCCCAACTGGAGAAGCGAGCCGGTGGAGCCGGGCGACCAGGATCCCAACGCCCCCTATCGGACGCCGGCTGCCGATGCCGACCGCTCCGACATGCCTACCCAAGCCCAGGTGGATGCGGAAATCCGTCGGGAGGACCTGATGGATGCGACCCCGCTGGCACCCGACCCCGCCGAGCGTCGGGACGATGTTGGCGGTCCGTCCGCGGCGCGCGGAAAGCATGCGGGCGACCCGAAGGATTCCTCCGACCGCTAGATGCTGCGGGCACGGGGGGCGGCCGTGCCGTTTCGCCCGACGTTCGGCCGACGACCGCGATAACTGCAAGCAAGCTGCTCGGCGCGCCTTCCTCGGGCGCGCCGAGCGCATTCGAGAGGGGAGAGGCGATGGCCTGGACCTGCGGAAGCTTCCAATTCGATACCTCGGTACCGGTGATTATGGGCATTCTGAACGTCACGCCCGACTCCTTTTCCGACGGCGGTTCGTTCGCGGACGCCGATGCAGCGGTAGCCCATGGGCTTAAGCTGGTGGAGCAGGGAGCGCGCATCGTGGACGTGGGCGGTGAATCCACCCGTCCCGGCGCCAATTCCGTGAACGCGCAGGAGGAGCTTGACCGAGTGCTTCCCGTGGTGCGGGCTCTGGCTGCCGAAGGGCTGTGCGTGAGCATCGACACCCGCAAGCCCGAGGTCGCGCGCGCCTGCCTGCTTGCCGGCGCCTCCGTGGTAAACGACGTCTCCGGCTTCCGCGACCCGGCCATGGTGCAGGTGGCCACCGAGTTTCCCTGCGGCGTGGTGGTCATGCACATGAAGGGCGAGCCGGGCACCATGCAGGACGACCCGCGCTACGAGGACGTGGTGGCGGAGGTGCGCGACTACCTTGCCGCCCAGGCGTCGATGCTGGAGGCGGCCGGCGTGGCCCGCAGCCGCATCTGCGTGGACCCGGGCCCCGGCTTCGGCAAGACCCCCTCCCAGACCTTGGAGCTGGTGCGCAACTACCACGAGTTCGCGCGCCTGGGATATACGCTCATGGCGGCCTTCTCGCGCAAGAGCTTTTTGGGCTACGCCTACGGCATCCAGAACCCGGCCGACCGCGACAAGGTGTCGGCCGACGAGGCGCTTCTCGCCTGCGAGCTGGGCGCCGGCGTGGTGCGCACCCACAACGTGGCCATGACGGCCGAGGCTTTGAAGGGCCTGCGCCCGCTTGCGGCCATCGCCCTGGGCTGCAACGTGCCCCTGGTGGCCGAGCCGGGCGAAGAGCGCGAGGGCAAGATCGCCATGCTGGGCCACGCCATCTCGCAAATGTGCACGCTGCCCGACACGCAGATCGTGGACATCTCATCGTACTACGAAAGCGAGCCGGCCTACTACGACGACCAGGATGTCTTCGTGAACGCCGTGGCCCTTGTGCGCACGGGGCTGCCGCCCAAGGAGCTGCTGAAGTACCTGCAGGCCATCGAGGACAGCCTGGGGCGTGTGCGGGAGATTCCGAACGGCCCCCGCACCATGGACCTGGACATCGTGGACTACCAGATGTACCCCTCCGACGCCGAGGCGCTGACGATTCCGCACCCCCGCGCCCTGGAGCGCGACTTCGTGGTGGAGCCGCTGCTGGAGCTGCGCCCCGACTACGTGCTGGCCGACGGCGTGGCGGTTGCCGAGGGCGCCCTTCCGCGGCAGCAACGCGTGGGGCGCTGCGAGCGGCTGTAGCGCGGGCGTTTGACATGGTGTCTGGCGTTGAAACGGCGGGGGAGTTCCGCGTCCTGCGCCTTGACGAGGTGGACTCTACGAACAACGTGGTGAAGCGGGCCCTGCGCGACGGGGAAGCCTCCGGCCTGGTGGTGCGCGCATGGCGCCAAACCGGCGGCTATGGGCGCCAGGGACGCAGCTGGACATCGCCCGAGGGCGGCCTGTACTGCTCGTGGCTCCTGCGGCCTTCCGTGGAGCCTGCGGCGCTGCCGACGCTCAGCCTGGTGGTGGGGCTGGCCTTGCGCCGTGCTCTGGCTTCGCTGGCGGGCGATTCGGGCGACCGCATTCTGGTGAAGTGGCCCAACGACGTGGTGCTGGCGGGGGAGGGTGAAAGCCCTGAAGGGCCGTCGTCGGTAAGGGAGGAGGCACCTTCGCTTGTCCTCGCTCGGTCGGGTGCCAAGGCTTACGACCTTTCGCCGCTGCGGAATCGCTCAGGTACCTCCGCCCTTCCCGACGACGGCCATGCGGCGGATTCGAACGATTCTCTCCTACCTCTGCGGAATCGCTCAGGGGCCTCCACCCCTGCGCCTGACGCCCGTGAAAAGGTTTCGGGTTCGTCTGACGGGCGACCGAAGATGCCTGAGCGATTCCGCAGCGGCAACGGGTTGCAGCTCGAAATGTCCGGTCGAGCGAGGACAAGCGAAGGCGTCTTCGGTCGCCCGCCAGACGAACCTGCGGGGAGCGGCAGGGGCTTTCGGAAGCTGGTGGGGATCTCGCTTGAGGCTGTTGCGGGCGGGGTTTGCGTGGGAACCGGGGTGAACGTGGTGCGGCCCCGGGGGGCGGCGGTTTCCGTGGGGGGCAAGAACGTTGCGGGGTATATGGCCGACGTGGTGCCCGGATTGGCTGAGGACGGGATGCGGGCCGCGGTCGACGGGGTGTTCGATGCGGTGGCGACCTCGCTCGGGGAATGCTACGGGCTTTGGCTGCGCGAGGGGTTCGGCGCCTTCGTCAACGAGTTCGACGGTTGCCATGTGCTTGCGGGGCGTTCCGTGGGCGTGGAGGACCGGGAGGGGAATCCGCTCGGCCGTGGCTTCGTGCGGCGCGTCGACGAGCAGGGCTGCCTCGTGCTCGTGGGCGCCGACGGGGCCGAGTGCCGCATCGCATCGGGGGAAGCCCATATCGTCTAGCTCGAAGTCTGCATTTTTGCGAAAAGCGACGAACCCAAATATGCATTTTTGCCAAAGCGGCGGCGGAAATGAAGTTTGCTAAATTGCCCTAGGTCGGTGTGTTTCCTGCTCACGGGACGAGGGTTGGATTGCTTCTATTTGTAGGGCAAAGGGGCGTCTCGGGAGGCGCTTTCCTGGCGATGGGTAGGCGAGGGCTCGGGGATGCCGTCCGTTGACTCCTTCCGTCTTCAGCTGGCTTTTTGCCAAATGGCTGTACATTGCAATGTTGCGCAACAGATTCTCGAAAAACTACGCAATCATGGTCTCCTCTTAAGAATCGAGCGCAGAAGCGGTCAGGGACGACAGGGCGGAAGTTGGCGGAAGTTAAGTCGAATAACGAGCGGCGGCCGAGCGCTGCCACCCCTCGGCTTGTCATGTTCGAGGTGTTCAGGCGTTTCGCAGGTTTGAGCTTCAAGGGGACAGCGAGGCTGCTGCTGTCCGACCGCCCGCTTGGGGAGGGGCCCAGCCCGATTGCGCGTGCGGATGCCAGCCGGACGTGGATGTCGCGCGAGGTGGTGCATGGAACAGACCGAATGAACCGCGCGGGGCTGTTCGACGATTGCGATGAAGGGTCGCTGCGGGTGTTGTCCCGCTTGAAGGCGACGAGGGGGCGTAGCACTGGGGAGATTCTGGCGGAGTTTACGTGCGGAAGCGCAGCGGAGCTCATGCTGGAGGCGCTCGAGTTGGCGGATGCTGCCCCCGCTCTCTACGGCAACATGCTCGTCCGGCTGAAAGGCAACCGCTCGCTGAACGAGGACGAGCGCGCCGAGATAGCCACGGTCCTGTTCGTGGCCGCCGGCTGCCTCCAGGATGGTCGCGAAGCGGTGCGGGCTGCGTTGGACTTCACCTATGCGACTCACGGCAAGCGGTGGGATGCCTGCGTTCAAGGAAAGGCGGACCGCGTCGGACTCGGACATTCCGAACTGCCTGCGGAAGCGTTGGGACTGGGTCTTATCCGTATGGAGGACGGCGTTATGATGGGGGTCCCTATTGGATTCCGTCTGATTGCGGTGGCGCGATCGTGGGAATGCTTGCTTTGGGGAAGCACGACGTCGTAGAGGTGGAAAGCGACGTGTCCGATCGGCATGCCCGCATCTGGTGCGGCGGGGAAGGCTCCTGGTGGGTGGAGGACCTGTGCTCGTTTGCGGGGACGACCCTCGTGCGGGGAGGCGTTGGCGAAGGGCTGCGGCTGGAGCCACGGCGTCCGGAGAGGATCGAGCCAGGGGATTCGCTGCGCTTCGGGCATTCGACAACCTACGTGGTGGTGAAGGGCGCGCGGGACGAGCGAAGGCCCCGGGAAGCGGCCCGATAAAGTGAAGCAGCTCTGGCGCCGAACCATTTGGAACGACGGTGTCTGGGAGAATGACGTGACGCAAAGCGGGCCGGAAGCTTTTGGGGCTTCCGGCCCGCGGTTTTCGTGGTGGTCGGTGAGGGATTTGAACCCCCGACCCACTGCTTGTAAGGCAGTTGCGCTCCCGCTGCGCCAACCGACCGAATGCGTTCGCGCAATCCGCTTCGGGTGTTGCGCGACGAGAAATTATCTCATATCTTTCCAGGTTGCGCAAACCGTGCGAGCTTGAGCCTTCGAGAGGCCTGCTGTTGTCGACCAATGGTTGCCGATGGTTGCAAAAGAGGCGTCTGCTGGATTGGCGCTAGGTTCCTGATAGGTCTCCGATAGGTTTTTCGGGCACGCTTGCGTCATTCCTGCTTGAAACGATGTCCGCGGCAGTTCGAAGGGGTTCGCAGGGATGGGCGTCGCTTGACCGAACCGATTCGCGGTTGTGGGCGGCGTTTGATCGAAGCGGTTCGCGAAACGCGGGGAACGAGGGTCGGGCGGCGACAGCGGTGCGCATAGGTCCCTGTCATCGAACCGCATAAATGAAGCTGCCATACTTGGGGTCGCCCGGACCGCAGGGGTCGGGCCGACGACGAGGAGGGCGAATGGGGAACTCGGCGAGCAAGGTGGCGGCGTGTTTGTGCGGGGCCGGGTGCGCCCTGTGCGTGGCGCTGTACACCCAAGGCGTTTCCGACCAGGCGCGGCAGGCCCAGGCCGAGGCGCTGGAGCGGTTCGGGGGCGAGCAGGTGTCGGTGTGCGTTGCCAAGGCCGACCTTGCCGCCGGGCAGGTGGTCTCAGGCGGGGATGTGGAAATGCGGCCCTGGGTGAGTGCGCTTCTGCCGGAGGATCCTGTGCTGGACATGGCCGAGGCGGTGGGGCAGCGGGCCTCGTCGCCCGTCTTCGCCGGGGAGGCCCTGTCGAAGCGTCGCTTCCAGGTGCAGGAGCAGGGTCTCGCCGTGCCGGACGGGCTGGTGGCCGTATCGGTTCCCGCGAAGAGCGTCCAGGTGGTCGGGGGCGCGGTGAGGGCGGGCAGCGTGGTGGACGTGTACGCCACGGGGTCGAGCTCAACATCTCTTCTGGAGCAGGGCGTTTCCGTGCTGGCAACCAGCGCCGAGGGCTCCCGGGACGGCGGCGATCTTTCGTGGGTGACGCTGGCTTTGGCCCCTGGGCGCGTGCAGGAAATCGTCGCCGCGGCCCAGACCACGCAGCTGTACTTCTCCCTCCCCGGCGAGGATGCCGCCGGGTTCGGTTCGCAAACTCCCGAACCCGGCGGCGCCGAGCCCGACGAGGGGGCTTCCGGTATCGAGGTCGGAGAGATCCCGAGAGGGCGGCTGGGAGACGGTTACTCCGAGTCCGCCTCCGAACGGGTGTCGGCGTTCGAGGCATCCGACGATGCTCCGGCGTCCGAGGGCTCTGCCGGCGGCAACATAGCATTCGGCGTGCTCGGCGACGTCGAAACGGGGAGGTGGTAGCCATGGCTATGGGCAAAGTGGCGCTGTGCGCCCATCGCGACTGCCTGGCGAACCCGGTGCTGTTGGGGCTTCCCGACGAGCGGTTCGACGGACAGGGGTGGCTCGTCACCTTCGACGACGCCGAGCGAGCGAGGCGCGAGATATCGCAGGACGCCGACGTGGGCGAGGTATGGGTGGCTGCCTGCGAGGATATAGAGCCCATCAACTTGGCTGCAACCCTGAAGGCGGCTCGGCCCGATGCGATCGTATGCATGCTTTCCGACCAGGGAAGCGGATCGCTGCGCAGCCGCACGAGCACCTCGGGGATTGACGCGCTGCTGACGCGCCAGGCCTTCGTGGCCCGCTACGGTTCCCGCAAGGCGCGCGCTGCTGAGCAGCAGGCGGCCTTGGGCCATCTGGCGGCCTGCGGAGGGGGCGGCGCGACGAGCGGTACGGCGGGATGCTCGCGTCCAGCGCTGTCGGGCGGTGCGGCCCTCGGAGGCGACGAACGGCCCGGGTCCTCTCCGGACCGAGCCCCTCTCGCGCGGGCGAAGGGGCTGCTGATACCCGTGGTGGGCGGGAGCGGCGGAGTGGGGAAGAGCACGGTTGCCGTCATGGCGGCCCTGGCCTGCCGAAGCCGCGGTCTGCGAACGGCTCTTCTCGACTTCGACCTGCAGTTCGGCGATACGGCCGATTTGCTGGGCGAGGAGGGGGCCGCACGCTTGGACGAGCTCGTGGCCGCTCCCGAGCGGGTGGCCGCGCTGCCGTCCCAGCCGGGCAAGCTGACCGTCGTCGCACCTCCGGCCCACATTGACGGGGCCGAGGCCGTGGTGGAGGGTGCGCCCGCGCTGCTGGAGCAGCTCTCGGGTCACTTCGACGTTGTGGTTGCGAACACGGGGGCGGCATGGGCCGAGCAGCACGCGGTTCTGTTGGAGCGTGCTGCGAAGGTGCTGTTCCTGGTGGACCAGCGCCCCGGGTCGCTTCGCGCCTGCCGGCATGCGCTTGACCTGTGCGGGCGCTGCGGCATCGCCACCACCCCCTTCCAGTTCGTGCTGAACCGCTGCTCGAAGGGGTCAGCCTACACTTCCATAGACATCGCCTGCGCCCTGGGCGGCGCCCGCGTCTCCGAACTGCGCGACGGGGGTGCGGTGGTGGAGGAGCTCCTGGCAGCAGGATTGGCCCAGGAGCTGTACGGTTCGGGAAATCCCCTCGTCCACAGCGTAAACGCTTTGCTCGATACGGTGGTTCCGGGACTGGCGGCCCAGGGGGTCGTGCCGGAGGGGCCGGCGCGCGGACCGCGTCTGCGGCTTCGGGGGAAACGGCAGAGGAGGGCGTCATGTCTTTAGCGAGCAGGGTCCAGGATGCGGGCGGTGCGACGACAGCACCCGCGGCTTCCGCACAGGGTGGCTACGAATCACTGAAAGCCCAGGTGATCGGCATGGTTTCGGCGGACCGGATTGCTGCGTTGGCGAAGAGCAGCCCCGCCCAGGCCCGAAGCGAGCTCAAGGGGGCTTGCCGGATCGTGCTGGAGGGGCCCGCCTGGGTGCTCTCCGGCGCAAAGGAGCGGGAGGAGCTCACGGGCAGGCTGCTGGACGAGGTGCTGGGGTTCGGGCCCCTGGAGGGGCTTCTGGCCGACGGCGAGGTGACCGAGATCATGGTGAACGGGCCTTACGACATCTTCTGCGAACGGCGCGGGGTCCTGTACCCTACGGGCTGCGCTTTCGCCGACGAGGCGCACATGCGCTCGGTAATCGACCGCATCCTGGGGCCGTTGGGCCGGCGCGTGGACGAGCTCACCCCCATGGTGGACGCGCGCCTTCCCGAGGGGCACCGCGTGAACGTGGTGCTGCCGCCCCTGGCCCCGGACGGTCCGCTCATCACCATACGGAAGTTCCCCGAGCGCACGCTGAGCTTGGCCGACATGCAGGGGTCGGGCTCCATGGACGTGTACGTGAGGGCGTTTCTGACCTGGGCCGTTCGCTTGCGCAAGAGCATCGCGGTGTCCGGCGGCACGGGCAGCGGCAAGACCACGCTCCTAAACGCGCTGTCCTGCGAGATCTCGCCGGCAGAGCGCATCGTGACCATCGAGGACTCCGCCGAGCTTCGCTTCGACGAGCACCCCCACGTGGTGCGTCTGGAAGCGCGCCCCGGCTCCTCGGAGGGCGTGGGCGAGGTGACCATCCGCGACCTGGTGCGCAACGCGCTGCGCATGCGCCCGGACCGCATCGTGGTGGGGGAGTGCCGCGGCGGCGAGGCGCTGGACATGCTGCAGGCGATGCTGACGGGCCACGACGGCTCCATGACCACGCTGCATGCGAACTCCCCTGCCGACGCCGTGCAGCGTCTGACCACCATGGTCCGCTTCGCCGTGGATCTGCCCGTGGACGTTATCCATCGAAACATCGCGAGCGCCTTCGACGTTGTGGTGCAGATAGCCCGCAGCCCCGATGGGCGCCGCTATGTGCAGGCTATCGGGGAGGCGGCCTTCGACGAGGGCAGCCGCAGCTGCGTCGTGCGGCCCCTGTACCAAAGGAAGGACGCGTCGCGCAAGGGGCTGTGGTTGGGGGCGCCCCCGTGGCTTTCCGAGTGTGCACTCGAGGGAATCGCGAGCGAGAGGGAGGTGGCATCGTGGAGGCGCTGCTTGCCGTGCGCTGCCTAGGGGTCGCCCTGGCATGCGCGGCCGGGTTCGCGTTGCTGCGCTGGTGTCGGACGTCGCGCCGCCCTGGTTACCCGGGGGCTGGTTGCGTTCTGGGAGCGGACGGCGCGAGCGGGGCAGTGGAGAGGCCCGCGGGGGTCGGACTGCTTTGGCGAATGCGGTCGGGCGTGGGGCCGCTTCTGCCCCTGAGCCGTCGTTTGCTGCGCTTGCGCGGCTGCAGGCTGCTGGCGCGACGCATGGCCGCCGAGCTGGGGGCTCGTCAGGTTCCGACCAGCGAGGAGGCGTGCCTGAGCGCAGTCCTGGCGGCCTTGGCCGCGATCGCCCTGGTGGTTGTGGCTGCGACGGGCTCGCCGTTGGCCGGGGCCGCCGTGATGGCATGTGCGGCGGCCTGCGCTGTCCAGGTGGCCAAGGGCCGCGAGGAGGCGCGTTTGGAGGCGCTGCGCGAGGCCGTTCCCGAAGCGCTGCAGTCCCTTTCGGCGTGCTTCCAGTCGGGGCTTACCGTGGCCCAGGCCTTCGAGCGTCAGGCCAAGGAGCTTCCGCCGGCTTTGGGGAGGCTCTTCGGCGAAGCGGCGTCGCAGATCCAGGTGGGCGGGGGCGTGCACGGGGCGTTGGAGCATCTCCGGCGTGCCTCCGACCTGCCTGAGCTGTCCTTCGTCGCCGTCGCATTGGACGTGCAGCACCAAACCGGCGGCAGCATGCGCGCGATTCTGGAGTCCAGCTCCGTGGCGGTGGAGGAGCAGCTGGAGCTGAAGCGCTCCCTGCGGGTGCAGACGGCGCAGGCGCGCCTGTCGGCCCGGGTGGTGACGGCGCTGCCCTTCGTGCTGGTGGCGCTGTTCTCCGTGGCGAGCGAGGGGTTCCTGGAGCCGTTCTTCACCTCGCTCGCGGGAATGGCGCTGCTGTGCGTGGCGATTGCACTGCAGGCGGCAGGAGTGCTGTGCGTGCGCCGCATGCTGGCGGTGGACCTCTCATGACGGGCCTGGGACCTGCGGCGCTGCAGGTGGTTTTGACGGTCGGGCTTCTGTCGGCGTTTGCCTTCGGAACGTTCGCGGCGGCCCTTCTCCGCGAAAGGGGGCGTCGTTCGCAGCTGTCGCGCCGGGCGCGCAGGATAGCGCGGGAGCGGCTGCCGAACGCCGGCGCCCAGCAGCGGCTGCCCTGGGGGTTGTCCTTGGCGGCGAGGATGGACGCGGAGGGCCCGGGGGGCGCAGCAAGGGCCGGCGCGGTGGCCCGGGCGATGGGGAGCCGGCTGGAAAGGTTGGTCGAGAAGGGCGGCGTCGGCGGCGAGGTGTCGGCGTCCGGGCTGGGGCGGGCATCGGTCAGGTTGGGGGTCCTGGGATGCGTTGCCGGGGCCGCGGTCGGTGCGGCGCTGTCCTTCGAGCTCGCCATGCTGCTGGGTGCGGCCGGGGCGGTGGCGGGGGCCGGCCGATGCGCCCGCGAGCTCAAGGACCTGCGCGAGCAGCGCAACCGCCATCTGGCCCGCGAGCTGCCGGAGATGCTGGAGGTGGTGGCCCTGGGGCTTCGGTCGGGGCTTACCTTCGACCGCGCGCTGGACCTGTACGCCAGGCATTTCGACACGTCGCTGGCCCGGGACTGCGAGCGTGCCGCAAGCCTGTGGTCGGCGGGGCTGGCCTCCCGGGAGGAAGCGCTTTCGAGGATGGCTCGCGGCTACGATTCGCCGCAGCTGGAGCGGACGGCGCGCACGATGGCGCGGTGCCTTCGCCTGGGCACGCCGCTTGCCCCTGCGCTGGAGGAGGCGGCCGCCGAGGCGCGGGCGGCGCACAAGGCCCAGCTGCAGGAGCGGGTGGCGAAGGCGCCGGTGAAGATGATGGTGCCGACGGCGGCGCTCATGCTGCCGGCGATGCTGCTTTTGGTGATGGGCCCGGTGCTGCTGCAGCTTATGGAAGGTTGAGAGGAAAGGCGGAACGCTATGAGGATCATTCGAACCGTTTCGGCACGGGCGGCCTGCGGCCTTGCGCGCATGCGGGCGACCGTGGGGAGGCGCTGCGCGGACGAGCGCGGCCAGGGGACCACCGAGTACGCCATTCTGGTGGGCGTGCTGGTGGTCATCGCCATCGTCGCCATCGCGCTGTTCCGGCCGAAGATAGAGGAGCTATGGACGGCCATCGCCGACGGCATCAACAGCCTGTAGGGGCTCTCGTGCGGGTGGCGGCGTCCCCGTGTCGGCCGATTAGCGGCCCGTGCGCCCGCAGCGGCCGGGCGGCGGGGCTCGCGGAAGGCGACCTTGGACAGGGTACGGTGGAGTACGCGCTTGTGCTGTTCGCGTTCGCGGCCGTGGTCGGGGGCATCGCCGCGCTGGTCGGGCTGTTCGGGGACGGCGCGGTGGCGTCCCATGCCTTGGCGAGCGCCTCCCACGGGTTCGGGTCGGCGGGAGGGGTAGCCGATGCGCTGCTGTACTGACGGGCGCAGCGGGCAGGCGACGGTGGAGGCCGCCTTCGCGCTGCCCGTCCTGTGCCTGGCGCTGCTGCTTCTGCTGCAGCCGGGGATCCTGCTGTACGACCGCATGGTCATGGAGGCGGCCGCCAGCGAGGCATGCCGGCTCCTGGCGACGAAGACCGACGCCGTCGGGTCCATGGACGAGGCGGCGCGGGCGGCGGTGCTGCACCGGCTGGGCTCGGTGCCCCCGGCGGCATGCTTCCACGTGCGCGACGAGCAGGGCTGCTCGTGGACCGTCGACCTGCAGGGCGACGAAGGGTCGGGCTATGTGAGCGCGGCCATCCAGACCGAGGTGCGCCCCCTTCCCCTGCTGGGGTCGGCGGCGACGCTCCTGGGGCTTGCCAACGAGCGCGGCAACCTGGTGGTGCGGGTGGAGCGGACGGCGCTGGCCCAGCCGGACTGGGTAGACGGGGCCGACGCAGGTCGTATCCCGCAGGACTGGATAGGAAGGTGGGCGTCATGAGGCTTTTCCGCGACGAGCGGGGGATGACGACGGCGGGGATGGCGCTGTCGCTTCTGCTCGCCCTGTCGCTGGTGTTCTCGCTCGGGCAGGTGCAGCGGGTGTACGCCGCATCGTCGAAGGTGCAGAACGTGGCCGACGCGTGCTCCCTTGCGGCGCTGAACCCCGTGGCCGAGTACATGACCGTGGTGCGGGCGTGCGACGCCGTGGTGCTCTCGCTGTCGCTGGGGAGCCTGGCCGCCACGGGGCTGGGGGTGGTGACGGGCTGCGTGCCCTTCGCTGCCCCGGCCTCCGAGGCGCTGCTCTCGGCGGGACGCAGCCTTGCGAGCGCGCGGGACGGCTTCTCGCAGAAGGCCCGCACAGGGCTGCAGAAGGCCCAGCGGCTGCTCCCCTTCGCCGCCGCTGCCCAGGCGCTCTCCGTGGCGGCGGCCAACGACGGGCTCGGTCAGCGCTACGTGGCCGTGGCGCTGCTGGTTCCCGGCGATGCGTCGGCGGTGGATGTTCCGGAGGGCGGCGAGGCCGGCGACGTCGCGGACGAGGCGCAGGAGAGGGCCCCGCAGCTGCACGAGGCGGTGGACCGGGCGCAGCAGGCGCGCGAGCAGGCCCGGGCGGCCAAGGACGACGCCTTCGCCCACGATTGCGGCAACGCACCCGGCTACTGCATGCAGGAGCGCGCGGACAGCCTGGCCCAGCTTCCCCCTTCGGAGAACCCGACGTTCTCGAGCGTGGATGCCTGGTCCTTCTCGGTAGCGCTGGCGCGGGCCCAAGCCTATTACCCCAGGCGCCTGGCCCTGGAGCGTCCCGCCGACGATTCGGTGGAGGAGCGGGCGCGCTCGGCCCTGCGCAAGCGCTTCTACGCCTACGCGGCGGCCAAACTGGCCCAGGGCTACGTGTTCGAGGGGGCCGGCGGCACGGACATGTTCTTCCCGCTGCTGCCCCGAAATACCACGGAGATGCGCCTGACCAGCCTGTACACGAACCCTGTCTACCCGTACGGCGAATCGGGAGGGGTCACGGTGATGCACGCATGGGAGGGCTGCCCGAACGCGGCGGGCTGCACGGAGCTGGGGTCGTTGTGGCAGATGGAGCGCGACGGGTTCTCGCGGTGCGAGGCGTGCGGCTTCGACGCCGAGAGCCTGGGGGCCGTGGCGTCGGCGTCCTCGCGCATCGAGAACGGCTTCGAGTACCACTACCTGGCCGTGGCGCGGGCGGCATCGGACTACCAGGAGGCCCTGGAGCAGGCGCAGCCGGCGCTGGAGGAGGCCCGCGGCATAGCCGGCGAGCTGATCGGCGACATCGGCGGGGCTTTCGGGAGCGCCGCGTCGGCAAGGATATCGTTGCGTCCCCCCGGCACCTTCGGAGCCGTGGCCGTGGTGGCGAACCTGTCGGACGAGTCGGCGTCGGGAGGCTTCGCCAACGCCTTCTCCCCGGACTTCGGCAGCCTGGGATGCCGGGTGGCCGTGTCGGGCTCGACGCTACTGGCCGACCCGTCGGGGGAGGGCGAGTCGGTGCTGGCGTCCCTGCTGGATTCCGTGGCGGAAAGCCAGACGGCGGCAGGGGCCGTCGCCGGGGCGGCCGACGTAGCGCTGACCTGCTGGTCCGACCTGCTGCACGGCTACAGCCAAGGGCACGAGGGGCTGATGGGGGCGGTGGAGGGCGCCCTGGGCAGTCTGCCGCTTGCGGGGGATATGGGAATCGGCAGGTGGGCGGCGGACGCCCTGCGGGATGCGGTGCGGGCCGCGGGGCTGCAGCCTGCGAACGCCGACGCCTTGCGGCCGGTGCTGGTGAACACGGCCCATGTGGCGGGTGCTGCCGGCGACGACGCTGCGCTGGGTGCCCTGGTCCGGGCGAAGGGGCGGGTGGTCGCCCATCCGCTCGAGGGCAACGATTCGTTCGAGGGGGTGCTGGGATGCTTGGAGGATGTGGCGCTGGAGCGCGTGGAGGAGGGCTTGGCCGGGGTGACCGTGGCCGAGGTGCGGGTGGTTCCGGGAATCGGCGAGCCGTTCACCATCTCGGTCGGGCTGCCCCCGGCGGTGGCCGACGGGGCGGCAGGGGCCGTGGCGGAGGCGTTCGCGTGGCTGCGGCGGCTCCACGGCGAATGGGAGGGGGAGCGGCCATGGGAGTGACGGGATGCGGAGCCGCCGTCATGCGGCGCGCCCGCGCACGACGGCCGGCGGCTATCCGACGTGGCGACGACCGGGGCCAGATGACGGTGGAGCTGGCGGTGGCGTTGCCCGTGCTGCTGACGGTAGCGCTCATCGCCGTCAACGCCGCCACCTTCTTCGGGCAGTGCGCCGCCTTCGACAACCTGTTCTGCGACGCGGTGCGCGTGCACGGGGCGTCGCCGGCCTACGGCCAGAGCACGCAGGAGAGCGCGGAGCTGGTGCGAATCAGCTTGGCGGAGGCGTTCCCGCAGGAGAACCTGGAGGTGTCCGTGGGCACGGAGGATGCGGGGTGGGGCCATACGCGCTTTACGGGCGTCCTGCGGTTCGCCCCCACGCTGTTCGGCTACCCGCTGCGCTCGGAGGTGTTCGGGGTGTCCTTCCCCCACCTGGCGCACAGGGCGCAGATCGTGGTGGACTGCTACAAGCCGGGGGTGCTGCTATGAGCCCGGGTGCGCGCGGGCGGCATACCGCTGCAGGTGCCTCCCGGGCCGCTAGGGCGCGCGCTTGGCTGCCTGTGCGGGCGCAGCCGTTGCCGCGTTGCTACCGCCCTTCCGCGGATGCGGTGCGGCGGTTCCGATGCGTCGCGGCGTTCGCGCTGGTGGGGATGCTGGTTGCCTCCGTCCCGCTGTTGCGGGGCGTGCTGGCGGCCCAAGCGGTCGGCGATGCGGCAGCTCCGAAGGCGCTCTCGGACGGCGATGCGCCGGCTGCGGGGCGGTTGGGGAGCGAAGCGGCGACGACCGGAGGGTCCGATGCGGGGTCCCTCTGGCGCGGAATCGTCTTCGGGGAGGGGGCGGCGCCGGCCGGTTGGGACGGCGGCCTTCCCTCGTGGCTGTTGGCGGCCGCCCCTTCCAGCGCGAAGGCTGCGGAGGCGGTGTCCGACGAGGGCCTGGGAATCGCCGGTTTCGTGCTTCCGGGCGAGGCTCGGGAGGCCTTCTCGGCCCTGGGCGGGGAGCTGCAACGGCACGGCTGGGGGTTTTCGCCCGGCGGTTCGCTGCAGGGGACGTTTTGGAAGGAGCGGGCGGCCGCGGACGACGGCCCTTCGTGGGCGAGCGTGGCCTGCTCGCAGGTGGGCGAGGAGGTGAGCGTCGTTGTGTGCTATGGATGAGCATGCCGGCTTTGGCGGCTTGCGTGTGGCGTCCGGCCCGATCGCGCGGCTGAGGGGGCTCTTGGGCCGCGACTGCGCGGAGGGGGTGCTGCTGCTGGCCCCGTGCGCGGACATCCACACGGTGGGGATGCGCTTTTCCATAGACGTGGCGTTTCTGGGGGAGGACGGCACCGTTCTGGCGTCCAGGCGCTCGCTTGCTCCCGGCAGCCGTATGGCGGTGCGTGGTGCGGCCTGCGTGCTCGAGCGCCAGGCATGCACGTCGAAGGGGTGGTTCTGCCCGGGCGACCGGGCTTTCGTAGGCGTTTGCCAGGAGGAGGTTTGACATGAAGGTATGCCCGGTATGCGGAGCCAAGGCCTTCGACGATGCGGCGGTCTGCTACGGCTGCCTGCATAGGTTCGGCTCCGGCGACCTTGCGCCCATGGGGCGCCACGGTGCGCTGCCGACGGGGATGCGCCAAGCGGCAGGGGCTCCCGACGAACCGCCTCCGGAATGCTACGGCGATCTGTCCGCCGCCTCGGCCGCCGCGTCCGTCGTGCCCACGGCGTGCGCTTCGGCTCCCGGGGCGTTCGGCCCCCCGTTGCCGCCCGTCTCGGCGCAGGCCCGGTGGAAGCGCGCTCCTGACGGGCGCTGGCTTGTGCAGGTGGACGTTGCGCTGGCGGCGGCTGCGCTCTGAGGGCCCTCGTGGAAGGGTTTCTTTCGGCGTTGCGGCTGATCTGCCTGCTGGGATGCGCCTGCTGCGCGGGTTGGGCCGCAGTCTCCGACCTGCGATGCCGCCTGATCCCGAGGGCCAGCTGCTACGGCCTGGCGCTGCTGGGGGCCCTTTACCAACTGCTGGCCTGGGGCGCCTCGTCCTTGGTTGCCGGTATTGCCTTCGCCCTGGGCGCCGTGGCGGCATGCCGACTGGCGATGCGCGTGTGGGGACGGCGGAAGCGCCGGTGCGGCAAGGGGGTGCAGGGAACCCCCTTGGGCGGGGGAGACGTGCGCCTCGCCTGGGCGCTCTGCGTGGCCACGGGCGCCTTCGCCCCTGCCGGCATGGCGCTTTGCGGGGCGGTCACCGCCGCGGTCTGCATCGGCGGCGTGGCGTGCGGCCGCCTGCGGTGGGACGACGGCATCCCCCTGGCACCGTTTCTGGCGCTTTGGCCCGCAGGGTCGCTGCTGGCGGGAATGTAAACGCCGCCAGCAGCGTTTACCTACAGGGATGCGAGGAACTCCTTGTTGGCTATGGCCTGCAGTTTCTCTTCCATGTCGGAGTAGGCGCGCAGCAGCCGCTCGCAGTCCTCGGTCAGCGTGGAGCCGTGGGCGCCCTCGCGGTTGAGCAGCTTGATGCCCAGTGCCGTCTCGGTGTCCCGCACGATTCGCCAGGCCTTGCTGTAGGCCATGCCCATGTCCTTGGCTGCCGCGTTCAGGGAGCCCTTCTCCTGCACGCCCCGGCACAGCTTCGCCACGCCGCGTCCGAACTCCGACCCATGGGGGCTCTCGGCGCTGGCCACGGCCAGGCGAATGACGGGGGTGAGCGATCTCAGGCGGTCCTCCGGGCCGTTTTGCGCCGCGTTGGCATTCTCCATCGTCGGCTTCATGCGCTGGCTCCTTCCCTCAGAAACGTTTCGACGGCGTCCTCGATGTCGCCGGCGCCCGCATCGATGACCTTGGTAAAGCGGATGGGCAGCGCATCCAGCTCGGCCAGCCCCGCCGGAATGTCGAAGCAGCCCGTCTCCTGGGCGATCAACTGGTTGAGCTGGCATCCCGAAAGCGCTGCAACCGATTCGGGAAGCGCCTGCCCGGGCTCGATGCCGTGCAGCGCCCGGTAGACGTTGTCCCCGAACTTCGCCCAATGGGCCGTGCTCGCGATGAGCACCGGGTTCTCGCCGCGCAGCCGCTCGGCCACCCGGTAGGCGACGGCGGTATGGGGGTCCATCAGATAGTCGTGGCGCTCGAAAACCTCCCGGACGGTGGCCAGGCATTCGGCGTTGTCCACGGAATCGCCCGCGAAAAGCTGGCGCATGCGGGCGAAGGTGCGCTCATCCACGCGGAACCGCCCCGTCTCCTTGAGGTCTCGCATCCAGCCGCGCACGGCGTCCCCGTCCCGGTCGGTGAGCTCGAAGAGCTGCCGCTCCAGGTTCGACGACACCAGGATATCCATAGAAGGGGAGGGGGTCAGCACGAAGGGTCGCTCGGCGATGTCGTAGGTGCCGGTGGCGATGAAGTCCGCAAGCACGCGGTTCTCGTTGCTGGCGCACAGCAGCATGCCGATGGGCGCGCCCATGGCTTTCGCGTAGTAGGCGGCCAGGATGTTGCCGAAGTTGCCCGTGGGCACGCAGACGTCCACCTGCTGTCCGCTTTCCAGCTTGCCCTCGGCCAGCAGCGTGCCGCAGGCCGACAGGTAGTAGACGATCTGGGGTGCCAGGCGACCGAAGTTAATGGAGTTCGCCGACGAGAGGGCCACGTCCGCCTCGGCCGCCAGATGCTCGTTGAAGGCCCCGTCGGAGAACACCTGCTTGGCGCCGGTCTGGCAGTCGTCGAAGTTGCCGCGCACGGCCCACACGTCCACGTTGCCGCCGCGCTGGGTGGCCATCTGCTTGTGCTGGATGTCGCTCACGCCCCCGTGGGGATACATGACGGCGATGCGCACGCCCTCCACGTCGCGGAAGCCCTCCAGGGCGGCCTTTCCGGTGTCGCCCGAGGTGGCGACCAGGATGAGGAACTCCCCATCGAGCTTCCCCTCGGCCCGCAGCTTGCTCGCGCTGGCCTGGAAGAAGCGCGGCAGGCACTGCAGCGCCATGTCCTTGAAGGCGCTCGTGGGCCCGTGCCACAGCTCCAGCACGTGGGTATCCTCGGAAAGAGTGGTTACGGGGCAGATCTCGGGGGTGTCGAAGGCGCTTCCGTAGACCTGCTCCATGAGCGCGTCCACCGTCTCGTCGGGCAGGTCCACGCCCAGGGCCTTGTACACCCATGCCGCCCGCTGCCAGTAGGGACGTGCGGCCATGGCACGCAGGTCGTCCTCGGAGAAGTGCGGGAGCTGCTGCGGAACGTAGAGACCGCCCCCCTCCGCCAGCCCGTCCACCACAGCTTGGGTGAAGGTGACCGGTTGCGTGAGGTTCCCCCGCGTGTCCACGAACTGGTTTTCCGCCATAGGCTCTCGTCCTCCTCGTCGCCTTGAGGGCCCTTGATTATCCAAATTCAGTATAACAACTTTGCGCGGGCGCAGGTGCAGAAGCTGCCACTTCGAGCTTTTCTCTATTACTGGCGCCGGGTACGGAGGGAAAGGGGCGACTCCGGTTGCCGAGACGCATCTCAACTGTGGAGAAAAAGTTAGCTTTGACTTTCTTTTCGCGAAAAAGTTAACCAAGGCTTTCAAATCCTGCGGATTAGGGATAGAATGCTTTGTTGCATGAAGCTAACTTATCTATTCGATTTGCTTATCCATCCGAGGAGGTCATCATGAGCGGACTCGCGGCGGTGGCGGAGGTTCCGGGTTTTGCGGTGCGGCAGGAAGGTCGCAGCGCGGGATTGCCGACGAAGCAGCGCGTTTCGGCGCAATGCTCTTCCGCAGCTGGGGGCGCCCCTCTTGGTCAGGCCATGCCACTGTCCTTTCTGAAATGTGGCGAGAGCGCTTCTGTGCTGAAGGTGCGCGGTGGCGGAGAGCTGCACCACCATCTGGAGAACCTCGGCTTCGTGGAGAGCGCCCGCGTGAAGGTGGTCGGCGGCATGGGGGGAGACCTGATCGTCGACGTCAAAGGCGCCCAGGTCGCTCTGGGGCGGAAGGCGGCCCAGAGCATCGTGGCGGTTCCGGCCGCATAGGGCATCATACTGTTAGCTCCGCGCAAAAAGCGCGATGTCGGAGAAGGGCCGTCGCGCAGGCGGCCCGAAGCGGAAGAGGAAAGGAAGGTTCATGGCCGAGCAAGTTCAGGATGCTCCGAAAACATTGCGGGACGTGCCTATCGGGGGCACGGCGCGCGTGGTGAAGCTGACGGGCGAGGGCCAGGTGAAGCGCCATATCATGGATATGGGGATCACCAAGGGCGTCGATATCACGGTGCGCAAGGTGGCGCCCTTGGGCGATCCTCTGGAGGTGACCGTGCGCGGCTACGAGCTTTCGCTGCGCAAGAGCGAGACGGAGCACGTGCTGGTTGCCTAGGGCTTCCGCATTCGAATCGGCGCTGGTCGGCGGAGGCCGGCGGCAAAGCCGAAGCAGGTGCCCGAGAGGGCCTTTTTCAAGGGTAGCAGTTAACTTTAGTTAACAATTCTCAGCATTTCGGTAGGAGATCCGAAGGTTCGCCGGACCGAATGTGCGACGAAACGAGAGGAGTCGCAGACCATGGCATTGTCCATCGCGCTTGCCGGCAACCCCAATTGCGGCAAGACCACCATGTTCAACGACCTGACCGGGGCCAATCAGTACGTTGGCAACTGGCCGGGCGTTACCGTGGAGAAGAAGGAAGGCAAGTACAAAGCTGACAAGGACGTGACCATTACGGACTTGCCGGGTGTGTACTCGCTCTCCCCCTACTCCCCCGAGGAAATCGTCACCCGCGACTACCTGCTCAGCGGCGTGCCCGACGCGGTGATCAACCTGGTCGACGGCACCAGCCTCGAGCGCAACCTGTACCTGACCACGCAGATCCTGGATTTGGGCGTGCCCGTGGTGGTGGCCCTGAACATGATGGATTTGGTGGAGAAGAACGGCGACAAGATCGATGTGTCGGCGCTCTCGGAGCAGCTGGGCTGCCCGGTAGTGCCCACCACGGCGCTTCGGGGCAAGGGCCTCGACGACCTTATGGCCACCGCCATCGCCCAGGCGAAGAGCAAGCGCGCCCCCAAGCCCGACATGCGCTTCGACGCCGCCGTGGAGGACGCGCTGTCCCAGATCGAGGGCATCCTGGGCACCGCCGTCCCCGCGGGCGAGAAGCGCTGGTTCGCCATCAAGCTCTTCGAGGGGGAGCAGCTGACGGAGCAGGCGCTTGCGCTGCCCGCGGCCTCCATGGACAAGATCGCCTCCATCCGCGATGCCCTGGAGCAGAAGTTCGACGACGACGCCGAGTCCATCATCACCGGCGAGCGCTACGACGCCATCTCCCACGTGATCGACCGCTGCGTGAAGAAGGCCCCGGCCCGCATGACCACCACCCAGAAGATCGACCGCGTGGTCACGAACCGCATCCTGGGCATCCCCATCTTCATCGTCATCATGACGCTGGTCTACTACATCTCGGTGTCCACCGTGGGTACCATCGCCACGGACTGGGCCAACGACGGCCTGTTCGGCGACGGCTGGCTCTACACCGGCACCGAGCAGTACGACGCCGCGGTGGAGGAGTTCGAGGCGACCATGGAAACGGCCGAGGGCGTCGCGGCCTTCGAGTCGGGGCAGCTTGTCGAGCCCGACCCGGCCACCTTCGGCCTGTGGCACCCGGGCGTGCCGGTGGTCGTGGAGGAGTGGCTGACCTCCATCGACTGCGCCCCGTGGCTGCAGAGCCTGCTGCTCGACGGCATCATCGCCGGCGTGGGCGCGGTACTCGGATTCGTTCCCCAGCTCATCATCCTGTTTTTGCTGCTCTCGTTTTTGGAGGGATGCGGCTACATGGCCCGCGTCGCCTTCATCATGGACCGGGTGTTTCGCCGTTTCGGGCTGTCGGGTAAGTCGTTCATCCCCATGCTCATCTCCAGCGGCTGCGGCGTGCCCGGCGTCATGGCCACCAAGACCATCGAGAACGAGAAGGACCGCCGCATGACGGTCATGACCACCACGATGATCCCCTGCGGCGCGAAGCTGCCCATCATCGCGCTGGTGTTCGGCGCCCTGGCCGGCGAGTTCTACGAGGGAACCTGGTGGGTGGCCCCGCTGTTCTACTTCCTGGGCCTGTTCGCCATCATCGTCAGCTGCATCATGCTGAAGAAGACGCGTGCCTTCGCCGGCGAGGCGACCCCCTTCATCATGGAGCTGCCGCAGTACCACCTGCCCACGGTCAAGAACGTGCTTTTGGCCACGTGGGAGCGCGTGAAGGCCTACATCGTGAAGGCCGGCACCATCATCTTCCTGTCCTCCATCGTCATCTGGTTCCTGCTGAACTTCGGCGTGTACGAAGGCGCCTTCGGGCTGCTCGACACCGAGGCCGACGACTATATCCAGTACTCGCTCATGGCCTCCATCGGCGGGTTCCTCTCCTGGATCTTCGCGCCGCTGGGCTTCGGCAACTGGGAGGCCGTGGCCACCACCTTCACCGGGCTCGTGGCCAAGGAGAACGTCGTGGCCACCGTGGGCATCATCACCAGCCTCGGCGAGGTGGGCGAGGACGATCCCACCATCTGGGCGTCGTTCGCCACCCTCATGGGCGGAAGCTCCATGGCGATCATGGCCTTCTGCGCCTTCAACCTGCTGTGCGCTCCCTGCTTCGCCGCCATGGGCGCCATCCGCAACCAGATGCGCTCGGCGAAGTGGACCTGGGCGACCATCGGCTACCTGTGCGGCTTCGCCTGGGTGGTGGGCCTGCTCATCTACCAGCTGGGCGGCCTGGCCACGGGCGAGGTGAGCTTCAACTTCTGGACCGTGGTGGCCGTGGTGCTGCTGGCGCTCATGCTGTTCCAGATCTTCAGGCCCATGCCCGACTATGCGAAGAAGGACCTGAAGAAGGCTGCCGGCAAGACGGCCGCCGACGGAGCCGCCGCCTAAGGGCAGTGCGGGCGGATACGGAAAGGGAAAGGAGCGAACGTCGTGCTCGAGTTGGAATTCACCCCGTCTACCGCAATCATCCTGGCTGTCATCGCGGTGCTCGCCTTCCTGGCGGTGCGGCGGTTGGTCCGTAAGGGAATGTGCGACTGCCACGACGATAAAGGCTGCTCGGGCTGCTCCGGCTGCGCGAAGGGCGCGTCGGTCGGCGGAAAGGCCGCTGCGACCGCCCCTGGTTCGCAGCAGAGCGGCTGCTCGGCCGTGGACAAGATGGTGGAGCGCATGAGCCGCCTGTAGCGCCATCCCGCGATTCGCCACCCCAAGGACCCGCACGGCCTTCCGGCTCTGCGGGTCCTTTGCCGTTGGGGCGTGCAGGGGCAACGCGCTTGCACGGTCATCTCTGCTGGAAACGATACCGCCGACTGTCGCACTCCGCGGCTTGAGGGGGCTTGCGAGGAAGTGCGACCTTCGGTTCGCGGGCGGCTTGCGATCTGGAGGCCTGTAATAATTCTGAAAGGTTCGGCTAGAAACATTTAAGAGTGCAGGTATGGTGATTACTTGCGGTTCTTCGCAAAATGGCAGGCAGGCCGTCCCAGTGCGGGACGGTGCTTCAGAGGGAGAAACGAAGAGGGAGAGAACCAGAGGAGGAACCATGGCTGATTACCGAGATGGTGCCCGCAGGGTCCCGCAGCTGTCGCGTCGCCGCTTCGTGCAGGCGAGTGCGGTCGCGGCCGCCCTGGCGGCCACGGGAGCCGCGCTGTCGGGGTGCAAGGGCGAGACGGCAACCCCGGAGGTGGAT
>DBFAWQ010000272.1:0-7297 GCA_048242115.1 Eggerthellaceae bacterium
GAGCCTGCGCACGGCCTCCCTGTCGTCCAGCCCCGCAGCGCGCAGGGCCTCCACCTCGCGCTTGGCCTTGCGAACCTCGTTCTCAAGGGCCGCCTGGCGCGCCATGATGCGGCTGCCCTCCTCGGGGCTGTACCCCGTGCCCTCAAGGGGGTCGCGCCAGCGGGGCTGGCCCTCGCGCCAGGGGCGCACCTGGTGGCGGCAGTTGTAGTCGTTGATGTGGTCGCCAACCACGTCGGCGAAGCGCGGGTAGCGCATCACCGTTTCGAAGAGCGGAGAGGAGGGGTCGGGGTCGGCCACGCGGTAGACGCGCCCCTCCCAGGCCTGGTGGCTCTTCCGGGGGTTCGCGGTGCAGGAGACCTCGACGAGGCCACCGCCGTTCGCTGCGGCTTCGAGCGACGCCCCGTTTGCCGCCTTGATCCCCGCCGTCTCTATCTCGCGGCGCAGGCCCACGTCAACGGGCACCTTGACTATAGAGTACGTGCCGTCGGGGTTGCGCCTGCGGTAGCTGTAGGCCGTCACGCCCTCGCGGGCGAGCATCGCGACCTCGCGGCGCAGCGTCTCCTCGTAGCCCTCGGTGCGGTTCGCGGGGTTGCGAACCCGCTGCAAGGCCTCCCAGTAGGCGCGGTTTGCGTTCGTCGCGGCGGCATCGACCATGGACGAGGCCCGCTGTGAGGCCCTCTTGGCGCCGTCGCGGCCGTCTATACCGCTCGCTTTGTTTCCGGGCGTCTCAGCGCGGCTCACGGCCTTGCGCACGGCCCCGCGCACCTCCGACTCGACCGCGCCGGCTATGGCGGGCGCCGCCTTGGCCTTTGCCCTCCCCGTCTCGGCCGCAAGCTGTGCCGCCGCGGCCGCGGCGTTAACCCCGTCGCGCACCGTGCGCCCCAGGGCCGCCGCGACGCTGCCCAGAAGCTCGTCCTGGTACTCCGCCGCCCTGCGCTCGGCCCCGCGCTCCTCCGGGCCTTCCGGCTCCTCGCTGGCGCGGCGCATCAGCTACCCCAGCTCCGCGATGTCGGCGGCCTGGGCGGTCCCCGGGTCATTCGCCTTGGCGGTGGCCTCGTCCTCGCCGTACCACTTCATGCGGTACTCCCATGCGGCCATCAGGCCCGCGCTGACCTCGGCCATGTCCTGCGCCTTCTCCGCGGCCGTGTCCGTGATGATGGAATCGTCCCATTGCACGCTCACCTGGCCTTCGGGGGGCAGGTTCTCGCCGGAGATGCGCAGCCCCTGGAGCACGGCTTTCGAAATGGCCGCGATGGCGTTTTCCAGGCTGTTCTCGTACTTCTTGATGTTCCGCATGAGCGTTGAGTTGTCGCTTGCGACCTCGGTCGCCGTTCTGATCCCGCCCGAATCGTCCACGTCGAAGTAGTTCAGTCCGAAGCCGCAGGAGTCGCCAAGTGTCTGCCATGCGCTGCGGTACGCCCTGACCTGCTGCTCGGTCCGAAGCGGCGGGGCGAACTCCTTCACCAGGTCCTCCGTCGAGTTCAGCTTGCGGAACACGGTGTTATCGCGCCCGAAGGGGACCGGGCTGCGCTCGACCTTCCCCTCCTCGTCGCCGTAGTCGAGCAGCATGTCCGAGACGAACAGCCGCAGCTTCCCCAGGTCCACCTCGTTCATCATTGCGTCGTACGTCAGATCGACGCCCTCCATCTGGTCGATGGCGCTCGCGTAGAGGCTCTCCCCGAACGGCGAGCAGTCGTAGATGGTGTTCGGTATCGGCACCCATACGGCGAAGGTCGGCTCCCCGGAGCCGGTTTGCACCTCGGGGGCCACGTCGTCGCTCTCCACGGCGTTACCGTCCTTGTCCCAGCAGCGCGTGCGGATGACGTAGCCCCTATCCTCCAGCACGTGCATCACGAGCTGGTCCACCTGCTTGCCGCCCACGGTGGCGCGGGTCACGAAGGCGCATTCCGTGATTCCGTCGTCGTCCCACGACAGCGGGAGGATGCACTTCGCGTCGTAGCGGCGCACCTGCGCCTTCTTCGCGTCCAGGTCCAGCCACAGGCCCCAGCCGCATGTGCCCAGCGAGAACGCCTTGCTCACCAGCTGCTGGCCGTACGCGAAGAACCCCCGCGCCCGGTAGAACTCCGCCAGCCTGTCGGTGCACGCCTGGTCCTCGCATACCACCTTGGTCTTGTCGTTCATCAGCAGGGACGACCACTCGTCGCATACCCGCTTGGCCGGGTGGACGCTCCGGCGGTGGACCTTGAGCGTCGTCCCGTTCACTGGCTCCTTCCAGTCCCAGAAGTCGCCCTTGCTGCGGCGCACCTCGTCCCAGAGCCGTATCTCGCCGTCCATGGCGTACGTCGCCTCGTACCCCAGGGATGCTACGTAGTCCCGGATGTGGGTCGGGACGTTGTACTTCGTCTCCTCTGCCATTACCTGCCCCTTATCGCTTCGTTCATCATCGCGTACCTCACGGCGTCTATCGAATGGTCGTTTCCGTCGTTGAAGTCCTCTATCCACTCGTCGTTCTTGTCCTTCATGTACTCGCAGAGGGCGAACTCCTCGTACGTCAGGGGGCACCTCTGCGGGTCTATCACGATCTCCCTCAGGCCAGCCAGCCAGATGTAGGACTGCTTGCGCATGTTGCCCTTCTTGGCCGGGCGCGCCTTGATGCCGAAGTCCCTGCGGTATATCCCCATGTGGGTCTTGCCATCGGACGTGTCGTCGCACCATACCGTCTGGGCGTGGTAGCGGGGCTGCGCGCCCTTCGAGTCCGGGTAGGTGAGCGAGTCCCTGATAATCCGGCCCGTCTCCTGCGGGAGGGTCTTGTTCCTGCTGTGCTCCTCGAACACGATGAGCCTCCTGGAGCCCGCCTGCCACTCGCAGCGCACGAAGCGCCACGGGTCCGGGAACCAGCCGAAGTCGCACCCGTTGCGCGGGTTGTCGAACGTGGCGATCTCGTCATCCGTCACCTCCCGGCCCACGAGGTTCTCGAACACGTTGCCGCCGGTCCCCGTCACCTCGCCCAGGTACTCCCACCTGTAGGCTCGCTCGTTCGTATCCCTCAGGTACTCCGCCTCGTCTATGAACGGCTGCCCCAGCCATTCGGGATGTGTGGCCGCCACGTCAAGGTAGCTCGACGTGTGGACCAGCGTGTCCCGGCGCCTGTCGCGGGCCAGGGCCTCTCGGTTGACCCAGTTCCACATCGTCTTCGGAGGGTTGTAGGAGTAGAACATCCAGAAACGCTCCCCGCCGCGCCTGAGCGAGTTCAGGATGCTTCTGACCGCCTCCATGCTCTCGAACTGGTCCAACTCCTCGAACCAGATGATGGCGGCGTACCCCTTCGTGAACTTCACCGACTTCAGCTTCTGAGGGTCGTCCGCTCCCCTGAAGGCTATCTTCTGGCCGGTGGGGAGGTAGACGATCTCCAGCGGCGCGTAGCAGAACCGGAAGTAGTCCCCCACCCCCAGGGTGTGGACCGCCCATGACACCTGGGCGTACACCGAGTCCCTGAGCGTGTTCCCCACACGCCTGACGACGACGGCGTTCGCGAAGGGGAACAGCATGACGAGCAGCACCACGCAGATGCTCACGAAGCTCGACTTCGTGGAGCCTCGCCCACCTTTGAGCCAGTAGTGCATGTGGCCGCTCGCCTGAACGTCCGCCCACACCGGCTGGAACGCCGGCAGTATGACGTCCGCGTCAGCGACCATCGCTCGCCTCCGCCGGGATAGTGATGTTGATGACGGGCCTGTTGTCGTCCATGAACGCCTCGGGGCGCTCCCTCCACGACTTCGGACGCCTGTTCTTCAGCCAGAAGATGCATGCCGCCACGTCGGGCGGAAGCTCCTTCTCCCAGGTGTCCACCTTCACCACCTCGGGCTGCCCGGACTTGTCCACCTCGACGATCTTCCTCGTCTCCTTGACCGTGGTCCCCATGGCCCGCCTGAACAGCGAGTCCTCGACCATGGCGTCGGCCTCCGACCTGCTCTGGTTTAAGGCGTCCGAAAACTCGGGGTGCTCCCTCACCCATAGGTTCAGGGTGGAGCGCGACACCTCCATCTCCTTCGCTATCTCCTTGACCGTGAGGCCGCGCCTCGCAAGGCTTCGCACCCACGGGACGTGGTACTTCTCGCAGTACTTCGTCGGCCTAGCCATCGCTGCGGCCCTCCGCGAGCAGCTCCAGTACCTCCCAGGGGTTCTCGATGAGGCCGTCCTCCATGGCCTCCCTTATGAGCGCCTTCATCTTCTCGGCCGTCTTCTCGGGCATGATGGCCCTGCCGAACACCTGTGCGCACGTGCGGCCTTCGCCCTCCAGCTCGCCGAAGTCCGAAAGCGCCCGCTTCGTCATGAAGTGGACCGCCGTGCCGACGCTTCGGATGTCGGCGAACTTCTCCGTGCGCTGCAGCGCCTCCACGAACGGCTCGAACTGCTCGATCGCGGCTACCCCCTCGAAGTCGGCGCCCTGGGTCCTGTCGCAGAGCTCCTTCAGGTCCTCGATTTGGCCCGGCAGGAACGTGAACTGCACCGTCTTCCAGTCGAAGCTCACCTTCACCTGGGGGATGGCCGCGGCCTCGCGCTCCACCTTCTCGAAGAACGAGGGGTCTATGGCCGACTCCAGCATGTCGTCCACGTCCGTTATGATGCTCGCGATCTTGCGCACCATGTCCTCGTCGTCCACGCCCTCTATGGCGTTGTGCGCGAGCTGCTTGGCCGCTATGGCGCTCCTCGTGAGCTTCGAGCGGTCGAGCAGCACCTCCACCTCTTTCAAGCCAGCCATCCTGGCGGCGCGCACCCGGTGGTGGCCGCTCACTATCTCGACACCCCTGTCGGTCAGGGCACAGTAGGGCAGCTGCTCCAGGGCGCCGCGCTTCCTGATGTTCTCCACCAGGCGGTTGAACTTCGCCTCGTCCATCATGCGGGCGTTCACGTCCTGCTCCATCATGTCGTTCACGCCTACGCGGGCTATGCACATGCCGTCCCGCAGCTCGGCTACGACGTTCAGCTCCTCCGGCATCTCTCCTCCTTGTCCATGAACTCCGACAGCACCTGCCGGAGCGTCTTGTCCTGGATGTCGGCCTCGTAGGTGAGCATGTTCCCCATGGCGTCGTCCTTCTTGCGGTCCACGAGCCTCATAACGCCCCTCAGCTCGGTGCAGGATGCGTGCTTCGACCTCATGGCGGTCCTCACCTTCCTCGCCGACAGCATCTGCACGTCGCTCAGTTCCATCGCCACGACGCTCCTCTGACACGCCACCATGTGGATGAGCTTCGAGGCCCTGAAGCTCGCGCTCGTCGTTATCGCGAACCCTATGAACACCGAGTCGCACGAGTTGTCCAGGCAGTTCGACAGCGTGAGGTACCCGAACACGCCCACCACGTAGCCGTCCACCAGCAGCGCGTAGCCGCTGGACGCCTGTGACGGCCCGAAGTTCCTCGTGAACAGCCCCCTGTAGTACCGGATGTTCTCGGGCTTGGCCCTCACGACCGAGAGCCGGGATTTGCGGGTTATCTCGTAATCGCTTGGGACTATCGGGTATTTCAGCGGCTCCCTCTTGCCGGCGGTCTTGACGGCGCATGACTTTCCGAGCAGGCGCTCCACCTCTTCGGAGCGGTTCGTGCAGATGTAGGAGTTCAGCCCTATGCGCCCCGAAGGCCGCGCGTACACGGCCTCCCCGAAGAACTGGCCCGGAACGGCCTCCTGGTAGGATAGGATTAGGCACTTGGCATGGGCTGCGAAGTCCCAGAACGCCTCGTAGCCGCCTTTCGGGTCGAAGACGGTGTATTTGGGTTCGTTCCATTCGAACCTGTCTGATACGGCCTTGTAGCTCTTCTCGTAGCCGCCCTTGAACGTGGGCATGTTCACCACGACGACGGCCCGCTCGTCGTCCGCCACCTCCGCCAGGTGGTCCATCATGTCCATGTCCCTGTAGGAGCATTTCCGGACACGCGACCTGATCGCATCGAGCTGCGCCCTTATCTCCTCGCGGACCTCTGCCTCGCGAGCCTCGAAGTCCTCCAGCAGGGCGAGCCCGTACTCGCTGCCGGCCTCCGCCTCCAGCATGGCGCGCTTCGACTCGTAGAGCGCGTCCACGTGGCCCTCGATGGGACGGCCCGTCGCGCGCTCCCTGATCCCCATGTCCCCTATCCCGCGCCCCTCGGCGTACCTGCCAAGGATGCCCGAGAACATGGTCACGTCGCTCGCCTCTATGCGCTCGAACCCGGCGTCGGCGGCGTAGCACGAAACTGAGAGCGTTCCCGAGCAGGGCTCCACGAACCGCTCGTACCCCGCCTTCCTCGCCCTCTCGAGAACCGCCTGGAAGAACGCCCTGTCCCCTTGATACATGGCCCCTATGAACAGGGCTCCCGGGTTGTTGTACGCCATCAGGCGGCCGCCTTCTCCGCGGCCTCCTCGTCCAGCTTGCGCCACTCGTATATCCCGTAGAGCGCCAGGGCGAGCTGCACGGCGTCCAGGACCGCCCTGGAGGGCAGGCCCTGCGAGAGGTCGAACGCGAGCCACATCGCGTTCGTCACGGTCCAGAGGTAGAAGCAGGCCCGAATCTTCTTGCAGTTGAGCACGGTGCCCGCGAGCGCGACGATGGTCGCCGCCCAGGTGAAAACGGCTGTCATGGGTCCCCTTTCATACAGCAAGCGCACTGGCTCAGCAGTGCGCTTTCCTGTCGATGGAGCGGCCGCGTGGAATCGAACCACGGCCTCCAGGCGGGGAACCTGGAATTCTTCCACTAAACTACAACCGCGTTGGGACCATTATGCGCCCCGTGTCTAAACTTCACCCCTCGGCGTCAGAACAGGGTCAGCTGGCCTCGCTCCAGAGCCTCCTTCTCGGCCCTCTCCTGCCTGGTCATCGGGCGCCACTCCTCGCAGGGGTAGCCGTTGTCCCTGAGCCATGCGGCTATGAACCTGCGGTGGCAGTCCATCGGGTCGCGCTCGTAGCAGAGCAGCGCCACGTCCCTCGGACCGATGACCTCCTCGGCTATGTGCTTCGCGTCGTTCCGCTCGAGGATTCGCGCATACTCCCTGTTGTAGTCCTCCTTGCCCATCCTGAGCATCTGCCATGTAGGCGCAAGGCTGTCTATGCTCTCGCCCTCGAAGTAGCCGGGCTTCCCCCTGGACACGGATATGGGCGTGATGCCCTCCTCGACAAGCTTCCTCAGTCGCCCGTAGTAGGATGTGTATATCACTTCCGCTCCTCTCAAATGGAAGGGGAGCCGGCTTCCCGGCTCCCCTTCGCTTCCGTTTCTCTTCGCTGCTTACTTCTCGAGCAGGCGGTCCATCGATTCCAAAACCGCCGACACCTGCTTGTCCTTCTCCGCGGGGTCCGCGGTCTCCATCGC
>DBFAWQ010000273.1:0-3951 GCA_048242115.1 Eggerthellaceae bacterium
GCGCCTGAGCGGCAACCGCTTGCAAGCTCATGGCGCAGGAAGCCTTGGCACATGCTCGGCATCGGCTACTACTTCGCTTGGATGGTCCTGGTGGTCATAAGCGTGGCGAATCTCGTCGTCGTTCCCCAGCTTCACTATCCCCTCATCGCTGTGCGCGTGTCGTTCTCCTCAACTATAACCATTGCGCTTGTCTTCGTCATGTTCTTCTCGAAACGATTCGACGCCCTTAATTCCGGAAAATGGGTGCTCGCCTTCGCCGCCGGATCGTCCGCTCTGGGGACGACGCTACTCGTGTTCGCGCTCAACTTCGTTTCCTCGTTCTCCCTCTTGGTGGTCTCGACCATCCTCATCGGCTTTGGAAACGCAGTGCTCCTTCTCTCGTGGGGAGAGTTCTTCCAGCATCTGCCATTTGGGAGGCTATCGGGCCATGTGGCTCTCTCGTGCCTTTTCGCCGCTTGCCTTTGCGCCCTAGCCGGACTGCTCCCCCCATTCGCAAGGTTCGCCCTTGTCATCTCGCTTCCCGTAGCTTCCGGCCTTACGTTGATCTTCTGCACGAACGAACAGGGGAAGCTCCGCGAGCACGACGCCATTTGGCATAACGGCATGACCAAAATACTCGCAAGCTGCATCATCGCCTCTATCTTCCTGGGAGCCGTCAGGTCTCTTCCCTCCTTCAATGCTTCGTTTCGATATCATTCCGAAGCGGTGTTCGCAACCATGGCTGTCGTCTTCGCCCTCGGACTGCTTTGCCTCGTACTTATGGGAAGAAAGGCACCGGTGGTGTTTCTGTACCGCCTGTGCATGCCCCTTATGGTGGTAGGCTACGGGTTGTTCATGTTCGACTCTCCCGCAACCAATATATTGTCGATTGCCCTGATCCTGTGCGGCAATATCCTGTTCGAATGCCTAATCCTTCTCATCTATCCCTTCGTCTCTATTCGGACGAAAGTGTCCCGGGTATACTTGTTTGGCCTTGGCGTCGTGGGATTGCACGTTGGATCGCTCATTGGGGCTCTTTTGGGGAACTGGTTCTCGGCGTCGGAAGCCTTCAACCAGCTGAGTATCGCGGTTTTCTGCCTGCTCTCCGTCTTCTTTCTCATGGTCTTGTTCTTCTATATTTTCAGAGAGCTCGATATCGTCAGCATAACCAAAACCGTTGACGGCGAAACGGCTTCCAAGTCGATAAAGGATCCCATCGCAAAACTCGCTGCCGAGAGACGGCTCTCGCCCCGGGAGACGGAAGTGCTTCATCTACTGGCGAACGGCCGGTCGCTCCCTTACATCGAAAGCACGCTCTACATCTCTCACTCCACCGCGAAAACTCACGTCAAACATATCTACGAGAAAATGGGCGTGGGCAACCGCCAACAGCTCCACGACCTTATTCAATCGATCTGAGGCAGCAACCGTCAACCGAAGAAAACTCTTCGGGCGATGGCCCGGGCTGCCCCTACTCTACCTCGCGGATCATGGATTCGTCGCCTAGACGGTAGCCTTCTCGCCAGACGGTTTGCAGGTAGCGGGGCTTGCTGGGGTCGTCCTCGATCTTGCTGCGAATCTTGCGCACGAACACGGCGATGCTGGACGACTCGGGCATGTAGGCCTCGCCCCACACGGCGTCCACGATCTCCTGGGCCGAGAACACCTCGCCCACGTGGTTCGCCAGAAACGCGATGATCTGGAACTCCTTGGGGGTCAGGTTCACGTAGCGGCCGTGGACCAGCACCTCGTTGCGCTTCAAGCGCACCTCCATGTCGCCCAGAAGCACCACCGCACGCCGGCGCCGGGGCAGCTCGCCAGCGGCGTCGGCCTGGCTCAGACGCACGCGGCGCAGCAACGCCTCGATGCGCATGGAAAGCTCCTGGCTGTTGAATGGCTTGGGCAGGTAGTCGTCGCAGCCGGCGGCGAAGCCCACGCTCTTGTCCACGATGTCGCTCTTCGCCGACAGCATGAGGATGGGCACCCGGGCGTCGGCCTCGCGGATGCTGCGGCACAGGTCGAAGCCGTTGATCTCGGGCATCATCACGTCCAGAATCACCAGGTCGGGCTGCTCGCGCTCGAACGCCTCCAGGGCCAGCAGCCCGTCGTGCACCACGTAGCAGCTGTGACCCGACCGTTCCACGATCTTCGCCACGGCCTCGCAGATGTCGCGCTCGTCGTCGGCAATGAGAATCTTCATCGCTCGTCTTCCTCCCCGAATTCGATCACTTCCACCGGAATCCTCACGGTGAACGTGCTTCCCTCCCCAAGCGTGCTCTCCACGGCCACGGTGCCGCCCAGGGCCTCCGCCGTCTTCTTCACCAGGGAAAGCCCCAGGCCGCTGCCGCGGTACTTCCGCGAGATGGAGGCGTCGGCCTGCACGAAGCGATCGAAGATGCCCTCCAGCCGCTCCTCCTCGATGCCTATGCCGTCGTCGGCCACGGAGAACACCAGCCAGCCGGAAGCGGGGTCATGGGTGGTCGCGCCGACCGTCGAAACGCCCGATGCAGCCCCCTCGCCCGCCGTTCCCGCGTCCTCGAACGCGGTCGCGAATCGCACGTGGCGGCCTTCGCCCGTGAACTTAACCGCGTTGCTCAGCAGATTCACCAGGATCTTCTCCATCTGCGACCAGTCGCCCACCACCAGCGGCACGTCTGCATCCACGGAAAACTGCAGGTCGACGCCCTTCTGCTGGGCAATCGGCTGAATACTGCCCGCAATGGTCGACGCCAAGTCCACCGCATCGATGGTATCCCGCGACAGCTCCACAGCGCCCGATTCCACCCGCACCATATCCAGCGCGTTGTTCACCATCTCAAGCAGCACCTGGCTTTGATTCTTGATCTTCTCCAAGCACTCGCGGCTCTCGCGGCTGTGCTCCTCGCCGGACGACTCCCACAAATCCACGAAGGCCAGGATGCTGGTCAGCGGCGTGCGCAACTCGGGGCTGAGGATGGCCACGATGTTCGTGCGGTATTCGTTCTCCTCGGCCAGCTTCTCGTTGGTGCTCTCCAAAAGCTCGTTGGCCCGGGCCAGCGCCTCCCGCTGCTCCTCCAGCATGCGGTTGGCCTGGCTGAACTGCTCCGTGCGCAGGGCAACCTTGTCCTCCAGCGTTTCGTACAGAGCGTCCAGCTCGGCTGCCATGGCCTTCACCCCGGCCGCCAGCTGGTCGATCTCGCGCACGCTGCGACCGCTGTCCACCGGCGCCTTCAGGTCTCCCTGGCCCATACGCTCAACAGCACCTTCCAGCCTGTTCAGCGGCGCGGTCACCTTCCGACGGAAGAACAGCAGGCTGGCCCCGAAAGTCACAGTCAGAAACAGCACGAAGAACCCCACGAACAGCGTGGCGTTCGAGACCACAGCACTCTGGTACAGGTTCGCGGGGATGACGATGCTCACCGCGCCGCCGATATCGCCGGCCTCAAGCCCTTCCTTCTCGAACCCGGTCACGTCCAGCTCGCCCGCGGGGCCTCCATGGCAGCTTAGGCACGTGTCCTTCAGATAGATTGCCCCTACGTAGCGAAACTCCTGGTCGCCGCCTTCATCTTCGGTGAATCCGTAGTACTCCGAAGCGCCGCTGTCCCGGAATTTCTCAAGGGCGGCTTGCTCGAAGGCGTCCGGCTCGTCCAGGGCGTTGCGCGGCTCCAAGCGCGTGTAGCGCAGCACGTAGCGGGAATCGGTGCTCAGGGTGAACAGCTTCCCCACGGACTTGCCCACCAGCGAGCAGTACAGCCCTTTGAAGTTGTAGGAACCGTCGGCATCCGTGTTGATGTTCTCCTGCTCGTAGTCGATGAAATCCCAGGTAGCCTGCACGGATTGCTCCAGAACCCGCGCTTCGGCCAGCATCTGCGACTCCATCTGCTGACGCTGCTCGTGATAGGACCACAGCCCGAAAACGGTCACCAGCACCACGGCGATAAGGGTCATGAGCGCGATGTACTGCACCACGAGCGACCGCCCGAAGCCCTGCTT
>DBFAWQ010000274.1:0-10065 GCA_048242115.1 Eggerthellaceae bacterium
CCCTTTCCATCACGCACTTGGACGGCCTGGCCGAGCGCCCCATCGACGCGCTTTCCGGCGGCCAGCGCCAGCGGGCCTGGATCGCCATGGCGCTCGCCCCGGACACGGGCCTCATCCTTCTGGACGAGCCCACCACCTATCTGGACATGGCCCACCAGCTTGAGGTGCTGGAACTGCTGCAAACGCTCAACCGCGACGAGGGGAAGACCATCGCGCTCGTCATCCATGAGCTGAACCTTGCCGCCCGCTTCTCCGATTGGATGATCGCCCTGAAATCCGGCGCCATCCGCGGCGCGGGCACCCCCGACGAGGTGATGACCCCGGCCCTTCTACGCGAGGTCTTCGGCCTGGACGCCCTCATAGCCCCTGACCCCTGGACCGGCCACCCCAGCCTCGTGAGCTACCGCCTTGCGGGGGAGGAATAAACTGCTGGACGCTCTGAAGCTTTTGGACGAACTCTCTGGCTAACTTTTCATGGGTGACCTTTAGGCGAACGCGAGGGCCTTCTTCTCTTCGGCGCACTGCATCAGGTAGAGGTTTATCAGGTTCTGGTAGGGGATGCTCGTGCGGGCGGCCTCTTCCTTGAAGTAGTCGATGGCTTCCACGTCGATGCGGATGGTGACGGGACGGCACAGCCTCTTCGCGTAGGGGTTGGGCTTAGAATTGGTGAAATCGTACTCAGCTCTCATGGCAATACCTCCAGTAAGCTCGTTCCTTTTTGCAGCTTACCGCCCGTCTTCGTTCTGTTCGCTTGAATTCAACGCGGCGCATACGAGGTCATAAGTCGAGGGAGACAGCTGTCCGAGCGGCTCGTCCCTCAAAAGCTTGTCGCGTCGTACCTCCACAAGGGGCTCGATTTGCACCCAGGAGGGCCGACGAAGTCCGCAGGATTCCCAGTCGGAGATCTCGACGAAAGAGGACGGCTCATAGTTTGCTGACGCCGTTATCTTCGCGGTAATGACGCTCGCCTTCCCAGAGGCGTCCAAGATGACAACGGGCCGCACCTTGCCCACGCCCTCGTGGTCGGCGAACTCAACGTAGGCGAGCCAGATGTCGCGCGGTGCGGGATCACACGAGGTCATCGTAGAGCCCCTCGTCCTCGGGGGCGTCCATCCAGGCTGGAAGGACGGTGATGCCTGTGGCGGGATTCGGCCGCAGCGTCTCCCGGCCGCTCAGGGCGGGGGAGGGCTCAGGGCGCAGATCGAAGGGGAGGCCGCCCACCTCGACGGACTTGCGCATGAAGAGGTTGAAGGCCTCGCTCAGGGAGAGGCCCCATCGGTCGTAGACGCGCCGGGTCTGTCGCTTCAGCTCGTCGCTCGTGCGGAACTTTATCTCGGCGTCCTTCGTTGCAGTTGGCATGATGCACCTCCTTGTTGTAGCCCCAATGTTACCACAAGAGGGCATGCGTCTGAAATGGGGGGGCAGCAGGCGGTGCTCTGCTGTGGACATAGGCTTGTCGCGCATTCCGTTAGCGAAAAATTCCTGATGGCGTCGCCAAGCTGTGCTAAACTTGCCGACATGCTGTTAACGAAGCGCACATATACGTGCCTGGGGGGGTCTCACCGCTAAGTCGGCCCGAACCTTCGCGCGCTAGCGTAGCATTCCCGCGGGACGCGTTCCCGCAGCAACCGAGTAGATACAACCGAATAGAGAGCTTCGAGGCCCAAGGGTTCTTGGGTTCTTTTGCGCTTTGGAGCGGGAAGGGGCCATGAGCGGGCTTTCCACGACTTTATCGATCTGATGGACTGAAGCAGATATCCGAGAAAGGAAGGTAGGCACGTATGTTCTGTCCTAAGTGCGGAAGTGAGATTGCGGAGGGGGCGGCCTTCTGCGGGAAGTGCGGGGCGCCGGTGGGCGCCCAGGCGGCTGGGGCGGCCCAGGCAGGGAGCGCGCAGGGCGCGGCAGGCGCTGCCGTCGGCGGGACGCCGGCACTCAAGAAGAACGGTGCGAAGATAGGGGCCGTCGCGGCTGCTGTCGTGGTTGTGGTGGTGCTCGTCGCCGGGTTCGCGACGAACTGGTTCGGGCTCGCAGGCGTGCAGCCCAAGGAGGCGGTGGAGGTTCCCGCCGCGAGCCAGGGCGCGAACGCGGCCGACGGCCAGAGCGCCGATGCTAACGAGAGTGCGGGCGACGCCCAGGGCGGCTCCCAGGCTGCTGCCAGCGTCACGGTGAAGTCGGCGGTGGAGGCCTATACGTGGGACGAGCTTTCCCGGATCTCGGCCGAGATCGGCGCGGCCGGCGACGAGGCGGCGGCCATCGAGGTGGCGAAGAAATACAACCTGTGCACGCCCGAGGGGAAGCTCGACGGCACCCAGGTGAAGTCGGTGGCGCTGGCCGACGGCACCCAGACCACCGTGCAGATCGTCGGGTTCGCCCACGACGACAAGACCGCGGGCGGCAAGGCCGGCATCACGTTCATCTTCGGCGACTGCGTGGGCGGGGCGCCCATGAACTCGACCGACACCAATGCCGGCGGTTGGGAGGCCTCCCAGATGCGCGCCTATCTCAACGGCGACTGGCGAACCCAGCTGCCCCAGGATCTGGACGCTGTTATCGTGCCAGTCGATAAGCTCTCCAACAACGTGGGCGAGACGGATGCAGTATCTGCGGTAACGACAACATCCGATGCCCTTTGGTTATTTTCGCTATCAGAGCTTGCAGGTGCCGTCCCCGCAGGTCGTACAGGGGAGGGCTATGGCCTTTTTGAGGAGGGCTATGTGGACGTTCTGGATGCAGCGGGATCGCAATACGGGCTTTTCTGCGACATGGGCGTGGGCATGGGAAACAGCGAAAATGCCTGCCTCGTTAAGACGCGCACAGACACGTACGCTTTCTGGTGGCTACGTACCTCGGAGCCACGCGACGGGTACTGCTTTCTGCGTGTCGACCAACACGGATATACACCTTCGGGATCCGACGGTGCTAGCTGCGCAAATTACATGGTTCCTGGCTTTTGCATTTAAGCCCATCCAAGTATCCAAGAACCTGCACGCACGTGACGCGAACAGGCGGAAAGGGCTTCCAATGAGCAGCGCGTTTCTTATCGAAGCTGGAATCATCGGTGGGCCGGTGGGAAAGGAAAGGATTCGCATGGGATTTCTGGACAATGTGACCTCGGCGGTGAACCGGAGGACGGCGGCCGCGGGGCGCGGCGCCGACAAGATCAAGCTGAACGCCCGCATCGGCGAGCTGAACCGCCCCCAGCAGGGCCTGGCCGCCCAGCTGGGGGCGAGCCTGTACGAGGCCGCGGCGAACGAGAAGGACGGGGAGTAGCCATGTTCTGCACCAATTGCGGCAACCAGATGCCGGACGGTTCCAAGTTCTGCACAAAGTGCGGCGCTCCGATGGGCGCCCTGGCGCCGGAGGTTCCGGCAGAGGGTGCGTCCGCGGGCGGCGCGGACGCCGGGGACGCTCCCGCCCATGGCGGCGCGACCCAGGGAGCGGCTGCTGCTGCCGGCCCTTCGCCGGCCCCTTCCAAGAAGAAGCGCACTGGTCTTGTCGTCGGCATAGCCGCGGCGGCCGTGATGGCGCTGGCGGCGGTGGGCATTGCGGTGGCGAACCCGTTCGCAGCGCCCGCCCCCGAGCCGGAACCGGCCTCCGTCGAGGCCCCGGCTCCCGACCTCGCGCCCGAGCCCGAGGCGCCCGCCGAGCCCGAGCCGGCTCTCGCCATTCCGAACCGCTACTTCGTTTCGAGCACCAACTTCCATCCAAGCGGCACTTACGACGTGTGCCTCACCGATCTCGAGGGCAACGAGGTCGTCTTCGAGAACCCCGACATGAGGCCCATGGGCGGCTTCTCGGAGGGCAAGGTGCTCGTCACGTGGGAGACGAGCGAGTACGACGAGGAATGGGACACCGAGTTCGATGAAATGACCCACTACGGCCTGGTGGACGCTACGGGCGCCATGGTCGTCGACCTTACCGATCTCGTCCACGGCTACGGATACACTTTCCAGGGCAATCTGCAGGATGCATCGGTGACCAACTCGCCCACTTACGCCGACGGACGACTCGTTCTCTTCATCGAGTGGAGCGGCGGCAGCTACGGAGCCGTCGTCGTCCTGGACGAGCAGGGGAAGGTCGTGTTCACCGTCGGCGACGCAGAGGCCTTCCGGTTCGCCGACGAGGGCGCGGCCGGCCGGGAGTTCACCTGCAACCTTACCATGATGAATGCCCCCGACTGCTATCGCGACGGCGTCCTTGCATTGCAGGGCATCGACGGAGCCATGTTCCTCGATGTTGACGGCAACGTCCTCTACCAGGCCGAGGGCTACCCGACTTCGATCGGCGGCGGCTGCGTCATTCCCGACGATTCTGGTACCGTGGTGACGGACTACGCGAGCAACGTGCTGTTGGACATCGCCTCGTTCAATGTGGAGGGCGACATCGACGGCGCGGCTTTCACGCGCGACCAGGTTTCGTCGGGCGGCGTGGTGTGCGTGCGCGCCGAGAAGGTGAACCCCCACGGGGGCGCCAACAAGAATCTCGTGGGGCTGTACAGCGTTTCCACTAAGAAGTGGATCGTTCCTTTGGCCGAGGGTTCGCTGAGCTTCACTGCCGCCGACGGCCTCGTCTACGTCACCGCGGACTCGAAGGAGCGTCTGATCGAGGGCTACGGCGCCGAGGGTGACGGATCGTCCGATGCGTACAGCTGTCTGATGGACTTGCAAGGCGCCATCGTCGCTGACGCCGCTACGCTGGCCGCCTCGGGGGCTGACCTTTCCGCAGATTTCGACGGGCGTTACCTGCAGGATGGGTACTGGCTTCTCGGGGAAAGGGAAGGGGGCCTTGTGGCCTACGCCGAGAATGGTAAGGTCGCGGGCATCGCGCCGGCTCCGGAGCACGGCGTCGATGTAACGCTCTATCCGGATACCGAGCCTTGCTACACTTGATGGTTCTGCGGCATCGACGCACAATTCCCCGCGAAGGGCCGCACGCAGCGGCCCTTCGTTTATAATCGGGGAAACGCTACGAAGGAGAAAGGCCGCACCATGACGGGCACCTACGAGAACGGCATCTATCGCGAGGGCGACGTGCGCCTGTCCGACCTGTCCGGCCGTCGGCGTCTGCCCATCGGGCGCGACGGGTTCGCCACAGCAGTGCAGGAGTCGGTGGTCATCGACAAGTCTCTGCTCATCGCCGACGTTCTCAACAGTTCTGCCGCCGTCACGCTGTTCTGCCGCCCGCGCCGTTTCGGCAAGTCGCTGAACATGACCATGCTCAAGTCGTTCTTCGAGATTCCCCCGGCGAGCGACCCGAACGCCGAGGACGCCGCCTATCTCTTCGAGGGCCTTTCCATTTGGGACGCCGACGACGGTCGCTATCGCGAGCATCAGGGCGCTTATCCCGTTATCTACATCAGCTTCAATCCGGTGAAGAAACAGTGCTGGGAAGATGCTTGGGGCGCCCTGAACCAGCTGATCGTATGGGAATACATCCGTCACGGATACTTGTCCGACAGCGCCGAGCTGAACGAACAAGAGCGCGCCTATTTCGATCGTGTTGCGGGATGGGAGGCGGCGGACGGAGACATCGAGTCGTCCCTCATCAACCTCACTCGTCTGCTTTTCAAGCACCATGGGCGTCGCCCCGTCGTCCTCATTGACGAGTACGACGCGCCGGTCATGGCGGCTCGGGACAACGGGTACTACGACGAGATGGTCTCGTTTCTCAAAGGATGGCTTACGGCGGCCTTGAAGGACGGAGGGCAGGCCCTGGCCTTCGCGTGCCTCACGGGCGTGCAGCGCATCTCGAAAGAGTCCATTTTCTCTGATTTGAACAACTTGGTGGTGAACACCTCCCTCAACGCCAAGTACGACGAGCGCTACGGCTTCACGGAAGACGAGGTGCGCGCGCTCGCTAACTACCTGGGCCAGTCCGCTCACTTCCCCGAGATGCGCCAATGGTACGACGGCTACCGCTTCGGCTCGGTGGATGTGTACAACCCTTGGAGCGTGCTCAACTACTTCGACAACGATTGCGAGTGCGCGCCCTATTGGGGCAACACGTCTTCGAACGCGCCCATCGCCGCTATGGTGCGCGGGGGAGACGCGCGTCTGATGCGGAAGGTGTACGAGCTGCTTAAGGCGGGCGGGTCGGTGGAGGCCGCCCTCGATTTGTCGGTGGTGTTCGGCGATTTGGATGCCCGCCCCGAGGCCCTTTGGTCGCTTTTGTACCTTGCCGGCTATCTGACCACCGACGATACGGAGCAGCCCAATTCGAAGGACGTCGTGCGGCGGCTGCGCATTCCCAATTTGGAGATCGCGTCGTTGTACCGTAGCGAGATTATCGACCGTTTCGCGCAGATCGCCGGCGGTCGCGACTGCCTCATCGACCTTCACCACGCGCTTGTCGACGGGGACGCCGGCCTGCTCGCCGAGGAGCTGGAGGACGTGCTGCTGAACTCGGCGAGCTTCTATGACCTTACGAGCGAAAACAGCTACCACATGCTTTTGGTGGGCCTTCTGTTCGGGGTACCCGGTTACGGGAACCCGGCCTCGAATCGCGAGGCGGGGCGCGGGCGCTTCGACATCCGGCTGGCTCCCGAGCGGGCGGGGCTACCGGCGGTCACCCTGGAGCTGAAGTTCGAGCACGGGGCCGACGCGTCCCGCCTTCAGGTGCTGGCCACCGAGGCTCTGGCCCAGATAGAGGCGCGGGCCTACGACGCGGACACGGCCAGGGGCGGCGCGGGCGCTCCGTCTACGGCGGGCAGCCTGCGCTACGGCATCGCCTTCTCCGGAAAATCTCTGGCTGTGGTCGTCGACCGCAGGCCTTCATAGGCCACGACGTTTCGGAGTCCTCGCGGTGCCATTCGGCTGTCGTCTTCGGCCGCTTATTTTTGTGCAGATGCATACCTAGCAAGGTGCCTTATGCTCAAAAACGACCTTTAACGGACGGTACCGAGAGACCGGCAAGGTGCGATGAGCGAACTTCATCTTGTGTGCTTGTAAGCGCTCCCGTCCAAGGCGGGAGCGCTTTTTTTGCGGGCGCTGCCGAGGGGCGGACCGTGCTTTCGCGAGAGTGCGGAGACGCAGGGACGGCAAGGAGCCGGGAGCACGTGAGACGAAAATGAGCGAGTCGCGGAAAGGACGGATGCTTTGAGCAAGATTGCGGAGAAGATGCGGGCGGCCACGTCGAAACCGGCGGCCGCGCCGGCGCGGCTCGTGCTGGAGGACGGTGCGGTGTTCGCCGGCACCTCCTGCGGTGCGCCCGGCGAGGCGTTCGGGGAGATCTGCTTCAACACCTCTCTGGAGGGCTATCTGGAAATCGTCACCGACCCCTCCTACGCGGGGCAGATCGTGGCGCTGACCTACCCGCAGGTGGGCAACTACGGAGTGAACGCCGACGACGCCCAGGCGGAGAGGCCGGCCCTGCGGGCGCTCGTGGTGCGCGACCTGTGCCCCACGCCTTCCAACTGGCGCAGCCAGGAGAGCCTCGGCGACTACCTCGCACGCGAGGGCGTCGTGGCCATCGAGGGCGTCGACACCCGCACGCTCGTGCGCCACATTCGCGACCACGGCGCCCAGCGGGCCGTCGTTTCCACCACGGACGCGGATGTCGCCTCGCTGCTCGAGAAGGTGCGCCGAAGCCCGTCGCTAGTAGGCGTGAACCTGGCCGCCGACGTGTCCTGCGACGGCGCCTACTCCTACACCGCCGCGAACCTGCCCGCTTCCCATGGCTTCGCCCTGGCCGCCCCGGCCGAGCCCCGCTTCAAGGTGGTCGTCTACCACTGCGGCGTGAAGCGCTCCATCTTAGACGACCTGGTGGCCTCGGGCTGCGAGCTCACCGTCGTGCCCTGGGACACTCCGGCCGAAGAGGTGCTGGCGATGGGTCCCGACGGCGTGTTCCTCTCCAACGGCCCGGGCGACCCGGAGGCGGTGGGGGAGACCTATCGCCAGGCCGAGAAGCTGCTGGGCCGCGTGCCGCTGTTCGGCATCTGCCTGGGGCACCAGATGATGGCCAAGGCCGCCGGCGCGGAAATCGACAAGCTGAAGTTCGGGCACCACGGCGGCAACCACCCGGTGCAGAACCTGCTCACCGGGCGCGTGGAGGTCACGGCCCAGAACCACGGCTTCTGCCCCCGCTTCCAGGGCCTCGGCGCGCTGGTGCCAGAGCTTTCCGGCGGCGCGACCGAGCACGTTGAAGACTTGCGCGAGTGGGGCCGGCGCGGCATTGCCCCCGTTGTGGCCAACGAGCGCTTCGGGCGTATTCGGCTCACCCATGTGAACCTGGACGACGGCACCGCCGAGGGCTTCGCTTTCCTGGACGTGCCCGCCTTCAGCGTGCAGTACCACCCGGAGGCGGCGCCCGGCCCCACCGACGCCCACTACCTGTTCACCGCCTTCGCTCGCCTCATGGAGGGACGCGAGGACTACCTGGACATCGACATCGCAACCGACCGCCTGTCCGGTTGGAAGTTCGGAGCTGACACGGAAGGGGAGGTGGCGTAAATGCCCAAGCGCGAGGACATCAAGAGCATTCTCGTTATCGGAAGCGGCCCCATCGTCATCGGCCAGGCCTGCGAGTTCGACTACTCCGGCGCCCAGGCCTGCAAGGTGTTGCGCGAGGAGGGCTACCGGGTCATTCTCGTGAACTCGAACCCGGCCACCATCATGACCGACCCGGAGCTGGCCGACGCCACCTATGTGGAGCCCATCACGCCGGCCTTCGTGGAAAAGGTCATCGCGAAGGAGCGGCCCGATGCGTGCCTGCCCACCCTCGGCGGCCAGACGGGCCTGAACACGGCCGTGGAACTGGCCAAATCTGGCGTGCTCGAACGCTATGGCGTGGAGCTCATCGGCTGCGATGTGGACGTCATCGAGCGCGGCGAGGACCGCAAACTCTTCAATGAGTGCATGGCCGACCTCGGCATCGAGGTCTCGCGGGCCGGCTACGCCTACTCCGTGGAAGACGCGCTCGCCATCGCCGAGGAGCTCGGGTACCCCGTGGTGCTGCGCCCGTCGTTCACCATGGGCGGCGCCGGCGGCGGCATCGCGCGCGATGCGGACGAGCTCGTGCGCATCGTCTCCCAGGGCCTGGAGCTCTCGCCGGCCAGCGAGGTGCTGGTGGAGGAGTCCATCGAGGGCTGGAAGGAATACGAGATGGAGGTCATGCGCGACGCGGCCGGCAACGGCATCATCGTGTGCTCCATCGAGAATTTGGACCCCATGGGCGTGCACACCGGCGACTCCATCACCGTGGCCCCGGCCCAGACCTTGACCGACCTGGAATACCAGCGCATGCGCGCCGCGTCGCTCGCAGTACTCGAGCGCGTGGGCGTTGCCACGGGCGGCTCCAACGTGCAGTTCGCCGTGCACCCTGAGACGGGCCGCATGGTAATCATCGAGATGAATCCCCGCGTGTCGCGCACCTCGGCCCTGGCCAGCAAGGCCACGGGATTTCCCATCGCGAAGGCGGCAGCGCGCCTGGCCGTGGGCTACACCTTGGACGAGATCGTGAACGACATGACCGGCACCACGCCGGCCTGCTTCGAGCCGACCATCGACTACTGCGTCGTGAAGGCCCCGCGCTTCGCCTTCGAGAAGTTCCAAGGCGCCGACGACACGCTCACGACCCGTATGAAGGCCGTGGGCGAGGTCATGGCCGTCGGCCGCACTTTCGAGGAGTCCCTCGGCAAGGCCCTGCGTTCCCTGGAGACGGGCCGCGCCGGCTTCGGGGCCGACGGGAAGGGGGAGGAGACGGCGTTGACCGACGAGGAACTCTTCGCCGCGCTCTTGCGCCCCACGGCTGAGCGCATCTTCTTGGCGGCCGAGGCCCTGCGCCGCGGCATGAGCGCGGAAGAGCTGCACGAGCGCACGGCTATCGACATGTTCTTCTGCAATCGCATGGCCGACATGGTCGCCGTGCAGGAGGCCCTGCGCGGGTGCGCCCTGGAGGATATGGACGCCGAGGCCTTCCAAATAGCGAAGCGCTACGGGCTCTCCGACGCCGAGATCGCCGTGCTCACCGGCTCCGACGAGCGCACGGTGCGCGCCTGCCGCAAGATTCTTGGCGTGCGCCCGGCCTTCAAGACCGTGGACACCTGCGCGGCGGAGTTCCCCACGAAGA
>DBFAWQ010000275.1:0-16083 GCA_048242115.1 Eggerthellaceae bacterium
TACGCCTTGGCGCGCATGATCTTGCCTGATCCGGTCACGCGGAAGCGCTTTGCGGTTCCGCGATGGGTCTTCATCTTAGGCATTGCCGTCCTTCCCTTCTTCCTGACTGTCCTGTTCCTTCTTCTTCTTCGCAACCGCCGAGGGCAGCGGTGCGATGACCATGTGCATGTTGCGACCCTCCATCTTGGGCTGGCTCTCGATGACCGCCACGTCCTTCAGGTCGTCGGCAAGCCTCTCGAGGATGGTGAGTCCCTGCTCGGGGTGGGCCATCTCGCGCCCGCGGAACATGATGGTGATCTTCACCTTGTTCCCCGCCTCCAAGAAGCGCAGCACGTGCTTCTTCTTGGTGGTGTAGTCGCCCACATCGATCTTCGGACGGAACTTCATCTCCTTCGTCTCGATGCGGGTCTGGTTCTTGCGCGCCTGCTTCGCCTTGATGGCCTGGTCGTACTTGAACTTGCCGTAGTCCATGATGCGGCAGACGGGCGGGTCGGCGTTGGGGGCGATCTCGACGAGGTCGAGCCCCTTCCCGTCGGCGATCCGCTGGGCCTGCACCGTGGCGTAGATGCCCATCTGGGTACCGTCGAAGTCGATCAAGCGGCATTCGCGAACCGTGATCTGATCGTTGAGCCTTGGCTCCTGAGCAGCTATCGCGCTCACCTTCCTTTCCGGGCGCCGATCGGGCGGCGCTGCAACGACTCTGGTCGTTCCGACAAACGAGAAGCGCCCCGTCTGCTCGGCGGGGCGCTTCGGAATCATCCCATCGTTCGCGCAAGGCGAAGCTTCTGTTCGATGAACCCATCAGCAGCCAGAGGCGCCGAACCAGGTGGAGGGTGCACGGTATGCAAACACCTCGCTTGTCAAAACCTTGCATAGCTTAGCAGAGCGATGGCGTTTGGCAAGGGGTTGCTCCCAGATGCCGCACACCCCCTACAATTCGCACAGAACTCGCCGCGCCTCCGCCATCCCCTGCAGCGCGAGGCCGCTTTGCAGCCGCATCCGCGCTCGCCCGGAATCAGGCGCCCTGCTCGCCGCCTTCCTCCCCATTCGCCTGCGGCTCCTCGGATGCCGCCTCCTCTCCGCTTCCGGCTTCGTCCTGAGCGCCTTCGTCGTCGCCGGTCTCGGGCTCGGGGACCGGCGCTGCAATCGAGGGAGCGTCGAGGTACAGGTAAACGAGCCTGATGGTGTTGGCCAGGTTGCCGGTGGCGTTCGAGGTGGTGTAGTCGTACATGAGCACTGCGGACCATTCGATGTCCAGCCCGTTCTGATTTGCCGTCCCCGCGAACGAGCAGCGTTCCTTCACGACCGTCTTGCCATCGTCGGCGAAGGTGGCGTAGCTTGCCCGGTCGTCCGGCAGGATGACGTCCGCGGCGTCGACGGCAACCCCGGCCTCGGCCATGGCGTTCTCGATGATCCGATCGTTGAGAACCGCGTCGCTGAAGCTGCTGGGAGCGAACCCGAGCGCCGAGGTAGCTGCGGAGTAACCCGCCTCGATCACCTTGCGCTCGCTATCGAGCCCCAGATAGACGGTGGGTATGCCGGAACGCGACTCGGTGGAGCCGCTGGTGTCGGTGAGGGTTACCGTGGTCATGATCGGGCGGTCGGACTCGTCGGCATCGCGCTCGGGTCCAGCTGCAAAGGTCGGCCCCAGCTCGGCAACCGCGTCGTCCAGGGACATGCCCAGCAGCAAATCGAGCTCGGGAACGCGGGCGGTCTTGGTAACTGCGACCGTGGTGTCCTGGGCGGTGGAGGCGCTCTGGTTCATGGCGTCGACGTCCTGGTTGGCCTGCTGCTCCTGGGCCTGCTGGGATGCGAGCGTACCGCTCTCCACCAGAAGCCGGTAGCCGAAGTACACGAGCGCCGCGATGAGGGCCACCAGCAGCACCGTGATGACGATGAGGATGCGCCGGGTGCGCCGCGACTTCAGCATGGCCGGCGAGAGCTGCGGCTTCTTAGGTTTGCCATGGGAGCCCACGGAAACGGGCTTGGTGTAGATGGGCTGCTCGTCGAAGAGCATGGGGCCCGAATCGATCGGCTCGAGCCCTTCGAAGGCGTCGGGGTACTCCGAGGAGCCGTCGTCAGGGCGGTACCGCTGGGCCGAATCGTCCTGACGCGGATCGGCTTCGACGTTGCGGGGCCCATGGGCAGCATGCTTCGCCATAGGATTCCTTTCGGGGAGCGGTTCGCTAGCTCATGAAGAACGCGCAGTACACGACGGCTACCGCGACGCCGACGACGCACAGCGCGATGATGACCTTCTGCATGGTGGACATGGAGGGCGACTCCAGATCCTCGAGCGTGGTCTCGCGGTAGCCCCCCTTCGCCTGCCTTTTGCCGGAGGGGCCGCGGTTGGCGCCCGACGGCTGCGGCTCCGCAGGCGCCCCGGCTTCACCGCCCCCCGGCTTCGAGGAAGGACGGGGAGCGGTAGGCGCTGGCGGTTCATTCTGCCGGGATACGGCCACGCCGTCGCATGGAGCAGACGATGAGCCCGCCTGGATGACGATATCGTCATCGGCGTCGTTGACGACGATATGGGTGAAGCTCTTCTTCTCCTCGGGCATGCCGTGCTCCTATCTCGCTGCCTCAATTATAAAGGATATAGCCCGGTCGCCCTCGCATCCCGATAATTTTCACGAGCCGGGCAACCTTCTGCCATCAAGCTGAAAGCATCTTCAGGCTTTGGCGTACAATAGCCTGCGAATCCGAAAGGCGCCCATGCGCCAACGTCGCAGGAAAGCGTGGCCTTATGACGATCACGGGAAAACCCGCCCCGACCTCGGGGGCATCTGGTGCCTGCGCGCAGCGTCCCCTCGCGCGCGCAGCGTCCCTCTCCTCGGCGCTGTCCGAGAAGCCTTTCGCAACGCCGATCGCCTTGGACGACAACCTCTACATCGTGCGCGTTCCCCTGCCCCACAACCCCCTCAGGTACGTGAACTCGTATTTCGTGCTGGAGCCCGATCGCACCACCATCATCGACGTGGGCTTCAACCTACCGGAGTGCGAGGAGGCGCTCACGCGGGCCCTAAGCGCGCTCGGCAGGAGCTGGGAGGGGGTGCAGGTGGTGCTCACGCACTCGCACCCCGACCACACGGGCAACCTCGACCGTATCTGGAAGCCCGGCATGACCGTGACGGGCAACATCCACTCCTTCATAGAGGTGTACAACCGCCAGGCGCTCGATGCTGCGATGTTCGGCCCAGCGGTAGTCCGGTCGGCCACGGCCGAGCAGCGCGTCGGGTTGGAGATGCGCAACGGGGCGCTTCACCTGCCCGTCTCCGCGGAGCTTCTGCCCCTCAAGCGCGACATCCCCTTCCGGTTCGTCGCCGACGGGGACGTTATCGACCTGGGAGCCTACCGGTTCGAGGTGGTGGAGACGCCGGGTCACGATCCGTGGCACATCTGCCTGTACGAGCGCGCACGCAGGCTCATGGTGGTCGGCGACCACGTGCTGGAGCGCATCACGCCCTCGGTCACCTCGTGGAACCTGTCCAACGATGCGCTGGCAGACTTCCTGGACAGCCTGGGGAAGATGAAGCGCTTCGAGGTGGACCTGGTGCTGCCAGCCCACGGCAGTCCCTACTGCGGGCTGCACGAACGGGCCGACCAGCTGCTGGAGCACCATCGCAGACGCCTTGGGCAGATATACAACCTGGTGGAGGACGGGCACTCCGACATCGTCTCCATCTCGCGGGCGTTTCCCTGGCGCTACCCCGATTGGGACAGCTGGCCGCTCGATCAGAAGTTCTCCTCCATGGGCGAGACCATGGCTCACCTCATCCACCTGGTGCGCAAAGGCGATCTCGCCGTTACGGTCCGCGGTGACGGATACGCGTTCTCGGCGGTGCGGTAGGCGCGCATCTCGGAAGGAGGGGCTATGAGGTTCGACCGCATATTGGCGAGCAACGCGGTGTTCACCGGGCAGGACGACGACGCGAAAGCCGCCGCCGTGGCCGTTGCCGATGGGAGAATCGCCGCAGTGGGCGACCTGGAGGAGGTAATCGCCCTGGCCGACGACCCTGGTGCGGCGCGCGGGCAGGTGGAGGATCTGGGGGATGCGTTCCTGTGCCCGGGCTTCCACGACTCCCACGTGCATTTCTTCCATTCGGCCCTGTACTCCTCGCCTTTGGCCTGCTCGTTTCTGGGGGAAAGCGAGCGGGACTGCGTGGAGCGATTGCGGGCCTTCGCGCGCGTGCGCCCCGAGGGATGGCTTTTGGCCCAAGGTTGGCGCGAGTACCGCTGGGACCCGCCCGTCCTTCCCACCAAACGCTCCCTGGATGCGGCCTTCCCGGACCGTCCCGTGGCGCTGTACTCGGGCGACGCCCATACGCTGTGGATGAACTCCCGCGCGCTCGAGGAGCTGGGGGTGCGCGAGGGCTCGGTGCCCCCCGAGGGCGGAAGCTACGAGCGCGACGAGGAGGGACGCCTGACGGGCATCGTCCGCGAGGCGGCCGCCATGGAGCTCATGCCGCGCATCGTGTCGTCCTTTTCCGACGGGGAGCTCGCGGATGCCTACGCGGGATTCTTCCGAACGCTCGCCGAGAACGGCATAACCAGCGTATGCGACCTTTCGCTCATGGCCGGCGAAGGCCTCGACTTCGTGCGCGACGACATCCACGCCAGGTTGCTTCGCGACGGCCGGATGACGGCGCGCGTGACGCTCTTCCCCACCCTCACCGACGATCAGGGCCGCTACGACCGCCTGGAGGGAGGGCTCTCAGGGGACATGCTGCGGGTGGGGGGCTTCAAGCAGTTCTTCGACGGCGTGTCCAGCCAGCATACCGCATGGGTTGCAGAGCCCTACGCCAACGCCGCCTTCGCGGAGGACCGCGGCCGCCCCACCGTGGCCGTGCAGACCATGCGCCGCTACGTGCTGGGCGCTGCGGAACGGGGTCGAGCCGTGCGCATCCACGCCATAGGGGACGAGGCGATCCATAAGGCCCTCGACATCTTCGAGGAGGCGAGGGAGGCCTACGGGCCGCTTCCCGACGGGCGCCGCAACTGCATCGAGCACCTGGAGAACTTCCAGCCGGACGACATGGCGCGCCTGGCGAAGATCGACGTGGTGGCGGCGGTCCAACCTCCCCACATGACGTTGGACCCGGGAGGCCCCGAGCGCGATCTGGGGCCCGAGCGTACCCCCTACATGTGGCCCTTCGCCTCGCTTCTCGGACTGGGATGCACGCTCGCTTTCGGCACCGACTCCCCCGTTGTGCCCGTGGCCTCGACGAACGTGCTGTACAGTGCGGTCACGCGCCGCGACCCCCTCACCGGCGAGCCTGAGGGCGGCTGGCGTCCCGAACAGCGCATCGGCCGCGCAGACGCGCTGAGGGCCTACACCTACGGCAGTGCCCTCGCGGCCGGACGCGGCGACGAGCTGGGGCTTCTAATTCCGGGGATGCTTGCCGACCTGGTCGTTGTGGATAAAAACCTGATCTCCTGCTCCGATGAAGAGCTACGGGACGCCCGAGTGCTGGAGACGATCCTCGGGGGGAAGACGGTGTACCTGCGAGATGGAGAAGGCGACGAGCCGGCCTAGGGAAGCGGATAGAACACGAGCACCGTGCCCGACTCGATGCCGACGCTGGCGGGAGCGCCCGTAAGCTCGTTGGAGATGCCGCGGGACTCGCGGTTGGTCAGCGGCTCGTCGTCGAGGGAATAGGCCATGCCCCGCTCGATCATGCCCGTGCAGAGGTCGCTCATGGCAAGAACCGACACCGTTCCCCGCTCCATCAGCGGAAGGTCCAGCACGTCGGGGCCCGTAAGCGCGCGGATGGCCTCGTCCTGGCCCACCAAGGTGACGCACAGACCGGCCTCCGAGCACTTGGCCGCCGTCTGAAGGTTCGCAAGCGTAAAGTCGATCCGCCCCCCGAGGGCGCCGTACACGTACACGTCGCCGAAGCGCATGGTCTTGGCTCGCTCCAGGGCCAGCTCCAAATCGGAGGCATCCTTCTGGAGCGGAAAACGCACCACCCGCTGGCAGGCCGGCACGTAGCCCAGAGAGTCGAAGTCGCCGAGCGCCATGTCGGGTCGAACCCCGGCCGCATCCAGGTGCGCGAAGCCTCCGTCCACGGCCATGACGTAGTCGAACTGCCCCGCCTCGTAGCGGGCGAGGAAGTCCTGCTCGTTGAAGTCGCTCGATGCGACCAGGACGCAGGTCCTCAGGTCGGCCATGAGATGTTCCTTTCGCATTCCGGTGAAAAAACAACGGGCGCATGCAGCCCGGGTAGGCTAGAATACCACAGGCGAGCGGGCCAGGCGATCGCGTGCGGCAAGCCGCATGAGGAAAGTCCGGGCTCCAAAGGACAGGATGCCAGCTAACGGCTGGGCGGGGCGACCCGACGGAAAGTGCCGCAGAAAAGAAGACTCCCCCTCCTTCGGGAGGCGCGGAAAAGCTGAAACGGTGCGGTAAGAGCGCACCAGCGCGCCGGTAACGGCGCGGCTTGGCAAACCCCATCCGGAGCAAGCGCAAATAGGGGCGCGATACGGCCGTCCTTCCGTGCGCCCGGGTTGCGTGCTACAAGGCCGTTGGCGACAACGGTCGCAGATAAATGATCGCCCGCGACAGAACCCGGCTTACCGGCCCGCTCGCCTACCCTTGCAAAGCACTCAGGACATCCCCCGGCGCGAAGGCGCCCTTCTCGGTCACGATAGCCGCGATCAGCGACGCAGGCGTCACATCGAAGGCGGGGTTGTAGACCTCGACTCCCTCGGGAGGCCGCTTCGCCACCTCCGCGGGATCGCGTTGCTCGATAGGTATGAGCGCGCCGTCTGCCAAGGTGCGGTCTATGGTGGAGGTGGGCGCCGCGACGAAGAGGGGTATGCCGAAATGCCGCGCCAGGACTGCGACGCCGAGCGTGCCGATCTTGTTCGCCGTGTCGCCGTTCGCGGCTATGCGGTCGGCGCCGACCACCACCGCGTCCACCATTCCCTGGGCCATGACGCTTGCCGCCATGTCGTCGCAGATCAGCGTCACGGGGACTCCCGCGCGCGCAAGCTCCCATGCTGTCAGGCGCGCACCCTGGCCGACCGGACGCGTTTCGTCGGCGTACACGCGGGAGAGCCTTCCTTGGGCCGCAGCGCTGTACACCACCCCGAGCGCAGTGCCGTAGAAGGAGCACGCGAGGCTGCCGGCGTTGCAATGCGTGAGCACCCGGCAGCCGCCGGGGCGCTTTGGCAGCAGAGCCGCACCCGCCTCCCCTATGGCCCGGCAGCAGGCCTCGTCCTGCGCCTCCAGTTCCTTCACCATGGCGAACGCCGCATCGGCCGCCTGCCGGAGGGGCAGCCCGGAGCGCAGGGGTTCGGCGATGCGCTCCCTCGCCTGCGCCACGCCCCACGACAGGTTGACCGCAGTCGGGCGCGCGCCCGCGACGGCAAGGCAGACCTCGTCGAGCAGATCAAGCACCTCGGCCCGTGCGGCCGCTGCCGGGTCGCATGGGCATTCCGCATGGACGCAGGCGGCCTCGTCGGCCCAAAGCGCCACCGCTGCCGCCCCGCAGATGCCGAGCGCCGGAGCACCGCGCACGGCAAGCGACTTCACGGCGCAGACGAGCTCGCGCCAGTCCGCCGTACGCTCCACCACCAGGTTGTCGGGCAGCTCGCGTTGGTCGACGAAGGCGAAGCATGCTCGACCCTCCCCGTCGCGCAGCAGCTCGACGGTGCGAGGCAGCCGGCTTAGATCCAAGTGCATGGGCAATCCCTTCCCGAAACGATAGGAAGGACCCCTTCCGAGGTCCTTCCGTCATTCTAGCAGGAAGCACCGCCTGCGCGGCGCCGAAAAGCCTAGACGATGTAGAATCCTATGGCCGGAGCGATGGCGATCATCATGGCGGCGCACAGGTTCGCTGCCGCGGTGATTCCGAGGACGCGCGACATATGCACGTTCTCGAGCCCGGTGTCGATCGACCCGGACGGCACCGCCGCTGGCCTGCGCCCCGCCGGCTTTCTGTTGCCGACCGATCTTTTCGCTATACGATGCGTTCCCATCATGGTGCACCTCGTTTTCCCGAAATTCGCCGAGGGCGCGCGCTTTTCGCGACGCCCGGTTCGTCTGTTTCCCATCGAAGGCCGAGGCTCTTCGCCTTGCTTACAGCACCGATCATAGGCGGCAATTGCGATGGGAAAAGAGTCATTTCCAAGGTGTAAGCGATTCGCCGACGCGTTGAAACGCGCCCGGCCCCGCCTCGTTTCCTCTACGTTGAATACCTGGTCATCGCGTAGTTATTCGGTAAACTGGGTTCGGGGTTTCCCCATAGGCTATAATGCGGTGAGATCGCACGAAACCTACCGGTACCCAACCTACGAAAGCGGGATCTGATGCTTGAGGGCCTCTCCGAACGATTGCAGGGCATATTCTCCGGGCTGCGCGGCAAGGGCCGCCTCACGGAGGAGGACATAAACGAGGCCATGAGGGAGATCCGCATGGCGCTTCTGGAGGCCGACGTGAACTTCAAGGTGGTCAAGGCTTTCGTAGCCCGCACGAAGGAGCGCTGCCTTACCGCCGAGGTCATGGAGTCGCTCACCCCGTCCCAGAACGTGGTGAAGATCGTGCTCGACGAGCTCACGGAACTGCTCGGGCGCACCGATTCCAAGCTGGTGCTGGGAAGCAGGATCCCGAACGTCATCATGCTCGTGGGGCTGCAGGGCTCCGGCAAGACGACCGCGGCGGCGAAGCTCGCCTACCTGCTGAAGGGGCAGGGCCACTCCCCGCTGCTGGTGGCCTGCGACGTCTACCGCCCCGCGGCGGCCGACCAGCTGGAGACCTTGGGCGCAGAGATCGGCGTGCGCGTCTACCGGGGCTCGGGAAACGACCCGGTCTCAATAGCCGCCGAAGGCGTGCAGGACGCCATCGACAACCTGCGCGACGTGGTGATCGTGGACACCGCGGGGCGCTTGCACGTGGACGCGCAGATGATGGACGAGGCAAAGGCCATCAAGCAGGCCGTGAGGCCCGACCAAGTGCTCATGGTGGTGGACGCCATGACGGGCCAGGACGTGGTCAACGTAGCCCAGGCCTTCGCCGAGCAGGTGGACTTCGACGGCGTCATCATGTCGAAGATGGACGGCGACGCGCGCGGCGGCGGGGCGCTTTCCATCAAGCAGGTCACCGGCAAGCCCATCAAGTTCATCAGCTCCGGCGAGAAGCCCAGCTCGCTCGAGGAGTTCCACCCCGACCGCATGGCCAAGCGCATCCTGGGCATGGGCGACATGGTCAGCCTGATCGAGCAGGCCGTGCGCGTGCAGCAGGAGGCCGACGAGCAGGAGGCGGCCGAGCGGTTGATGAGCCAGTCGCTCACTCTGGACGACTTCATCGAGATGAACCGCCAGATCCGCAAGATGGGGGGCGTGTCGAAGTTCATATCCGCCCTTCCCGGCGGCGACAAGGCCATGGCGTCGGGTCAGGTGGACGAGGGCGCCCTGGACGACATGGAGGCCATCATCAACTCCATGACCAAGGAGGAGCGCCAGCGCCCCGACATCCTGAACGGCAGCCGCCGCGCGCGCATCGCCAAGGGGGCCGGCGTATCGGTCACCGAGGTGAACCAGCTAGTGAAGAAGTTCAACGAGACGAAGAAGATGGTCAAGCGCATGATGCCCGCCATGGAGACGCTGCAGGGCGGCAAGGGCAAGAAGGGGCGCAAGGGCAAGCGCCGCCGCGGGGTGCCGGGGCTGCCGGCGGGGATGAGCATGTCCGACCTGAAGAACATAGCCAACATGCTCGGCCAGTAGCGGGCCGGCGCTACGCGGCGCGGTTTAGGAGCGCTCGTCGAAGGAGCCCACCAGGGCCCGCGCGAAGTCGTGGGCGTCGAAGTCGCGCAGGTCGTCCAGCTGCTCCCCCACGCCTACCTTGAGCACGGGAAGCCCAAGCTCGTGGCTGACGGCGAGGGCGATGCCGCCCTTGGCGGTGCCGTCCAGCTTCGTGACGATCAGCGCGTCCAAATCCAGCGCCCGGTCGAACTCGCGGGCCTGCTGCAGGCCGTTCTGGCCGGTGGTGGCGTCGATGACGAGCACCGTGTACACGGGCAGCTTCGAGCGCTTGCGCACCACGCCCACCACCTTCTGCAGCTCCCTCATCAGGTCGGCCGAGGTATGAAGGCGGCCGGCGGTGTCGATGAGCACCAGGTCGGCCCCGAGCAGCTCGGCCCGCTCCAAGGTGTCGAAGCACACCGAGGCCGGGTCGCTGCCGCGCTCGCGGGTCACCATCTCCACGCCGGCGCGCTGCGCCCACACCTCCAGCTGCTCGATGGCGGCCGCCCGGAACGTGTCGGCGCTGCCGAGCAGCACGGTGCGGCCGGCATCCGTCGCCTCCTTCGCCAGCTTGCCGACGGTGGTGGTCTTTCCGGTGCCGTTGATGCCGACGAACAGCACCACGGCCCCCTCTCCGGCGAGGATCTCCCGGCCGCCCGTTGCGAAGGTCCCCGCTATTTCGTCGTTGAGCAGGTCGAGCACGGCGTAGGCGTCGGGAAGCGCCTGCCGGGTGGCCCGGTCGCGCAGCCGCTCGACGATATCGGCCGCCGCGGCGGCCCCCATATCCGCCAGGATGAGCGTCTCCTCCAGGCCATCCCAGAAATCCTCGTCCACGTCCGGGCCGCGATCGAGCAGGATGTTCATCTGCTCCTTCAGCTTCGCGCGCGAGCGGGCCAAGCCCTCGCTGATCCTGTCGAACATGCCCATGGGCGATACCTCCTTGTCCCAACGTATGCGGAACGGCTCATGGCAGCTCGCCATCCGGACCGTGCCGCGCCTCTCTCCTATTCGGCGTACTGGAGCGCCCGGTCGAGCTTCTGGCTTATGACCTTGGTGACTCCGTCCGCGTGCATGGACACCCCGAACAGCACGTCGGCCATCTCCATGGTGCGCCGCTGGTGCGTGATCATGATGAGCTGCGTCGATTGGCGCAGACGCTCCAGGTAGGCGGACAGGCGCCGCAGGTTCGTATCGTCGAGCGCCGCCTCCACCTCGTCCAGGATGTAGAACGGGGTGGAGCGGGTACGGTAGACGGCGAACAGCAGCGCGAGCGCCGTAAGCGACTTCTCGCCGCCCGAGAGCAGCGACATCTTCGCCACGCGCTTGCCCCGGGGCTGCGCCGAGACCTCGACGCCGGAGCTCTCCACATCGTCGGGGTCGCAGAGGGAAAGCTCCGCCCGCCCCCCGGGGAACAGCTGGGCGAATATGTCGCCGAAGTTTCGGTTGACCTCGTCGAACGTCCTCAGGAAATCATCGCGCATACGCTCGTCGATGATGCGTACGATCTTCGCGAGCGACCTGCGTGCCCGGGCGAGGTCGTCCATCTGGGAGAGCAGGAAGTCGTAGCGGGCCTTCAGGGCCTCGTAGTCGCGGGCGGCGTCCGGATCGATGGAGCCCATGGAGCCGATCTTGCGGCGGATCCTGGCCGCCTGTTCCTCGGCCTGCCCGCGGTCGGCAAGCGCGGGCGCAGCCAGCGCCTCGTCAAGCGGCACGCCGTGGGTGTGGACGACCGCGTTCACGGCCGAATCGAGCCGCACCTCCAGCCGTCCCTTCTCCACCCGGTAGTCCGAAAGGCGCGCCGAATCGGCATCGTAGGCGTCGTGGGCGGCCTTGGATGCCGCACGGGCCTCGGTCACGGCCGAGTACAGCCCCGATGATGCCTCCTGCGCTCGGGCCGACCGGGATTCCAGCCCCTCCACGCAGCTTCTGGCGGCCTCGGAGATGCGGTCGAGCAGGCCGAGCAGCGGGTCGGCCCTCCTCAGCACCTCCGTCTTCTCGGCGAGGGTGCGCCGCGCCGCCCGGCCGTCCTCCTCCAGACGGGCCACGTCGTCCGTCCGGGCCGACACTATGCGCTCCAGGTAGGAGACCCGCTCGTCGAGCCGCGCCTGGGCGAGCTTCGCTTCGGACATCTGGTCGCGCAGGGACGCGGCAGCCTTCCGGAGCGGCACCGCGCGCTCCTCGTTGCGCTCGAGCGCAAGGGCAAGCTCGGCCATGCGCTCGGTCTGCTTGGCGATGGCGTCCCTCAGCTCGTCCACGGTGGGCTGGGCGCTCTCCACCGTCTTGCGCGCAAGCGCCCGCTGCGATTCGATCTCCTCGAGCTCCCTGCGCTGGGAGGAAAGCTTCTCGCGGGCTTTCGCGAGCACGCTGTCGGCAGCCGAGACCTGGCCTTTCGCCTGGGCGAGCTTCTGGGAGAGGACGAGGCTTTCCGCCTGGAGAGCCCGAAGGGATTCCTCGGCCTTCGCAAGCGCGGCTCGCTTCCGCTCCTCGTCCTCCCGAGCCGAAGCAAGCTGCGCTTTTGCCTCGTGCAGCTGGCGCGCGCGGGAGAGAACGCCCGCATCCTCGCCCTCCCCGGCAGCAACGTCCCCGTAGCGCTCGACCATGCCGCCGGGATGGAACACCACCCCTTCGGGACAGCAGAAGCGCACCGGAAGGCGGCATCCCCCGCAAGCCGCCCGCGCCTCTGCCGCAGAGGGGCAGAGCACGACGTCCCCGAGAAGGCTCTCCGCAAGCGCGCGTACATCGTCATCGCAGCTCAATCGGTCGAGAAGGGGAATCCCCCACCCCTCCAAAGATGCGCGGCGGGCAGCCTCGCACGCGTCTTCGGAGCGCTGCGCGCCCCCTTGCGGGGCCACCGCAACGTAGCCCGCGGCATCGTGCTGCACCAGCGCCTCCATCGCCGCCGCGGCATCCTGCGCGCCCTTGGCGATAAGCAGGTTGACCGACTGGCCCAGCAGCGCCTCCACAAGCGCGCTCAACGCAGCGGGCGCTTCCAGGCTCTCGGAAAGGGGCGTCAGCGCACCGGCGAAGGGGGAGTCGCTGCCAGTAAGCCACGCCAACGACGGGGATGCCTGCGATGCGGCCCTTTCGAGCTCCTGAAGCCCTTTGATCGCGGAGGCGAGCACCGAGGCCCTCTCGTGGGCCTCGTCGAGGGCCTTCCTGGCCCGATCGCGCTCGACGACCGCCTCCGAGACCCGGGCGCGCACCTGCGACTCCTGCTCGCCGAGCTCTCTCGCATGCTGCGCCGCGCGCTGCTGCTCCTCCGTCGCGTGCCGCTCCTCGTCCGCGGCGGCCTGAAGCCCTGCGGACAGCTCGCGGCTGCGTCCCTCCACGAGCTTCATGTGCGCAAGGCTGCTCGAGAGCTCCTCCTGGGTTCGGTCGAGCAGCTGCCGGTTCGCCCCCACGGAACGCTCGAGGGACCTCCGCTCGTCGCGGGCCTCATCCGCCTCCCGTTCCAGCTGGCGGCGCGCTTGGGCGTTCTCCTGCTGGCGCTCCAAAAGCACCCGCACCTTCGCAACCGCCCCGTCGCGCTCGACGGCGACGTCGCCGAGGGATTCCCGGGCCGACGCTTGCTCGGCCTTCGCATGGGCTTTCTTCTCCGCGCCCGATTCCAGTCCCACCCGCAGCGACTCCATGGCATCCACGGCCGAACGCTTGCGCTCCCTGACGAGCAGGGAGGCGCTGTCTATCCGCTGAGCGAGCGAGAGGGCCTCGCGCAGGTCGCGCGCGAGTCCGCCGGCGTCGTCCGCATCGGCGCGCATCTGCTCTTGCAGCTGCTCCACCCGGGCGTCCGCGGCGGCGATCTGCACCTTGCGCGCCTCGGCGGCCGCTTGCAGCTCCGCCTCGCGCTTCGCAGCTTCGGCCCAGGCGAACTGCAGGGCGCGCAGATCGTCGATGGCCAGGGCCAGCTCCACGCCCGAAAGCTCCCCGGAGAGCTCCTCGTAGGCGCGAGCGCGCTTGGCCTTCCGCTCGAGCGGAGCCAGCTGCCGACCCACCTCGCCCACTACGTCGCGCACCCGGTCCAGATTCGCGTCCATCTGGGCGACCTTGCGGACGCTCTTCTCCTTGCGCTGCTTGTGCTTCAGAATGCCGGCAGCTTCCTCGATGAGCGCCCTGCGGTCCTCGGGCTTCGACTGAAGCACCGAGTCGAGGGCTCCCTGGCTGATGATGGAATGGGTGCCGGTGCCCAGGCCCGAGTCGTGCAGGATGTCCAGCACGTCCAGCCTGCGCGCCACCGCGCCGTTGATGAGGTACTCGCTCTCCCCCGTCCGGTACATCCGGCGCACGAGCGACACCTCGGAGAAGTCCACGGGCAGCGTGCCGTCGGAGTTGTCCAGCACAAGCTCGACCTCCGCCACGGACACGCTCTTGCGCGAGCTCGAACCCGCGAAGATGACGTCCTCCATGGCCTGCCCGCGCAGGTTCTTCGCGTTGCGCTCGCCCAGCACCCACAGCACCGCGTCGGAGATGTTCGACTTGCCCGAGCCGTTCGGTCCCACCACGGCGGTGATGCCGGGCTCCAAGGTGAGCACGCTTCGATCGGCGAACGACTTGAACCCTTTGAGGACGAGCGATTTCAGGTACATGACTGCCCCGCCGCGCCTAGGAGTGCTTCTGCTTCGCGCGCTCGCGCTCGGTCTTCTTGCGGGCCTTCTCCTCGGCCTTCGCCTTCTCCTGCTCGGCCTTGGCTGCCGCCTTCTCGGCTTTCGCCTGCTTGGCCGCCTCGGCCTTCTCGCTCTTCTCCTCCTCCGAAAGGCCCAGTCCGAAGAACTCGCCCAGGCGGGCCAGCGTGCTCTTCGCCGCCTGGCTCTCGGCCTCCTTCTTGGTGCGTCCGGTGCCCCTGGCAAGGCCCTGCTGGCCCGCGAACACCTGGGCGACGAAGGTGCGATCGTGCGGCGGCCCCTGTGTCTCCACCAGCTTGTAGGTGGGCGTGATGCCGTCCTCCTGCAGCTTCTCCTGCAAAGCGCTCTTAGGGTTCTCGGGCTCTTTGGCCATGTCGATGGACATGCGCGGGATGAGCGTGTCGCTCACGAAGCGCACGGCCTGGTCGAGGCCGCCGTCCAGGTACAGCGCCGCCACCACGGCCTCGTAGACGTTCTCCAGCGCCGAGTGCAGGCCGCGGCGGCCCGTGCCCGTCTCCGACGACCCGAACACGATCACGTCGGCGAACCCGATCTTCTCCGCCACGCTGGACAGGCTCGACCCCGACACCAGCGCCACCTTGATGCGCGTGAGGCCGCCCTCGTCCAGCTCGTGGAAGCGGTCGAAGGCGACCGTGGCCACGATGGCGCCCAGGATGCTGTCGCCCAGAAACTCCAGCCGCTCGTAGGAGTAGCGCACCGACTTGCCCTCGGTGGCGGAGGGGTGCGTGATGGCGGAGAGCAGCAGCTGCTCCTGCCTGAACCGGTAGCCGATGATCTGCTGGGCCAGGGCGAGCTTCTCCTCCTGCTCAGGCGTGGGGCTGAAGGGCTCGGAGAACTCGCAGGCGTGGGGATGGGTCATGCTAAAGCTCATGGGCCACGTCCTCGGTCGCCTTCTCGGCCGCCTCCGCGTCGGGCTGCTGGGCGGCGACCGCCTCGGCGATGCGCCCGGATACGTCTGCCCGCACCATCTTGGCGGTGGTGAGTATGCCGTTTCTGACCGCCAGCTCGTTCGACGATCCGTGGCCCACCAGAAGCTCGCCCCTCACGCCCAGAAGCGGCGCACCCCCGTAGGTGTCGGGGCTCAGCTGGTCCTTCAGCGAGTACACGGAGCTTTTCACCAGAAGGGCCCCCAAGGACGACAGCGGGGTGGCCGTCATACGCTCCTTGAGTGCACCCAGAAGCACCTTCGCCGTTCCCTCGATGGTCTTCAGGCAGACGTTGCCGGTGAACCCGTCGGTCACCACCACGTCGAAGGTGGAGGCCAGGATGTCGCGGCCCTCGCAGTTCCCGGCGAAGTTCGGCAGGTCGCGGCGCATGAGCCGATGCGCCTCCTGGGCCAGCGCCGAGCCCTTCTCGTCCTCCTCGCCGATGTTCAGAAGCGCCACCTGCGGGTCGGCGATTCCCAGCATAAGACGGGCGAAGACCGACCCCATGGCGCCGAACTGCACCAGGTACTCGGGCTTGCAGTCGGCGTTGGCGCCGATGTCCAGCATCACGGACTCGCGCACGGGGCTCGGCACCACGGTGGCGAGCGCCGGACGCTGCACGCCCTTGATACGTCCCATCACGAACATGCCCGCCGCCAGGCAGGCCCCGGTGGAGCCCGCGGAGAAGAAGCCCTGGGCCCGTCCCTCCTTGACCTGGCGGCACCCGACGACCAGCGACGAGTCCTTCTTGGTGCGCACGACCTTGGCCGGGT
>DBFAWQ010000276.1:0-4193 GCA_048242115.1 Eggerthellaceae bacterium
ATGTAGCCCTGCAGGATGTGGGCCCGTTCCTCGGCTTTGGCCAGCTCGTAACGGGTTCTGCGGGTGATGACGTCTTTCTGGTGCTCGATGTAGTAATGCAGCATCTCCTTCAGTGAAAGCACCCGTGGAATGCCGTCCACCAGCGACAGCATGATGACGCCGAAGCCCACCTGCAGCTGCGTGTGCTTGTACAGCTTGTTCAGCACCACCTGCGGGATGGCGTCCTTCTTCAGCTCGATGATGATGTCGATGCCGTGGCGGTCGGCGCCGTCGTGGATGTCCGCGATCTCGGGCAGCTTCTTCTCGCGTACCAGCTCGCCCAACTTCTCAAGCAGGCGCTGGCGGTTCACCTGGTAGGGAATCTCGGTGATTACGATTTGGGAACGACCGTTCTTGTTCTCCTCCACCTTTGCGCGGGCGCGGATGGTGAGCGACCCGCGACCGGTTTCGTACGCGTCGATGATGCCCTTGCGACCCATGATGACGCCGCCGGTGGGGAAATCGGGGCCGGGCAGGGCCTTCATGAGCTCCTCGGTGGTCACCTCGGGATTGTCAAGCATCAGGCAGGTGGCGTCGATGGTCTCGCCCAGGTTGTGGGGCGGGATGTTCGTAGCCATGCCAACTGCGATGCCGTTCGAACCGTTGACCAGCAAGTTCGGGAAGCGCGCCGGAAGCACCGTGGGCTCCTGCAGGCTCTCGTCGTAGTTCGGTTGGAAATCAACCGTTTCCTTGTCCAGGTCGCGCAACAGCTCCATGGCGGCCTTGTCCAGACGGGCCTCGGTGTAACGCATGGCAGCTGCGGAGTCGCCGTCGATGGAGCCGAAGTTGCCATGGCCGTCCACCAGCGGCACGCGCATGCTGAAGGGCTGGGCCAGGCGCACCATGGTATCGTAGACGGCGGAGTCGCCATGGGGGTGGTACTTGCCGATCACGTCGCCGACCGTACGGGCGGACTTCATATGGGGACGGTTGGGCGTGTAGCCGCTCTCGTTCATGGCATAGAGGATGCGGCGATGGACCGGCTTCAGGCCGTCGCGCACGTCCGGCAGCGCGCGGGAAACGATGACGGACATGGAGTATTCCAAAAACGACGCCTGCATCTCCTTGCCCAGATATGCCGTGCGCACGATGGTCCCCTCGCCGCCATTGGCCCCCTCCACGATGGCACCGTGGGGGTTGGCCATGGTGGACGTGTCGATGAGGGAGCGGGCGCGGTTCTCCTCGGAGTAGGCGTTGAACGTGGGACTCAGCGGGGAGCCGGCATCCTCATCGTCCTCATCGTCATCCAACGCCTCGTCCACGTCCTCGACGGCCGCCTCCTGGTCTTCCTCGGCACGGCGCAGAAACTCGTCGAAGGACGATGCGGCGCCTTCCTCATGGTTGTTGGTGTCGTCAGCCATGGGTACCCTTTCTTATCTAATGAACTACGTAGTTCGTAGTTACTGGTTACATAGTTACTAAATACTAGATATCAAGGAACCGCACATCACGGGCGTGTCGTTGGATGAACTCCTTGCGAGGTTCAACCAAATCCCCCATAAGCTCGGAAACCACGCGCTCGGCTTCGGCGGCGTCGTCGATGCTCACCTGCAGAAGCGTGCGGGTGGCCGGCTCCATGGTCGTCTCCCACAATTGCTCGGGGTCCATCTCACCCAGACCCTTGTAGCGCTGCACGTCGAACTTGTTCGGGTCGTCGTACTCGGCCAGGATGCTGGAAAGCGCCGATTCGTCGTAGATGTAGCGCTCGATCTTGGTGTTTTTCGAGTTCTTCTTCTTGAGCCCGAAGATGGGCGGCTGGGCGATGTAGATGTAGCCGCGGTTGATGAGCTCGGGCATGTAGCGGTAGAAGAACGTCAGAAGCAGGCAGCGAATGTGGGCGCCGTCCACGTCGGCATCGGTCATGATGATGATGCGATGGTAGCGGGCCTTGTCGGCTTTGAAGTCCTCGCCGATGTTGGTGCCGATGGCCGTGATGAGCGAGCTGATGGTGTCGCTGGAGAGGGCGCGGCTCTGCCCGGCTCGCTCCACGTTCAGAATCTTACCGCGAAGCGGAAGAATGGCCTGGTACTTGCGGTCGCGCGCCTGCTTGGCGCTGCCGCCTGCGGAATCGCCCTCGACTATGAACACTTCGGATTCCTCGGGCTTGCGCGACGAGCAGTCGGCCAGCTTGCCCGGAAGCGAGAACCCGTCCATGAGACCCTTGGTCTCGCGCACCTTCTCGCGGGCCTTGCGGGCGGCCTCGCGGGCCTTCAACGCTTGGGCGGCCTTGCTCACGATACGCTTGGCAGGCGCCGGGTTCTCCTCCAGAAACTCAGCGAGCCCCTTGGTCACCGCCGTCTGCACCAGAGGTCGGATCTCGGTGTTGCCCAGCTTCGTCTTCGTCTGGCCCTCGAACTGCGGGTCGTGCAGCTTCACCGACACGATGGCGGCAAGCCCCTCGCGGGCGTCGTCGCCGGAGAGGTTCGGGTCCTTCTCCTTCAGCAGCCCCTTGCTACGGGCGTACTCGTTGATGGTGCGGGTGATGGCCTGCTTGAAGCCGTCCATGTGGGTGCCACCCTCATGGGTGTTGATGTTGTTCGCGAAGGCCAGGATGGAGTTCGTGGAGTACGACGTGGACCACTGCAGGGCAACCTCCACGGTGCCGTCCTCGTTCTCGGCCTCGAAGTACACGGGCTTGTTCAGCGTCTCCTTGCCCTCGTTGAGGTACTTCACGAAGTCGACGATGCCGCCCTTGTACTGGAACGTGTCGGTGCGCGGGTTACCCTCGGCGTCGCGGATGCGCTCGTCGAACAGGGTGATCTTCAGCCCTTTGTTCAGAAACGCCATCTCGCGGAAGCGGTTGGCCAGGGTGTCGTAGTCGTACACCGTGGTCTCGGTAAAGATCTCGGGGTCGGGCCAGAAGGTCACCGAAGTGCCGCTGTGCCGGGACGTGCCGATCTCGTGCAGCTTCGTGGAGGTCTTTCCCCTGGCGAAATCTATCTGGTACTTCTTGCCGTCGCGGGCCACCTGCACCTCCACCCGGGTGGACAGCGCGTTCACCACCGAAACGCCCACGCCGTGCAGGCCGCCGGAGACCTTGTAGCCCTCGCCGCCGAACTTGCCGCCGGCATGCAGGATGGTGAGCACCACCTCCACCGTGGGGATCTTCTCCTTGGGGTGCTTGTCCACGGGGATGCCGCGGCCGTTGTCTATGCAGGTGATGGAGTTGTCCTGGTGGATGTAGACCTTGATGTCGTCGCAGTAGCCGGCCAGCGCCTCGTCCACTGCGTTGTCCACCACCTCGTAGACCAGATGGTGAAGCCCGCGGGGTCCCGTCGAGCCGATGTACATGCCGGGACGCTTGCGGACGGCCTCCAGGCCCTCGAGCACCTGGATATCTGAACCGTCGTAATGATCCGGTTTGCTTGCCACTGGCACGCTCCTAACCTATCGAATCAATCCGTCTTGCCACTCGATGGAAAAATCGCGCCAGCGCGGGGAAGGCGCAGGTCGAGCAGAACCGAGGGAAACCCGGCCTTCGAAGACCTTTTTATCATCGTAGCGGCGAAAGTATAGCACATTCGCTTAGGACAAGGGAGGTCTACATAGCATTTAAACGCATTCTCATCGATTCTAAGCATGAGGTTTCAAGTTTCTTGACTCCCACCTCACCCCGATGCAGTTTTTTGCGAAATTGAAGCTTAAAAACGGTCAAATGAGACGTTGTTTTCCGTTGGAGCGAAAAGAGAACCGTGATTGAAGGATGATAGAAGAGAACCGCCGCCGTCACAGAACCGACGTCACGCCCTCGCTCCGCCGAAGGGTCACCACCCGCGCGCGCTCCAGCAGCGCCCGGTCGAAGTAATCCAGATTCGCCGTGGTGATGAAGGTCTGCATGTCCCCTACGGCGTATTCCACCAGCGCCCGCCGGCGTGCTTCGTCAAGCTCGCTCATCACGTCGTCCAAAAGCAGTACGGGGTCCACCGACAGCATCTCCCGGATGATGGACACCTCGGCGAGCTTCCAGGCAAGAACGGCACTTCTCTGCTGGCCCTGGCTGCCGAAACGCTCCAAGGGATGCCCCTCCACCTGCAGGAATATCTTATCCGCATGAGGGCCCACCACCGCTCGCCGGCGGGCCCGCTCCTCGCCGCGGCGGTCCGCCATAAGCGAAAGCATGCGCTCGCGCACCTGATCGCGGGACAGGCAGGACG
>DBFAWQ010000277.1:0-5797 GCA_048242115.1 Eggerthellaceae bacterium
TTTCCGACTCCCCCGCTAGCGACTCGTCGCCCTCCGGCTTTTCGGACGACGTCGCCCTCTTCGATATCGGCCGCGCACCCGAATCCCCCTCTGCGCAAGACTCCCCCGCCTCCCCCTCGGACGCAGGTTCCGACGCGGCGGACGGCACGAACCCCTCTTCCAATTCGGACACGGCAGGCCATACAGGCTCCTCAACGGAGAACCCGCAGGTTCCGGACGGCGTCGAGCCCTCTATCGGCATGCAGGACGACCCCTCCGGCGACAGCCCTTCGGCAACCGAAGACGATGCGGAAGCGTCCGGAAGCGATTCGGCGGCAACCGGCAGCACCCCTGCGAACGACCTTGCCGAAGATGCGGAAGGAAACGATAGCACCAACGACGAAGATGGCGAAAGCGAGGCAGCCGGCGACGACATAGACAACTTCGGCGTCGACGCAGCCGAAGGCGATAACGTCGCCGAGCCCGACCCGGTCGAGCAGCTGGCCCTGGCCGCCCAAGCCGACCAGCCGCTCTACAACGCCGGAATCATGAGCGACGGCATATCGCTTTTCGCCATAAATCAGACCATAGGGACCCAAAACGCCGTACCGAACTCCGCCATCATCAACAACACCATCGGCGGCACCGCAGGCGTGAACGACTTCACCTACATGGGCCGCTATCGCTTCAACATCTGCGGGAACGGGTCCGTCGTCGGCAAGGGGCAAACCCAGTGGGGCTACTCATTTCACGCTAACACCTCCTGGGAGAACAGCGTAGGCTACAACCTGTCCATACCGGTTGGTGCAGATGCGCGCACCAACAGCTATACCAACAACTCCAGCTCCTCGACACTCGCGCGCCGCACCCAGAACAGCAGAATCGTGAAAGCGTTCCTCATTTTCGAGACGAGCTATAAATTCGGCAACTTTCCCAACATGCGTCACCCCTTCACTAACTGGGGAATGTGCCTTCGCGGGCCGACTGGGCAGACTGCACGGTGTTTCCCTAACCAAATATACTGTGATGGAGGCAACTGGGGTGGAGAACGCTGCTCCTGCTTCGTCGATGTTACCTCTTTTGTGCAGCAGCAAGGCTATGGCGTCTATACAGGCATCAACGTCCCCCATATCTTTCCATCGTCGACCTGGTCGGGCTTTACGGCTCCCGGAGCCGACTGCATAGGCGCATGGAAGCTGGTCGTCATCGAAGAGGACGCATCGTTAGATATCCGAATGCTTCGCCTGAAGCTCGGTGGCACATCCGTGAACGCAGATATCGCTACGGCCGTAGACGTGTCGGGGCCCGGCCTCTACATAGCCTCAAACCCCACCGGGGAGGGCTTGGTTTCCATGGGGGGCTCCGATCCGATGGACGCCGTGCAGAACTTTCAGTGCCGAACGCAGCGCAGCGATGGAACCTGGACGGGATGGGGGAACCTCGCAACGGCCCCGGCCCGTCCAGCAGCCCAATTCTTCAGCTTCAAAATAGATATAGATGGGGCTTCTGTAGCCCAGAACCCAGCTCCCCAACGATCGAACACGCCCTTCCTCAACACCTCAACATACTACGATACTTGCAATACCGACCTGGCTATAATTTCCGTAAACCGAACAACTAACGCGAACGATGGCTCCATCCGACTATCGGGTGGCGAGACCGCAGTGGCGGTACGCGCCATCACCTCGAACACGCCTACTATCATGTCTGCCCTCGGTCTGGCTGTGGACGTCACAGTGCCCGAGTTCGACACGGTGCTTACAGTGTCCAACCTTGCGCAGAACTGGTCCACGGCGGACCCCGGGTACACTACCGACAAGTTCAAATCGAACCCCGGCGACCGGCTGCGCGCCACCATGATATCGACCAACAAGTCCTCCACGGCCAAGCTGGGCATCAAGGGCGGCACGGTCCAAATCACGCTGCCAGCCTTCTCGTGGATAGACCCCAACCCGAATACCTATTCGGCAAGCTTCAAGGGGGCCAGCGGCTCCGTAACCAAGCTGGAGACCGTCAGCATCAGCGGCAACGTCATCACCTGCTCAACCAAGAGCGCCATCCAGGTGCAGAAGGACGGTTACTTCGAGATCGTCTGCGAGGGCGCCGCGGCCGGCAACAACAGCCCCCAGGTGTTCACGAACTCCTCCACCCTCTCGGGCACCTTCGTGGACGCCGGGGGCACCACCCGCACCGGCTACTACATCGACGGCATCGGCACGGCTTCGGTGAAGACCGCCGCCGACGGCAAGCGCTACACCGCCTCCATCACCAAGACGGGAAACGGCACCGCCTCCGTCTCGCCCGCAGCCCCGCTCTACGGCAACCAGAGCGCAACGTTTACCTGGACGCCCGCCGCCGGCAACCACGTGGCCTACGTCATGGTGGACGGGACGGTGCGCGGCGACCTGGCCGGCAAGGGCAGTTTGGTGCAGCCTATGGGCAACGCCGACCACCAGGTGCACGTGGCCTTCGCCCCGGGCGATCCGCAGACCGAGGACATGCCGCCCTATTCGGTGCGCACCTTCGGCGATTCGGGCCTGGAGTCGCTTACGCCCGACGCCCTCAACCTGGCAGCAGGCTCGTCGCACACCGTCTCCTGGAAGCCCAGGGCCGGCTTCGCCGTGACCGAGGTGAGGATCGACGGCGTCCCGGTCCCCGCGGGCACCACCGCCTCCGTACCGTTCACGGCCATCTCCGCGCACCACCGCGTGGAGGTGCGCACCGCGCCGGTTCCCGACACGCGCTACAAGGTGAAGACCATCGTCACGGGGTCGGGTTCCATCACGAACTCCTCCACGGTGTCGGCGGGGGCAAACTACCCGGTCAGCTGGTCGAAGGCATCGACGAACGACCTGCTGAACTACGTGAAGGTGAACGGTACCGTGGTCTTCGACAAGAACAAGGACACGCCCACCAAGGCCCAACCGCGGCCTGCATCCACAAACGACCTGCCGGATGCCTACAAAAAGCTGTTCAGCAGCATCGGCGCCGACGTCACCATCGAGGTGGACTTCATCCCGGGAAACCGGACGCCCAGCACGCCCGACCCCTACACGGTCACCACCACGCTGGTGGGCGGCGCCGGCAGCGTCACCCCCACGCTCACCGTGGCCCCCGGCGGCAGCGCGAGGGTCAGCTGGGCGCCGGCACCCGGATGGCGCGCGACGAGCGTGACCGTCATCGACGGCACCTCCAGCACCACCTACCCCATAGGGAGCGCGGCGCTCGTGGCCGGCGGTACGGGCATCGACCTTACCGATATCCGCAGCGACACGCTCGTGCAGGTGGGGATATCGCGCGACGTCATCGACATCCTCACCTCCGTGTCCGGCACGGGGTCGGCCGCAATCACGCCTTCGCTTCTGGACGTGCCGAAGGGCACCGACCAGAAGGTGACCTGGTCGGCGGACCCGGGCAGCACGATCACTACGGTCATCGTGGACGGCGTGGTGCGCGACGACATGAAGCGCCAAGGGTACGCGGAGTTCCCCAAGGTGAGCGAGTCCCACACCGTGCAGGCGATCGCCCTGCCGGACGGGCAGCCCATCCCGCCCGGGAACCCCGCCACGCCGGACCCCGACCCGGGCAACCCGTTGCCGCCTTCCGAGCCCGATTCCGCCGGGCGCTTCCGCATCGCGGTCACCTCCACAGGCGCCGGCTATGCGGGAAGCTCGCTTCTGGCCCCCGCCGGCACCGACCACCGGGTCACCTGGGCGGGCAACGGCGGCTCGCTCCCCTACAAGGTGTTCGTGGACGGCGTCGAGCAGCCGGGGCTGGTCACGGCCGGCGGCATCGACTTCAAGGACCTCTCGGCGAACCACCGGGTGCACGTGGTGTTCCTTCAGGACGAGGCTGCCGAGCGCTACTCCGTGGACGTGCGCATCGCGGGCGGCCCGGGCACCGCATCGGGCAGCGCCACCTACGCCCCAGGCGCCGACGCCACGGTTGCCTGGAGCGCCGACCCCGGTTGGCGCGTGCGGCACGTGCTGGTCGACGGCGGGGCCGACCCGTCGCTTCTGGGCGCGTTGTCGAAGACCTTCTTCGCCCTGGATGCCGACCACACGGTGGTGGTGGAGCTGGAGCGCGACGTCTTCCGCGTGGACGTGTCCTGGGACGGCGCGGGCACGGCGGGGCTCTCCAAGACGCTTGAGCGGGGCGACGACCACACAGTGACCTGGGCGCCGAAGGCGGGGTTATCGGTGCTCGAGGTATGGGTGGACGGAGTGCTGCATCCCGAGCTCGCAAGCGCCTCGTCCTACGACTTCGCCGACGTGGATGCGGACCACACCGTGCACGTGGTTTTCGAGCAGGATCCGCCGGACCGCTCGCAATGGAGGAACATCGACGTAGCCATCGTGGGCGGCCGCGGCAGCGCCACCGGATCGGGCACCGTGGCCGTGGGAAGCGACCACGACGTTGCCTGGAGCGCCGACCCCGGATGGCGCGTGTGCTCGGTGAGCGTGGACGGCGCCGACATGCCCACCCTGGTAGCCGCCGGAGCCCATAGCTTCAAGGACGTGCAGGACGACCACCTGGTCATCGTGCGCCTGCAGGAGGACCGCGATGCCGAGGACTTCCGCGTGGACACCTCCGTGACGCCGGTCGCCGGCGCCTCCATCACGCCCTCCGAGTCGGGCATCCCCGCAGGCCAGTCGCGCACCGTGTCCTGGACGGCACCCGCGGGCTTCCGCGTGGGGTCGGTGGTCGTGGACGGCGTGGTGCGGGGCGACCTCATCGCCAAGACCCGCGTGACCTTCCCCGCCATCAACTGCGACCACTCGGTGGAGGTGACGCTCGTGGAGGGCGAGCCCGAACCCTGGGAGTTCCTCTGCCCCATCGACGTCAGCTGCGAAGGCGACGGAACCGCCGGCACGTCCGCCCTGGTGGAGGCTGGCGACGACCATCTGGTGACCTGGCGCGGGGCCAAGGGCGCGCTCCCCCTGTCGGTGGAGGTGGACGGGGTGCCGAGACCCGACCTGGTGGCCGCGGGCGGCGCTCCCTTCAAGGCGGTGCGCACGGCCCATAGGGTGCACGTGGTGTTCCCGGAGGACCCCGATGCGGCCGACGAGCGCTGCCGGGTGAGCGCCTCTATCATCGGGGGTGCCGGCACCATAAGCGGCAGCGGCACCTACGCCCCGGGCGACGACGCCACGGTGAAGTGGACCGTGGCCCCCGGCTACCGCGTAAAATCGGTCACGGTGGACGGCGTGGTTCAGGGCGTGGCGACCACGGAGTGGGGCTTCTCGGCCATCGACTCGGACCATACGGTGCTGGTGGAGCTTGAGCTGGAGCTTTACCGCGTGGACGTCACCTGGGAAGGGTCGGGGCATGCCGGCGAATCGGCCCTGGTGGCACCCGGCGCATCCCACCGCGTCACCTGGGCACCGGATGCGGGGCACCGGGCGGTCGCCGTCGAGGTGGACGGCGTGGACCGCCCCGACCTCGTGGGCGATACCGACACCGGCTTCACGAACATCGGCGAGCACCACAGCGTCCACGTGCGCTTCGACGACTGGGAGGAGGCCGAAAACTGGCCCTACGTGAGCGTTCGCATCGTCGGCGGCCCGGGCACAACGAGCGGGTCGGGTACCGTGGAACCGGGGGCGGGCCGCACGGTCGCCTGGGCGCCTGCACCGGGCTTCTTCGTCGAGAAGGTGCTGGTTGACGGCGTGGAGGACCCCTCGCTCGCCGCGGCGTCCTCCCACACCCTGGCCGACGTGCGGGAGGACCATGCCGTAGAGGTAGTGCTGAAGCGCAAGGCAGACGACCCCCCGACCGACCCTGTCGACCCCAAGCCCGACGATCCCAAGCCCGACGA
>DBFAWQ010000278.1:0-2523 GCA_048242115.1 Eggerthellaceae bacterium
GGACAAGGAAGCCCGCGACGAGGACGTGGACGAGCTGCGCGACGAGCTGGCGGCCGACCTTGAGGAGCTGGACGCCGAGCGCGACCGCATCATCGAGGCCACCCGCCGCCTGTCGGTGGACTACGTGCCCGAGGACGACGACTTCGTCGACGACGTGGACGATTCCGAGCGCATGACCCCCGAGGAGGTGGAGGCGGAGATCGCCGACATCTACGAGGAGTTCAACGAGCGCAAGGCCCTGCGCGCCGAGGCCCTGGACGCCTTCCTGAAGATCGAGCCGAAGCAGCTGGTGCCCGACGAGGCGCTCTACCGCGAGATGCGCGCCAACTACCGCGACTACTTCACCGGCGGCATGGGCGCGGAAAGCGTGCGCGATCTGCTGGAGGCCATGGACCTGGAGGCCGTGGCCGAGGAGCTGCGCGACACCATCGCCAACGGCAAGGGCCAGAAGCGAGCCAAGGCCATCAAGCGCCTGAAGGTGGTCGACGCCTTCCTGAAGTCGGACAACAAGCCTACCGATATGATTCTGGACGTCATTCCGGTCATCCCGCCGGATTTGCGCCCCATGGTGCAGCTGGACGGCGGCCGCTTCGCCACCACCGACCTGAACGACCTGTACCGTCGCGTGATCAACCGCAACAACCGCCTGCGCCGCCTGCTCGACCTGGGCGCGCCGGAGATCATCGTGAACAACGAGAAGCGCATGCTGCAGGAGGCGGTTGACAGCCTGTTCGACAACGGCCGGCGCGGCCGCCCCGTCACGGGCCCGGGCAACCGCCCCTTGAAGTCGCTCTCCGACATGCTTAAGGGCAAGCAGGGCCGCTTCCGCCAGAACCTGCTGGGCAAGCGCGTGGACTACTCCGGCCGCTCGGTCATCGTGGTCGGCCCGGAGCTGAAGCTGCATCAGTGCGGCCTGCCCAGCCAGATGGCCTTGGAGCTGTTCAAGCCCTTCGTCATGAAGCGTTTGGTGGAGCTGGAGTACGTGGGCAACATCAAGGCGGCCAAGCGCGCCGTGGACCGCGGCGCCAGCTACGTGTGGGACGTGCTGGCCGAGGTGATCACCGAGCATCCGGTGCTGCTCAACCGCGCCCCAACCCTGCACCGCCTGGGCATCCAGGCCTTCGAGCCGGTGCTGGTTGAGGGCAAGGCCATCAAGCTGCACCCGCTGGTCTGCACCGCCTTCAACGCCGACTTCGACGGCGACCAGATGGCCGTGCACGTGCCGCTGGGGGCCGAGGCCCAGGCGGAGGCCCGCGTGCTGATGCTGTCCTCGAACAACATCAAGTCGCCGGCCCACGGCCGCCCGCTCACCGTGCCCACCCAGGACATGATCATCGGCCTGTACTACCTTACCGCCGCCCGCGACGGCTTCGAGGGGGAGGGCCGCGCGTTCATCGACTTCAACGACGCGCTGAACGCCTACGACGCCCGCGCCGAGCTTGACCTGCAGGCCAAGATCTGGGTGCGCCTGTCCCGCGACATGCAGGTGGCCACCGCCTACAACACCTTCGAGGAGAAGAAGGCCGGCGAGCGCCTTCAGACCACCGTGGGCCGCATCACCTTCAACGCCGTGCTTCCGGAGGACTACCCCTTCCTGAACTACGAGATGAACAAGAAGGAGATCAGCCGTCTGGTGGAGGACGTCTGCAACCGCTACGAGCTCTCCGAGGTTCCGGCGATCCTGGACGGTTTGAAGGACGCGGGCTTCCACTACGCCACCCGCGCCGGCGTCACGGTGTCGGTCTACGACGCCACCGTGCCCCCGAACCAGGCCGAGATCCTGGCCGAGGCGGACCAGAAGGTGGCCGCCATCGACGAGGACTACGAGATGGGCCTCATGAGCCGCGAGGAGCGTCACTCCCAGGTGGTCGACATCTGGAACAACGCCAACGAGGAAGTCGGCGAGGCCATGGCGGAGAACTTCGACAAGTTCAACCCCATCTACATGATGGCCTTCTCCGGCGCCCGAGGCAACATCAAGCAGATTCGCCAGCTGGCCGGCATGCGCGGACTTATGTCCGACCCGAAGGGCGAGATCATCGACCGCCCCATCAAGGCGAACTTCCGCGAGGGCCTGTCGGTGTTGGAGTACTTCATCTCCACCCACGGCGCCCGCAAGGGCCTGGCCGACACCGCCCTTCGTACCGCAGAGTCGGGCTACCTGACCCGCCGTCTGGTGGACGTGGCCCAGGACGTGATCATCCGCGAGATCGACTGCGGCACCCACGAGGGCGTGCCGTATCCCATCCACAACGAGAAGGGCGACCTGGACGAGAACCTCATCGGGCGCAACCTGCTCGAGCCCGTGGTGGACGCCGACGGGGTCATCCTGGCCGAGGCCGACAGCTACATCGACTCCATGGACCTGCTGCGCACCTTCGAGCGCGCCGGCGTGGACGAGGTGACCATCCGCACCATCATGACCTGCCATGCCGCCCATGGCGTGTGCCAGAAGTGCTACGGCTGGGATCTGGCCACGGCCCGTCCGGTGAACATCGGCACGGCGGTGGGCATCATCGCCGC
>DBFAWQ010000279.1:0-8450 GCA_048242115.1 Eggerthellaceae bacterium
AGCGCACCGAAGTCGGTGTGCACGCCGTCGATGGGCGTCTGGTCAAGCTTGAAGTCGCCGGTGTGCAGCACGTTGCCGGCAGGGCAGCGCAAAAACACGCCCACGGCCCCGGGGATGGAGTGGTTCACGGCGAAGAACTCCGCGGTGAAGCAGCCCAGGTTCACGGTGTCGCCGGGTTTGATCTCCACGAGCTTGGCGTTCTTGATGCGGTGCTCCGCGAACTTGCCCTCGATCAGGCCCAAGGTCATCTTCGTGGCGTAGATGGGCACCGGTCGGTCCAGGTCCTTCATAAGGTAGGGCAGCGAGCCGGTGTGGTCCTCGTGGCCATGGGTGATGATGATGCCGCGCAGCTTGTCGGCGTTCTCCAGCACGTAGGTATAGTCGGGCAGGATGAGGTCCACGCCCGGATGGTTGTCGTCGGGGAACATCAGGCCCGCGTCGTCCAGGATCATATCGTTTCCGCACTGGAAGGCGGTCATGTTCTTGCCGATGGCGTCGAGGCCCCCCAGCGGGATGATCTTGAGCATGGCCCCGGACTTCTTCTTCGCCTTGGGCTTGCGCTTCTGACGCGCGTCCTCGGCGGGTTTGGGGGGCCGCTTGCCGTCCTCCTTGGAAAGCGAGGGGCGCTTATGCTCGATCTGCACGTGCTTGTAGGACTTCGTCTGCTGCTCGGCGGCGTCAGGCCTGGGGCGTCGACGGCGACGGCCCTCCGCAGCCTTGGGCGCCTCCTCGGAAGTACGCTTCGCGCTCTTCGTCTTGTCGGCGCCCGGCACGGTTACCCGGCCGACGCCCTTGCTCTTGCTTGGTTCAGTCATAGGTGCTTCTTGTTTCTGTGAAAGGCGCGCCCTACAGCACGCCAACTTCTCTCATAAGGGACGCAAGCCGCGCCGACTGCTCGGGCGTCGCGTCCACCAGCGGAAGGCGCACGCCTCCCACGGGGAATCCCACCAGCTTCAGGGCCTCCTTCACCAGAATGGGGTTCGAGGTTTCGAACAGCCCCTCCATGAGCGGCATCAGGCGCTCGTTGGCCGCCCGGGCCTCGTCCCAGCGCCCCTCGGCCGCCAAATCGACGATCTCCTTCATACGAGCCGGGGCGACGTTGCCGATGGTGGAGATGACCCCCACGCCGCCCCGGGCCATGATGTCCAAGGTGGCCGAATCGTCGCCGGAGTAAACAGCGAAGCCTTGCGGCGCGCACCTGACGATGGCCTCCACCTGATCGAGCTTGCCCGATGCCTCCTTGATGGCCACGATGTTGCGATGGGCGTGCGCCAGCTCGAGCGTGGTTTCGGGGAGCATGTTGATCACGCAGCGACCGGGGATGTTGTACAGCACGATGGGCAGCTCCACCGCCTCGGCGATGACCGAGAAGGGGCGCAGCAACCCCGCCTGGGGTGGCTTGTGGTAGTAAGGGCCGACGCACATGAAGCCGTCTACGCCGGTCTTCGCCACGTCCTGGGCGAAGCTGACGGTGTCGGCGGTGCAGTTGTCGCCCACGTTGGCGATGATGGGGATGCGGCCGCCCACGGCCGACACGACGGCGCGGAACAGCTCCATCTTCTGGGGGTAGAACACGGTGGGGCTCTCGCCGGTGGTGCCGTTGACCACCAGGGCGTCGGCACCGCCGTCGGCCAATCGCACCGCCAGCTCCTGGGCCCGGTCCAAATCCAGCTCCAGGTTCTCGTCGAAGGGCGTGACCATGGCCGGGATCATGCGTGCGAAACGAGGGGTCGTCATGGGTGCCTCCTTGCTCTTTCGCTCGCGAACCCGCGAAGCTACATCAAATGCTCCAAACCCACTATCAGGCCCGACAGGCCGGACACGCTGCGGATGCCCAGAAGGACGCCGGGCATGTAGGACTGGCGGTCCCAGGAATCATGGCGGATGGTGAGCGTCTGGCCGAAGTCGCCGAACACCGTCTCCTGACTGGCCACGAACCCCATGGACCGCACCGAATGGACGGGGACGCCCTCCACGAGCGCACCGCGGGCGCCCCGGCATCCCTCTATCTCGGTCTCGGCCCCGGGAGCCTCGCTCGGGCGCCCGTCGCGGGCCTCGGCGATGAGCTGGGCGGTGCGAACGGCGGTGCCGGAGGGCGCGTCCTTCTTGTTGCAATGATGGTACTCGATGACCTCCGCCTGGGGAAAATAGGGAGCGGCGGCCTTCGCGAACTCCATCATGAGCACGGCGCCCGTGGTGAAGTTGGGGGCGTAGAACAGGCAGGCACCCGGGAGGGCCGCCTCGGCGAGCTCCTCCAGCGCCTCGGCGGAAAGGCCCGTCGTCCCCACCACGCAGTCCACCCCGCGGGAAAGCGCCGCGCGGACGTTGGCCGCCACGGCGCTCGGCTGGGTGAAGTCCACCATCACGTCGAAGGCGCACCCGTCCAGGGCGTCTTCGACGGAGGTAAACACGGGGAAGGGGCCCCGAGCTTCGGCAAGGTCGGCCGAGGGGTCGATGCCGCAGGCGACCGCCATGTCGTCGGCAGCGCCCACAGCGTCGACCACGGCACTTCCCATGCGGCCCGCACAGCCGCTGACCGCGACCCGTATCACGGCCTACTCCTCGCCCGTAGGCTCGTGGCGGCGGCGCGGCGTGCGGTTCGAGCGGCCGGGACGGTTGTCGCCCTGATGGCTGCGAGCCGGCTTGCCGCCCTCCCGGCGCTCGCGGGCCGGACGCTCGCCCTCCGACGGCGCCGGGGCATCCGGCTTGTCGAGTCGGTCGAGCGAGATCTTGCCGGAGTTGGGGTCTACCTCCAGCACCTTCACCTTCACGATGTCTCCCAGGGACAGCACGTCCTCCACCTTGCCGACGCGCCCGTTGGCCACGCGGCTGATGTGCAGCAGGCCGTCCTTGCCCGGGGTAAGCTTGATGAAGGCACCGAAGTCCTTGATGCCCACGACCTCGCCGTCGAACTCCTCGCCCACCTCGGGCTCCTTCACAATGCCCAAGATCATGGCCTTGGCCGCGTCGCCCGCGGGCCCCTCGACGGCGGCGATGTGGATGGTGCCGTCCTCCAGGATCTCTATCTGCGCGCCGGTCTGTTCCTGGATGCCGCGGACCACCTTGCCGCCCGAGCCGATGACGTCGCGGATCTTGTCCACGGGGATGTGGATGGTCTCGATGCGCGGCGCGTACTTCGAGAGCTCGGGCCGCGGTTCGGCGATGGTCTCGAGCATGGCGTCCAGGATGAACGCACGGCCTTCCTTGGCCTGGGTGAGGGCGCGGGCCAGGATGTCAACGGAAAGGCCCTTGGCCTTGTTGTCCATCTGCAGGGCCGTGATGCCCTTGGAGGTACCGCACACCTTGAAGTCCATATCGCCCAGGAAGTCCTCAATGCCCTGGATGTCGGAGAGGATGACCACGTCGTCGCCCTCCTTGATGAGCCCCATGGCGATGCCGGAGACCGGGGCCTTGATGGGCACGCCGGCGTCCATGAGCGCCAGGGTGGAACCGCAGGTGGAGGCCATGGACGACGAGCCGTTGGACTCCAGCACCTCGGAGACCACGCGGATGGCGTAGGGGAAGTCGTCCTCGGAGGGGATCACCGGCAGAAGAGCCCGCTCGGCAAGGGCGCCGTGGCCGATCTCGCGGCGCTTAGGCGCGCCCATGCGGCCGGTCTCGCCCGTGGAGTAGGGCGGGAAGTTGTACTGGTGCATATAGCGCTTGCCCTCGGCCGGGTCGATGGTGTCCAGCCGCTGCCATTCGTTGAGCATTCCCAAGGTGCAGATGGACAGCGCCTGGGTCTGACCGCGCTGGAACAGGCCCGAACCGTGGACGCGGGGCAGGTAGCCCGGCACGATGTAGAGCGGGCGGATCTGCTCGGGAGTGCGCCCGTCGGCGCGCTCGCCGGTGGCCAGCACCATGGAGCGCATGGCCTTCTTCTCGAGCGACTTCAACGCGGCGGCGATGTCGCCCTTCCAGGTAGCGCGCTCCTCGTCGCTGAACTGCTCGGCGGCAATGGTCTCCTTCAGCTGCTCCACCTTTGCCATGCGCGCGGCCTTGTCAGCGTCGTGCAACGCGTCGCTCATGGCTCCCAGGAAGGGGGTCACGCGCTCGGCGATGGAGGGGTCGGCCACGTGCACCGGCCACTCCTTGGGCTGGATGTCGCAGCGATCCAGGAAGCGCCGCTGGACCTCGCAGAACGCCGCGATAGCCTCCTGACCGAAGGTCATGGCGGCCAGCATGTCCTCTTCCGAGATCTCGTCAGCGCCGGCCTCCACCATGGAGATGTAGTCGGCGGTGCCCGCGATGGTCAGCTCCAAATCGGAGTTGTCCTGCTCCTCGAAGGTGGGGTTGACGATGAACTCGCCGGTCTCCTTGTTGCGGGCGATTCGCACGCAGGCGGCGGGGCCGTCGAAGGGGGCGGCGCCCAGCATGAGGGCGGCCGACGCGCCGGCGACGCAGATGCAGTCGGGCGGGTTGATCTGGTCGGCGACCAGGGTGGTTGCCACCACGTGCACCTCGCGCTTGAATCCGTCGACGAAGCCGGGGCGGATGGGACGGTCGATCATGCGGGCGGTGAGGGTGCCCTTCTCGGAGGGTCGCGCCTCGCGCTTCAGGTAGCCTCCCGGGATGCGGCCCACGGCGTACATCTTCTCGATGAAGTCTACCGTCAGCGGGAAGAAGTCGAAGTCGCGCTCCTCCTTGGAGATGACGGCGGTGACCAGCACCGTGGTGTCGCCCTGGGTGACCACCACGGCACCTGTGGCCTGCTTGGCAAGCTCGCCGGTCTCCAGGCGGTAGGTTTTGCCGTAGAGCTCGAACTCCTCGACGATTTTCTCGATCATAATGCTCTCAACCTTTTCTCTTCTCCCCGACGCCCCATGCGCCGGAGCTTCTTCGGAAGGCGGAGGATTCCCTCGCCTTCCGCGGGCGGCTGCGCCCTTGCGCCCCCGTCCGCTTTACACGAAAGCCCGCTTTGCGCGGGCTTTCGTAGTCAAACCACGTTCGCTTTAGATGTTGTCGCGAATGCCAAGCTTCTTGATGAGCGCGCGGTATGCATCGATGTCGCGCTCCTTGATGTACTTCAGCATGCCGCGGCGCTTGCCGATGAGCATCATGAGGCCCCGGCGCGTGTGGTTGTCCTTCTTGTGGGTCTTCAGGTGCTCCGTGAGGTTGCGGATGCGCTCGGAGAGGATCGCCACCTGCACCTCGGGACTGCCGGAGTCGTGCTCGTTCTTCCCGAACTCCTTGATGAGCTCCGCGGTGCGCTCCTTGCTGATGCTCAGCTTCTCTGCCATGTTCCATTTCCTTTCCCAGAAACCGCCGGACCTTCGCCGACGGCGTTGCCGTAACGCCAAGCCGGGTAGCCATGGGGGAAGCCGTGGCCACTAGGCAAAGCGCCGCTGCCTTTTGGCAGTCTCCCCATAATAGAAGCGATCGCCCCGTTCAAGCGCGGCGATCGCCCAACAACACAGCTTTGGCACAACATTGTCGACCGAGGACCCCAAAGGCACTTCGCTCGAATGCTTCGGATCCTTCCCTACTGACCCGGCGTGATGGTGCCCTGGGGGTACACGATCATGAGCACGATCAGCGACACGAAGAACACGATAGCCAGAATGATGGTGATGCGGTCGAGGTTCTTCTCGACGATGGAGGTGCCCGTCTGGCTCGAGTAGACCGAGCTGGCGATCATGTCGGACACGCCGGTGCCCTTGCCGGAATGAAGCAGGACGAAGATGATGAGGCCGATGCCGGAGATGACCAGCAGCACGCACATGATGATAGCCAGGGGATTCAACGAAACACGCTCCTCGATGTTCGAAACGGCAGAAACCGGACTGTTGCATACGAAATACTGATTGTAAACAGTCCTTCGCCTGTGCGCAAGGAAAACCTACGCTTTTCCATGGGCGCTCTGCTTCTCCACGAGCTGGGACTGCAGGAGGGCGGCCATCTGCAGCAGCACCGCCCGATCCTCGTCGGGCACGCCCGCAGGGGCCGCCAGCTGGGCCCGCAGCGCCGCCAAGTCGTCGCGCAGATCGCCCAGGGCCAGTTCGTCGATCACGAACCGCAACGCCTCGGCAAAGCCGCGCTCGGCGAAATCGGTCGCCTGCCCCGCGCCTACGCCCCCGGCGAGCACCTGGTCGGCCACCGGAGCGCGCTCCACGACGGCGGCCGCGAAGCGCATCGGCGACGGCGCGGCCGCCTCGGCCAGTACCTCCAGCATGGCCCCCGCCACCATGCGGTGGGCCTCCTCGTGCCAGTGGGTGGAGGCCAGGGCGTCCGCATGGTCCAGGGCGGCTTGGGGGTTCAGCGACAGCTGCCGCAGCAGCTCGCGCTCGAAGCTCAGGCGGCTGCGCTCGGCCGAGGTGAGCCGACGCATCGGGGCGGCCGGGCGCGCGGGAGCGATCTGCGGAGAAGGGGCGACCGTCGAATCCTGCCGGGCGCCGTCCCAGCCCCCAGCCTGCGGGGGGAGCCCCTCCCCTTCCGCCTCGGGGCGGCGCGGGGCCTTCAGGGACGCGAGCCGCGAGAGCACGTCGGCCTCCGGGGCCCGGGTACGGCCGGCCAGCTGCACCGCGTAGTCCTTGGCCAGAAACGAGTCCTTGATGGGGGCGAGCACGGAGAGCGCGTCGGCCAGGGCCGCCGAACGCCCCTCGGCCGTGGACAGGTCGTGGCGGGCGAGCCTTCGGTCGATGCCGTACTGGATAAGCGGCAGCGCTTGGTCCAGCAGCTCCCGCAGCGCATCGGCGCCGCGCTGGGCCACGAAATCGGCCGGGTCCAGGTTGTCGGGCAGCGTGACGGCGAACAGCTCCACCTGGGTGCGCCCCGCCTCGGGGGTCATGGACTCGTCGATGAACCCGAGCGCCCGGTCGGCCGCCCGCTTGCCCGCCTCGTCGCCGTCGAACAGGTAGACGATGCGTTTGGAGGCATGGCGCGACAGCAGCCGGATGTGGCTTAGGGTAAGGGCTGTGCCCAGGGTGGCCACGGCGTTTTCGATCCCCGCCTCGTGCAGCGCGATGACGTCGGTGTAGCCCTCGGTCACGATGGCCACCCCCGTGGCGGCCATGGCGCCCTTCGCCTTGTCGAGCCCGAAGAGCACCTTCGACTTGTGGAACAGCGGCGTCTCCTGGGAGTTGAGGTACTTCGGCTCTCCCTGGCCGATGACGCGCCCCCCGAAGGCGATGGCGCATCCGCGCTCGTCGAAGATGGGGAACATCGCCCGGTTGAAGAACCGGTCCCGAAGCGGGCCGCCGTCCCGCTGGAGCGCCACGTTGGCCTGCACCATCTCCTGGGCGGTGAAGCCGAGCGAACCCAGATGCCGCACGAGGGCGCCGCGACCCGGCGCGAACCCCAGCTGCCACTTCTTGGCCACCTCCCCACCGAGCCCCCGGCCGCCCAGGTAGGAGCGGGCCGCGTCGGCGGAAGGGTCCTTCAGGCACAAAAGCTGGCGGTGGTAGAAGTCGGCCGTGGCCTTGCACACCTCCTGCAGGCGCGTCTTCCGGTCGCGACTCACCCCGCCGCCGCGCCCACCCGTCTCCTTGATTTCGATGTGCGCTCGCTCGGCAAGCGCCCGCACCGCCTCCGGGAAGGTCAGCCCGTCGGACTTCATGAGGAACGCGAAGGCGTCTCCCCCTTCCCCGCAGCCGAAGCAATGCCACCGTCCCGTGGCGCCGTCGATCTTGCACGAGGGAGTCTTCTCCTGGTGGAAAGGACAGCAGCACCAGAAGTCCCGCCCCTTCTGGCGTATCTGGGTGCGTTCCCCCATGAGGGCCACCAGATCCGTCGCCTCCCGGACGCGCTCGACGTCCTCGCTGCTGATCTGCGCCATGGCCTAGCCCCGCGCCAGGTCGGCGCAGTACCCGCGCGACACCACGGTCTTGGTGCTGCGGGGGAACAGGAACTCGTAGAGGGCCATGAAGTAGCTGTCCGTCATGGAGGCCAGGTAGTCCACCACGATCTGGTTCGGCTCGCCGGCCATGTACTCCTCCGCCTTTATGCTGGAGGAGTGCCGGGCGAGGTTGCGGGCGTGGTGCCGGAACACCGGCGAGGATTCCTCGCCCGCCTCCACGTCGGAAAGCAGCCGCCCGTACATCTCCTGGAACATCTCCTCCACCACGTTACCCGAGCCGTCGGCGAAGCCCTCGCGCTCGTAGATGAGCTCGTAGTTCTGCCGTTTGGCGCGCTTCAGGTCGTGAAAGGCCTCCTCCGACATGGCGATGCGGTCCCGCCCGTAGCTGTTGTTGACGATGTCGACGGTCAGGTTGTTCAGGATCTTCGCGTTCTCGCGCCCGATGTAGGAGCTGTCGAAGCCGTCCAACCCGTCCAACACCCCCATGGCCACGGCGTCGGCGCGGTCCTTGCCCAGGTACGCGATCATGTCCGCCACGCGCACGACGCACCCTTCCAGGGTCGAGGGGCGCAGATGCCCGATAACGGACTCGTCGGCGACGCAGGCCTCCACGGTACCGTCCAGAGCCGAGAAATCCTCCATGGGGGAGCAGGAG
>DBFAWQ010000280.1:0-8573 GCA_048242115.1 Eggerthellaceae bacterium
GGCGAAGGCCGCGGCTGCCACCAGCATGGTCGCCAGCACCATGGCGATGCTGTCGCCGGTCTGCGGGGCCCAGCCGGGCGTGGGGCTCGGCTTCGGCAGCGGGATGGCCGGCTTGCGCGGCTCGTCGGGCTGCACCGGGTCGGGCTCGTCGGGCGGCACCGGGTCCACGGGGGTGGGCTCGTCGGGCTCCTCGGGCGGCTCCAGGTAGAACGCCGGGTCGACCGCCTGGCCGTTGTCGCGGGTCCAGTCGTTGGCGTCCAGCATGTAGAACGCCTGGCCGTAGGCCGTGGGCTCGAAGGCCCAGCCGCCGTCGGCGCCGGTCGCAACGGCGCGGGTGCCGACCCCCTGGGAGCCGTCGGCCTCGTGGCCGCGCTTCAGCAGGGCGGCCAGCGGGTCGCTGTAGCCCATGCCGGCGCTGTCGGCGGTGCCGTCGGCCGGATGCAGGTCGTTGTCGGCGTTGTCGTCGCTGCCCACGTGCACGGCGGCGATGTACTCGGAGCCGTCCGGGTTCACCATGCGGATGCGGTACTCGTAGGGCTTGCCGTACTCGTCGGTCACCGGCAGCTCGTCGAAGCGGTAGTAGCCCTCGCCGTCGGTGAGCATGCTGGTCACGTCCTCCCACGGCTCCGGCGCCGGCCGGTTGGCGGCCTCCTCCTTCAGCTGCTCGTAGGTCGCCTCGGCCTCCTCCAGCACCGCCAGCTTGGTCACCAGGGCCTGCCGCGGCGCCGTGAGGGCGTCGAAGGCCTGGCGCGCCGCGTCGATGGCGGCCTTGCACTCGTCGGTGAGCTCCACCTCGCCGATGGCGCCGATGAGCGCGTCCACCGCCGCCGCTGCCTTGCGGTCGGCCGCGGCAGCCGCTTCCTCGGCCTGCCTCAGCTCCTCGTAGGCCGCTTCGGCGGCTTCCAGCACGTCCAGCTTCTCCACCAGGCCCTGCTGCAGCCCGGTCAGGCCGTCGAAGGCCTCCCGCGCCGCGTCGATGGCATCCTTGCACGCCTCCGTCAGCTCCACCTCGCCGATGGCGCCGATGAGCGCGTCCACGTCGGCTGCGGCCTGGCGGTCGGCCTCCGTGGGCTCCTCGGGATCCCGGCCGCCCGCCTCCAGTTCGGCGTAGGCCGTTTCCGCGGCTTCCAGCATGCCCAGCTTCTCCACCATGTTCTTCTGGGCGTCGGTGAGGGCCTCGTAGGCGCCGCGGGCCGCGTCGATGGCATCCTTGCACGCCTCGGTCAGCTCCACCGTGCCGATGGCGTCGATGAGCGTATCCACAGCCGCCGCAGCCTGGCGGTCAGCCTCGGCCGGGTCGGCCGGGTCGCCGTCGGCGAACGTGGCGATGAGCGACGCCACGCGCTCGAGCCCCTGGGCGATGGCGAAGCCGGACACGGTCGCAGCGCGGGTGCCGGGGACGTCCGCCTCCAGCTCGGCATAGCCACCCTCGGCGGCTTCCAGCACGTCCAGCTTTTCCACCAGGGCCTTCTGGGCGTCGGTGAGAGCGTCGTAGGCGCTGCGGGCCGCATCGATGGCAGCCTTGCACGCGTCGGTCAGCTGCACCGGGCCGATGGCGTCGATGAGCCCGTCCACCGCCGCCGCGGCCTGGCGGTCGGCCTCGGCCGCTTCCAGCTCCCCGTAGGCGCTCTCGGCGGCTTCCAGCACGTCCAGATTCTCCACCAGGCCCTGCTGCAGCTCGGTGAGCCCGTCGAAGGCCTCCCGCGCCGCGTCGATGGCATCCTTGCAGGCCTCGGTCAGCTCCACCTCGCCGATGGCGTCGATGAGCGCGTCCACGTCGGCTGCGGCCTGGCGGTCGGCCTCGGTGGGCTCCTCGGGCTTGCCTGCGCCCTCCTCCAGGGCCTTGTAGGCCGCCTCGGCGGCTTCCAGCGCATCGGCCTTGGTCACGAACGTCTTCTGCTTGTCGGTCAACCGGTCGTAGGCCTTCCGCGCCACCTGGATGGCGGCCCTGCACTCGTCGGTCAGCTCCACCTCTCCGATGGCGTCGATGAGCGCATCCACCTCAGCTGCCGCCTCGCGGTCGGCCGCATCGGGATCGGGACGCTGCTGGTCCGTGAGGCTCCACGGGTCGGCCAGGGTGCGCTTGGCCGCCGTCACCGGGTTGCCGGCGCCGTCCAGATGGCTTCCGCGGGCCCCGTCGCCCACGGCCGAACCCACGCCGGCCTGGGCCGCGGCATTGGCGTCCATGGCCCGGCGCTGCAGGTACACGCGCTCGCCGGCGAACCGGTCCTCGCCGCCCACCTGCACACCGTCCTTCTCCAGGTCGTTCCACGCCCAGCCGTCGATGGCGAAGCTGTCGTACCGGGCGATGCCGGCGTCGTTGGCCACGCTGGCCTGGGTGGCCATCTTCGACCAGGTGATACCGCCAGGGCCTTCGATCTTCGCCTCGTCGGCCTCGTCGGAGGTCCAGGGCATGGCCAGCACGATCAGCCCGTTCGCCCCGCTATCCGGCAGAAGCCGCGTGGTCATCTCGTCCAGGTCGGAGTCCACCGCCGGGTTGTTCACCGGCTCGGTCATGGTGCCGTCCTCCAGCTCCTCGGCCGTGGACGGGTCGATGGCGTTCAGCACCGTCACGGCCCAGCCGTTGCCGGCGCCGGAGACCTGGGGCAGCCGCTCCACGTTCACACGGTAGCCGTAGATGACCTCCTCGCCCCTGTCGTCGGTGCCGAAGGTGGGCAGGTTGTCGAAGGACCAGGTGCCGTCCGCCTTGGAGAGCACGCTGTGGTTCGTCTCGTCGAACTCGGCGTCGAACTCCCACCAGTCGCTTGCCTGGTAGGGCTCGGGCGCCCCTTCCTGGCCGGCGCGGAACCAGTAGCGGGTCAGCGTCACCAAGGCGCCGCCCACGCCCAGCTCCTCTTCCTGGCGCACGCCGTCCAGGTCCGCATCGTTCCACACGATGCCGGAGATGGAGCTCACCGGCGCCTCCTTCAGGCCCACGTCGCCGCTGCGGGCCGCACCCACCGGGCGCGGCACGTCGAAGCTCACCGTGGGCTCCTGGCCCTCGGCGGGCACCTGCCACTGCCCCGCCATCAGCGCCAGATCCTGCTGGTACTGGTGGCCGTCGCCCTCGACGGCGCTCTGGGACAGGTAGATGCGGCCGTCCTGCACCACCAGGGGCGCCCCGTCGGCCGTGACGCCGTAGCCGATCTGCGGCTTCAGCACCAGCGAGCGGGCCTCGCCGGTCCCCTCCCGGGTCAGGTCGGAGTCGAAGCCGCTATCGTCGCCCTTGTGGAAGCGGGTCATGACGTAGCCGTCGGACGGCTCGGCGGAGCTGACGCGGTAGCGCACCAGGTACAGCTTGTCCGTGGCCCCCAGGGCCCCGTAGGTCATGATCGAGCCGTCCGCAGCGCTCTTCTGCAGGTAGCTGGGCAGGTCGCCGAAGCGGTAGATGCCCTGGGCGTCGGACAGGGTCATCCGCGCTCCGAAGGGCGTCGGCGTCACCGTGTCCTGGGTGATGCCGGTGGCCGCAGGCGTGTAGCCCACGGAGGTGCCGGCACGGTTCGGCAGCGTCGCGATGGCCACGCTGTCCAGCACGGGGCTCGGGAAGACCACGTCGTCGCCGAAGACCGGGCCCTCGCCCTCGCCTTCGCCGCCTTCGCCCTCGCTGCCTTCGCCTTCGCCGCCGGACCCTTCGGACCCGTCGCCCTCGGCACCCTCGCCGTCGCCCTCGCCCTCGTCGGCAGCCTGGGCCGCCGGCTCGGCCGCAGCGGCCAGGGCGTCGTAGTAGGCCTGGTTGCCGCGCACGCGCACGGACACCACGTAGTCGCTCCTGTGGGCCAGACGCGCGAAGGCCGCAAGGCCCTCCCCGTCGGCCGCCACCCATTCGGCGGCCTCGTCGTCGGGGTCGTCGACGGTGTACTCGAAGCCGTTCTCCACGGCCAGGTCGGCGTCGTCTACCTGCGGCGCCTCCACCACCGCAAGGGTGGTGCCGCCCGCCTCCACGGCGAAGCCGGTCTGCTCGCCCCGCACGATGCGCGTGCCGGTGGTGAACACGTACATGGGGTTGCCCGGCTCGTCGGAGCCGTCCGAAACGCGCTTGGACTCCACCTTGTACTCGGTCAGCGGCTCCACCACGATGGGAGTGGCGGCCGCGGCGTCGTCGCCGTTCCGGAACCGGCCCTCGGCGCCTGCCGGCCACGGGCGGCCCGAAGCGCCGTACCACTCGCTGACCGGCGTCTCCACGATGGTGCCGTCGGCGTCCTTCTCCACCTTCACCAGGCGGTAGCTGGCATCGTCGACCACGTTCTTCACCAGCACGAAGTCGTCGCCGGCCCGCAGGTCGCCGGTTTCCAGCATGCGGTCCTGAGGCCGCTGGAAGCCTGGGTTCAGCACCCACTGGCCGTTGTCGTCCAGGTACTCCTGGATAAGGAACATGCGCTGGCCGGACACCGGCTTCTCCAGGCCCGGCGTGATGGTCTCGGGCACCGAATCCAGGTCGTCGAAACCCTCCACCACGTAGTCGCGCAGGCCGTTGTAGTTCTCGTCCTCCCACACGATACCGCGGATCTCGGAGGTGTCGCGGGGCAGGAAGCCGCCGTCCATGCGCACCTCGCTGGCGGAGACGGCCATGTCGAACTCCATGGTGGCGTTCTCGCCCGTCCCCTCGCCCACGGTGACGCGGTAGACGTCCTGGGTGCCGCCCTCGGCCTCGCCTTCCTCGGTGGCGGCGGCGGCCAGCACGATGCGGCCGTCCACCACGTAGCGGCCCTCGGCGATCTCGACCACGCCGTCGCTCTGCTGCTGGATGTCGCACTCCTCGGTGCCGTCGTACCAGGCCAGCGGGTAGTTGCCGGCCCCGTAGACCCCGGCGTCCGCCGGCTCCACGGCACGGTGGGCCTTCGAGTTTTGGTCGTTGTCCTCGTCGGCCACCAGCAGGTTCGCCACCGGCATGCCCTGCACCGTCTGGGCCAGGCCGTACTCGGTGGTGGGGGCGCCCAGCACCTCCACGGTGTAGCCGATCAGGTAGTCCTTGTGGCCCGTGCCGTCGGCGTTCTCCTCGAAGGAGCTGCCGTAGAGGTTGTCGAAGCGGTAGTAGCCGTTCGCGTCGGTGGCCTGGGGGTTGGGCGCCTCCAGCTTCTCCCAGGCCTTGGTCTCGTCGTTCCACTTCCACGGCTGCAACAGCACGATGCGGTTCTCCAGCGGCTCCTCGCCCTCGTCGCGCAGGCCGTTGTAGTTCTCGTCGACCCACAGGTAGCCGGCGATGGACTGGGACGCCGGGTCGAACAGGCCGCCGTCGTTGAAGGCGCCGTCCGAGCCGTCGGCGCGGTCGTAGCTCACCGAGCCCTGGGCGCCGTCGCGGGCCGCCGCCACCGCAGCCGCGGCGAAGGTGGCGATGGAAGCGCGCGTGCCCGGCGCCGGAGCCGCCGAAACGGGCAGCTGCGGCTTGTTGGGGTTGTTGGACACGGCACCCAGCTGGCGGTTCGCCGGCACCGACCCGGCGTCGGCGGCCTCCAGCAGCACGATGTACTCCTCCTCGCCCATGAGGTAGGACTTGTTCGGGGACGAGGTCTCGTAGACCAGGTCGGAGTCGCGGGCCACGTCGTCTCCCTGGCGGAACTTCGAGGCCATGCGGTTCATGCGCCAGTCAGGCTCGTCGATCTTCGCGCGGAAGCCGTAGACGACCATCTCGGTCAGGCCGTCGCCGTCGGTGTCCACGCGGCCCTGGGTCTGCATCCGGTCGAAGCGGTAGATGCCGTTGCGGACGTCGCCGTAGGCGTTGGGCTGCTCGGCGGTCATGGTGCGCAGGCTGCCGTCGGCGGAATCCCACACCAGGCCAGCCTCCACGTAGGGCTTGGCCTCCGCCTCGGACCACGGGCAGGCGGTCCAGGTCAGGCCGTCGTCGGCGGTGTAGAAGCGCTCCAGCTTCACGGAGATGCCGTTCATGCCGTGCTCGGTGAGCCACTTCGGGGTGACCCCGTCGGACTCGAACAGCGGGTTGCCGTCGGAATCCGTCGCCTGGATCCAGTTGCCCAGGTCGTCCACGAGCACCGCGGTGCCGTCGTCGGTGCGCTCCAGCGCCGGGTTGCCGTGGGCGTCCAGCACCGGGACGGTGTTGCCCTCGTCGTCCAGCACCGGCGTGCCGTCGGCGTTGCGCTCCACCTTCACCATGCCCTGGATGCCGTCGTTGTTGGCGTCGTTCCACAGCACGCCCACGATGTCCTGGATCGGCGGCGGCAGCTGGCCGGCGTCGCCGCCGTTCACCGCGTCGGCGCCGGTGCGGTAGGGACGGGCGTCCATCCAGTCGAAGACCAGCTCGCCCGTCAGGTCGTTGATGTAGTCCGTAGCCGGGATAGCCTGCTCGGCCCGGGCGCCGCGGCCGGTGGTGCCGGCGGCGTTCGCCAGGATGACCTGGCCCTCCAGCATCTCCTGGCGCATGCCCAGGTAGCGGTTCGCAAGCCCGTCGCCCTCCGTGGCCACTTCCCGTCCGATGAGCGGGTAGTTGTGGTCGAGGCCCAGGTTGTCCGGCAGGTCGGAGTCAAGCTCCAGCGCCTCTTCCCCGCCCTGGTGGTAGCGGGTCATCATCCAGGCGCCCTCTTCGTCGTCCAGCAGCGAATCCACCAGCTTCACCCGGTAGGCGGCCAGGTAGTGCTTGCCCGTGGCCGGGTCGGTGTAGGCCGTGGGCAGGTTGTCGAAGCGGTAGACGCCCGCCTCGTCGGTCAGCACCGACACCACGCCGTCGGAAACCGAGGCGCCCGCAGCCCATTCGCCCGTCACCACCGCCACGCGGCCGTCCATGGCCGTGTAGCCGTCGGAGGCGAAGTTCGCGTTGCGCACCCACTGGCTGGTGTAGGCCGCGTCGATCTTGCCCGAGAAGTTCAGCTCCTCGTCGAAGTCGCCGTCCAGGAAGCCGGGGGCCGCGGGAGTCGCCGGGGCCTCCGGGTCGAAGTACCACTGCTCCAGGGTCACCTGCACGCCCGGGATGCCCGGTTCCTTGTCCGCATCCGCGCTCTGCAGGCCGTTGTAGTCGGCATCGCGCCACACGCGGCCGGCCAGCGAGCGGGTGGGGATGGGCAGCTGCCCGGCGTCGCCACCGTGGTAGGCCTCGTCCTCGTCGAAGCGGGCGCGCATCATGTCGTAGACCACGGTGCCCGCGGCCCCTTCGACCACGTCCTCGGCCGGGATGGTCACCTGGGCCGTCTGCTGGCCGGGGTCGACGCCGTGGATGGGTCCGGCCAGGATGAGCTGGCCCTTGCCGCCGCGCACGCCCACCGGGTCGACGGTGTCGTCGCCCAGAAGCTCGTCCACGATGTCGATGCGTCCCTGCAGGGCGTAGGCGTCCAGGGTGCCCGGCTGGCTGTCGTCGATGTCGGAGTCGGCATGGACGTCCACCTTCGTGGCGCCGTCGTCGCCCGTCACCTTGTCCACGTGGAAGCGGGTCATCATCCAGGGCACCGTGGAGGTGGCCCCGTCGGTCCCCTGCTCCTCGTCCTCATGCAGCCCCATGAGCTCCAAGCGGTAGGAGGCCAGGCGCAGGCGGCTCACCTTGCCCACCTCGTCGGCGGACAGGTTCTTTATATAGGTGGTGGGCAGGTTCTTGAAGGAGTAGATGCCCTCGCCGTTGGTCTTGATGTACACCCGGCCGTCCTCCACGTAGGCGTCCTCGGCCCAGTCGCCCGTAGCGATGGCGGCCAGGTTGTTGAAGCCCGCTATGCAGAAGTCGGTGTTGCGGATCCAGTGGGTGCCGAAGTTCGGGTCGCCCTCCTCCTGGTTCACCATGGTCTCGTCGTAGTAGTACTGGGACAGCGCCACGGTCTCGCCCGCCAGGCCCGGCTCGGACTCGTCGTAGGTGGTCACCTCGTCCATCACCGGGTTGCCGTCGTCGTCAACGACCGGGTTGCCCTCGCTGTCCTCGCGCGGGACCTGGGTGGTGGTCGTGGCCTGCAGGCCGTCGTAGTCCGCATCGTGCCACACGCGGCCGCGGATCTCGCGGCGCGGCACGGCCAGCTCGCCGATGTCGCCGCCCTGCACCTGGGTGTCGCGCTTGGTCAGGAAGTCGTACTTCACCATGGTGGAGCCGTCGGCGCCCTCGTACACGTCGGAGAGCGGCACGTCCACCTGGGAGCTCTGGTTCGGGTAGGCCCGGTCGGCGCCCACCTTGGCCGCCAGGATGATCTGGCCGTCCAGGGCGCGCAGCTGGGTGACGCCGTCGCCGTCCACCTCGCGGCCGATCACCTTGTAGGCGTCCTGGGTGCCGGGGCGCGTGTCGCGCACGTCGGAGTCGGCCAGAACGTCGGAGCCGCTGTGGTAGTGGGTCATCATCCACGGCGTGGAGTACAGCACGTTGCCGTCCTCGTCGCGCACCGTCTCCTGGTGCAGCTGCCCGAGCACCACCCGGTAGCTGGCCAGGTAGTGGTGGCCGTCGGGGTCGGTGTAGGCCGTGGGCAGGTTGTCGAAGCGGTAGGTGCCCGTCTCGTCGGTCACGGTGTAGACGAAGCCGTCGGCCTGGGACTGGCCGATGGGATAGCACATGGCCTCGTCGGTCACCTCCACCTTCAGCGTGGTGCCCGCAGCGCTCGGGTCGGGGTACTCGCGCACCCACACCGGGTAGTCGCGGCCCTTGAAGTCCTTGCGCG